>JAZKDL010000409.1:0-3587 GCA_040387575.1 Pseudomonadota bacterium
TGCGCGAGATCTTGCGCGAAGCGCGCCAGTTCACACCGCGCGAATTCCGGATCGTTTCGACACCGCAGGTGATTGAACTGCTGCTGGACGAGGAGAGCCAGCATCTGGCAGGGCTCAGCGATTTCATCGGCAAGCCGATTTCGCTGCAGTCGGAACCGTCGATGGGACAGGGTCAGTACGACATCGTCCTGCTCTGACGGGTCGTTGTTGGCGCATCTCCAGCGCCACGCCAGAGATCAGATGCTGGGTTCCTGCTCGGGCCGCGCCGTCCGCACTGCGTTGCTTTGCAGGCGCGCGTACAGGCCGTCCAGCGCCATCAGTTCGCCATGCGTGCCGTTTTCGGCCACGCGGCCGTGGTCCATCACGACGATACGGTCGGCATGCTGGATGGTCGACAGCCGGTGCGCGACGATCAGCGTGGTGCGACCCTTCATGAGCCGGTTCAGCGCCTCCTGCACGAGGCGTTCGGATTCGTTGTCCAGTGCGGATGTCGCTTCGTCGAGCAGCAGGATCGGCGCGTCCTTGTACAACGCGCGGGCGATCGCCAGGCGTTGCCGCTGGCCGCCGGACAGTTGCGTCGCGTTGTGGCCCAGCACGGTATCGACGCCCTGCGGCAGGCTCTGCACGTGTTCGCTCAGGTTCGCGGCCGCAACGCATTGCAGCACGCGCTCGCGATCGATGTCGGCACCCAGCGCCACGTTGGCGGCGAGCGTGTCGTTGAGCATCACCACGTCCTGGCTGACCATGGCGAACTGCGCGCGCAGGCTGGTCAGGGTCCAGTCGTTGATCTCGTGGTCGTCCAGCAGGATCTGGCCCGCCGTGGGCAGCACGAAGCGCGGCAGCAGGTTCACCAGCGTCGTCTTGCCGGAGCCCGATGAACCGACGAACGCCACGATCTCACCAGGCTGGATGCGCAGGCTCACACGATCGAGTGCCCGTGCTTCGTCTTCGCCGCGATAGCTGACCTGCACGTCGCGCAATTCGATCTTGCCCTGCGCGCGTGCGACTGAGAAGGATCCCTGCGGCTCCGGCGCGACCTCGTCGATCAGCGACATGCCGCGTTCCAGCGCAGCCAGGCCTCGCGTGATCGGGTTCGCCATGTCCGCAAGCCGGCGGATCGGTGCGATCAGCATCAGCATGGCCGTGATGTAGGCGACGAAACCGCCGACCGTCAGGCCCTGCTCGCCGCTCTGCCACAACGCGATCATCACCACCACCGACAGCGCCACCGCCGCCAGCAGTTGTGTGGCGGGCGTCATGGCGGCCGATGCGATCGTCGACTTGACCGCGAGGCGGTTCAGCGTCTGGCTCAGGCGGTCGAAGCGATCGGCCTGCCCAGCCTCGGCACCGTGCAGCCGGACCATGCGATAGGCCAGCACGTTTTCTTCGACCACGTAGGCCAGATCGTCGGTCGCCTTCTGGCCGAGCCGCGTCAGGTGATAAAGCCGCTTCGACAGCACCTTCATGATCCAGGCCACACCCGGCGCGAGCACGCCAATGATGAGCGTGAGTTTCCAGTTGAGGAACAGCAGGTAAAAGAGCAGGGCGACCAGCGTGAATCCGTCGCGAGACAGCCCCAGCACGGCCTGCACCAGCAGCATCGCGCCGGTCTGGACCTCGTACACGACGGTGTTCGACAGCGTGCTCGCCGATTGCCGCGTGAACAGCGCCAGCTCGGCACCCAGCAGGCGCTGGAACAACACGCTGCGCAGATGTTGCATGCCTTCGTTCGCGATGCGCGCCAGTGCGTACTGCGACACGAACTGGGCGAGCCCTCGAACAGCAAACAGCAGGATGATGGCTACTGGCACCATCCAGAGTGCGAGTTGGCCCTTTGTGAAGCCGCGGTCCAGCAAGGGCTTGAGCAGTGCGGGCATCAACGGCTCGGTGAGCGCGGCGATCAATGCGGTGACGATGCCGAGCACCCACCAGCGTCTCGAGCCGCCGAACCAGACCATCAGGCGAGAAAGACGGCGGGTCAAGGGCGGACGCGTGGTCTCGTCTGCGGAGGAAGGCTGCATGGCGGCGGATTCTACGGGCGCAGCCTGTGGAATCAGGACGACGCGCAGACGCTCACCTTTTGTGACGTGGGCGTCCAGCCGATGTGTAACATGTGGCCCTCGTCAAGCCCGGTGAAACTTTTGTCCCGGAAACCTCTCCGAACTGCATGAACAAGCCGTTGACCGATTCTTCCCCAACTCCTTCTTCATATTTCTCTGCACGCCGTACGCTCGTTGCGGCACTTGCTTCCTCTCCCATGCTTTCGGCACTCGCCCAGTTCAGGGTCGAGGTGTCGGGCGTGGGGTTGACGCAGTTGCCCATCGCACTCGCGCCTTTCAAAGGGCAGGAGTCGTCGCCGCAGAAGATTTCTGACATCGTCCAGGCAGACCTCGAGCGCAGCGGCCAGTTCCGCGGCGTGGATGCCTCCGGTCAGTCGCTCGATGAAGCCTCCCGACCCGACTTGAGCCTGTGGCGTCAGCGCACAGCAGACTCGCTGGTGGTCGGCAGCGTGGCACGACTCGCCGATGGCCGCTACGACGTGCGCTTTCGTCTCTGGGACGTCGTGCGTGGCCAGGATCTTGGCGGCCAGAGCTACACCGTTCCCCAGGGCGATTTGAGGCTTGCGTCGCATCGCATTGCCGACTACGTCTACGAAAAGCTCACTGGCGACAAAGGCATCTTCTCGACCCGCATCGCCTACGTGACCAAGGCAGGGAGCCGCTTCAGCCTGTGGGTTGCCGATGCCGATGGCGAGAATGCCCAGGCCGCGCTCGCAAGCCCTGAGCCGATCATCTCGCCGGTCTGGTCGTCGAATGGTTCGCAACTGGCGTACGTTTCCTTCGAATCGCGCAAGCCCGTGGTCTATGTCCACAACGTGGCGACCGGTCAGCGTCGCCTGGTTGCGAATTTCCGCGGGTCGAACAGCGCGCCGGCCTGGGCGCCCAATGGCAACACGCTCGCCGTCACGCTCAGCCGCGACGGTGGCTCACAGCTCTACACGATTCCTGCCAGCGGCGGCGAGCCAACGCGGCTCACGCAAAGCAACAGCATCGATACCGAACCGGTTTACTCATCGGACGGCAGCACGATCTATTTCGTCAGTGATCGCGGTGGCGCGCCCCAGATCTACAAGATGCCTGCGAGCGGCGGTGCGCCTGCGCGTGTGACTTTCAGCGGCTCCTACAACATCTCGCCTTCGATCAGCGGCGACGGACGGTGGTTGGCCTACATCTCGCGTGTCGGCGGCGCATTCAAATTACACGTTATGGAGCTTGCGACGGGCAACGTCTCGGCTATCACTGACACATCCGCCGATGAGAATCCGAGCTTCGCGCCCAACAGCAAGCTCATCGTCTATGCCACGCAGCTGCAAGGCCGCGAAGCACTGATGACCACAACGCTCGATGGAAAGATCAAGGCGCGGCTGGCGGGTCAGGCGGGGGATATCAGGGAGCCGGACTGGGGTCCGTTTCAAAAGCAATGATTTACTTGAGGAGTATGGAAATGTTGAAGCGTACGATTTATTCGCTGGCCATCGTGGCCCTGATCGCTGGTTGTTCGTCGGGCACCAAGCTCAACGACACGCC
>JAZKDL010000410.1:0-13309 GCA_040387575.1 Pseudomonadota bacterium
GGGCGCGACCCACCAACATCAACGAATCAACGACCAGCCTTCCGCCAAAAGCGCCGCCGCAAAGACCGCACCAGCCCAACGAACCCCATAGGCATCACATAGACAGACAGGATCAAAAACAGCGCATAGATCGCAGAAGGAGCCGACTTCGAAATCTGGTCCGCCACGTTGGGCACGAACTGGATGAAGAGCGCACCGACCAGCGCACCCCAGATCGTGCCAAGGCCACCGACAACAGCACCGACCAAGAAGAAGATCGACACGAACATCCCGAAGCTGTCGGGCGCCACGAAGGCCGCCGCCACCGCGCCGAGCGCGCCCGCGACGCCTGTGTAGAGCGCGCTGATGCCGAAGGTCAGCGCCTTCACGTACGGCACGTTGATGCCCATCGCCGAGGCCGCGATCGGCTGCTCGCGGATCGCGATGGTGGCGCGGCCCAGCCGGCCGCGCAGGATGTTCCAGGCCAGCAGGAACATCAGCGCCGCGATCGCCAGCGTCACGCCGTACAGCCATTGGTCGGGCGAGATTTTCCAGCCGAAGGGCGCCTCCGGCTTCATCAGCACGATGCCCTGCACGCCGCCAGTCCAGGGCTCGAGCAGCTTGTACTTGAGCAACTGTGGCATCGCCAACGCGAGCGCGAACGTTGCCAATGCCAGGTAGTGGCCTTTCAGCCGCAGCGCCGGCCAACCGAACAGGAAGCCGAAGACGAAGCAGACCAGCGCCGCGGCCGGCAGCGTGGCCCACCACGGCACGCCGCCATGTTCGATCAGCAAGGCGGCCGTGTACGCGCCGATCGCGTAGATCGCGCCGTGCCCGAGTGACAACTGGCCGTTGTAGCCGACCAGCATGTTCAATCCGAGCACGGCGATCGCCATGATCAGCGTCATCGTGGCCTGGAACACGCGGTAGTCGGACACGAAGAACGGCAGCGCGATCGCGACGATCAGCAGCAGGCCGACGCCCCAGGCGTCCTTGAGCGATGGCCGGCTGGCAGGCACGGCATGCGGCCGCGCTGCGGCAACGGCGGAAGGGAGAACAGCAGACATCGTCAGACCCTCGTCACGAGTTTGCGGCCGAACAGGCCGGACGGGCGCACCAGCAGCACACCCACGATCACGACCAGCGCGACCGACAGTTTCAGTTCCGTGCCGACCACATACGTGCCGGCCAGGTTCTCGACCACGCCCACGATCACGCCGCCGACCACCGCGCCCCACGGGTTGTCGATGCCGCCGAGCAAGGCCGCAGCAAAGGCGTAGATCAGGATGCCGCCCATCATGTTCGGATCGAGGAAGACGACGGGCGCCACCATCAGCCCCGCGACCGCGCCGATCACCGCCGACAGGCCCCAGCCCAGCGACAGCATCAGCGACACCGGTATGCCCGACAGCCGGCTCGACACCGGGTTCTCGGCCGCGGAACGCATCGCCAGGCCGACCCGCGTGAAGCGCAGGAAGGCGTAGAGCACGCAGACCACCGCCAGCGCGACGCCGACGGTGCCCAGCTCGTGCGACGAAATCAGCGTGGTGCCGAACGGCGCCTTGGCCGGGAACGGGCTCGGGAAGGTCTCGAGCTGGTGGCCGAAGATCCAGCCGGCCAGCGAGTTGATGCCGACGAACAGGCCGATGAACACCACGATCACCGACATCTCGGGCGCGTCCTTCAGCGGGCGCAGCACGACACGCTCGATCAGCATCCCGAGCACCATGCCGAAGGACACCGTGAGCAGGAAGGTTGCCCAGTAGGGCATGCCGGCCTTCACGCACAGCCAGGCGATGAAGGTCGAGAACATCGCCATCTCGCCCTGCGCGAAATTGATGTGGTGGGTGGACTGGTAGATCATGACCAGCGCCAGCCCGAGGCAGGCATAGATGCCGCCCATGGCCACGCCGGAGGCGATCTGTTGCAACAGGTTGAACATGCGTGAAGCTCCTTGCGTCTGTTTGTCGGGCTGTCTGTCTAGAAGCCGAGGTACGAGCGGCGGATCTGCGCGTCGTCGCGCATCGCCTGCGCGGTGCCGCCCATCACCGTGCTGCCGGTTTCCAGCAGATAGGCGTGGTCGGCGAGTTCGAGTGCGCGCGCCACGTTCTGCTCGACCAGCAGGATGCTCACCCGCTCCTCGCGGTTGATGCGCCGCATGATCTCGAAGATCTCGCGGATGATCAGCGGCGCCAGGCCGAACGACGGCTCGTCCAGCAGCAGCAGTTTGGGCGCGAGCATCAGCGCGCGGCTGATCGCCAGCATCTGCTGCTCGCCGCCCGACAGCGTTCCGGCCTGCTGCAGGCGCCGCTCGCGCAGCCGCGGGAAGTAGCCGAACATGCGCTCGATGTCGGCCTCGGCCTTGGCGCGATCGCGCCGCAGGTACATGCCCACGCGCAGGTTCTCTTCCACCGTGAGATTGACCAGCGTGCCGCGGCCGTCGGGCACGTGGGCCACGCCGAGCGCGGCGATCTTCTCTGTCGACAGGCCGTCGATGCGCGCGCCCCGAAACCAGATCTCGCCACGCGTGCGGACCAGCGCACTGATCGCGCGCAGCGTGGTCGTCTTGCCCGCACCGTTGGCGCCGAGGATCGTGGTGATGCCGCCTTCGGCCACCTCGAAGTCGATGCCTTGCAAGACGCGCGTCGGGCCGTAGAAGCCTTCGAGCTTCTTCACCTGCAGGATCGATGTCATGCGAATACCTCCGTGCTCTGCACTGCGGTGCGAGCGTCTTCGGGCGGCCGGGCGGCGCTCATACCGTCTCCTCCGTGCCCAGATAGGCACGCACCACTTCCGGATCGTTCTGCACCACGGCCGGCGGGCCGTCGGCGATCTTGCGGCCGAAGTTCATGGCCACCACCTGGTCGGACACGCGCATCACCAGGTTCAGGTGATGCTCCACCAGCAGCACCGTGACATTGAAGCGGTCGCGCACGTCCTGGATCAGCAGCCGCAGCGCATCGACCTCCTCATGGTTCAGTCCGGCGGCCGGTTCGTCGAGCAGCAGCAGTTGCGGCTCGGCCACCAGCGCGCGCGCCATCTCGACCCGCTTGCGGGTGCCGAAGGACAGCTCGCGCACCGGCGTGTCGGCCACCTCGGCCAGTTGCAGCAGCGTGAGCAGATCGCGGGTGCGGCGCTGCACGTCGGCTTCTTCGCTGCGCACCGACTTCAGCCGGAAGGCGTTGGCGAAGTAGCCGGTGTGCGTGCGGCAATGGCGCCCGACCATCACGTTCTCGGCGACCGTCATCGCGGGGAACAGCGCCACGTTCTGGAAGGTGCGGCCGATGCCCGCCGAAGCGATGGCGTGCTGCGGCAGCGCGAGCAGGTCCTGCCCATCGAAGCGGATCGTGCCGCCGTGCGGTGTATAGAGCCGGCTCAGGCAGTTGAAGAGCGTCGTCTTGCCCGCGCCGTTCGGGCCGATCACGCCGCAGATCTGGCCGCGCTGCACGTCGAACGAGATGCCGTCGAGCGCCACGATGCCACCGAATCGCACGGACACGTCGCGCACGCTCAGCAGCGGCTCGGCGGAGGGAGTGAAGGCTGTCATGTGCTGTCGCCTCGGGTTGAAGAAGGGAAATGGGACACCCCGGCCGGTCCGGCGGCGGTGCGGTCGGCGCGAGTATTCGTGCATCGCCGCGGCGCGTCTGTCCCCTGCCGGTGGTACGGAAGTGCCGCGTGAAAACCCTTGTCCCGCCGCGCGGGGACTGACGCACCGGGGGCCGCTGCCTACGCTCCCCCGAATCCAAGCAACCACGGAACCGCCACCATGGCCGACGCCATCGCGCCGCCGTCGCTCGACATCGATCCGTATTCGACGGACGTCCTGCTCGACCCCTATCCCTTTCACGAAACATTGCGCGACGCCGGCCCGGTCGCGCATATGGCGGCCCATGGCGTGTACGCCGTCGGCCGCTACGACGAGGCCGTGACCGTCTTCACCGACCACCGGCGCTTCTCGACCACGGGCGGCATCGGCCTGGCCGATGCGCGCAAGCCGGGCGCGTCGTTCCGACCGCTCAATGCGCTGCTCGAAGTCGACCCGCCCGACCACACCGCATTGCGCAGCGTGGTCAACAAGGTGCTCTCGCCAGCGGCCGTACGGCAGTGGCGCGTCGACATGCAGCGCGACGCCGATCGGCTGGTCGACGAACTGCTCGACCGCCGCGAGGTCGATGCGGTGACCGACATGGCCGAGGCCTATGTCTTCAAGGTCTTCGTCGATGCGGTCGGCGTGCGCTTCGACCGCGACGCGATCCTCGCGATCGGCGACATGAGCTTCAACCAGAGCGGCCCGCAGAACGCGCTCTACCACCGCGCCATGGCGCGCGCCCAGCCCTACCTCGCGTGGTTCGAGGAGAGCCAGCAGCGCCACAACGTCGTGCCCGGCGGCATCGCCGAGAAGTTCTTCCTGGCCGAGGACGCGGGCGAGGTGCAGCCCGGCATCGCATCGAACCTGGTGCGCACCTTCGTGCGTGGCGGCATGGACTCGACCATCGCCGGACTCGGCTCGACGCTGCTGCACCTGGCCAGCGCGCATGGCCAGTGGGACTGGTTGCGCGCCAACCCGCAGAAGGTGCGCGCCGCTTTCGAAGAAGGCACGCGCATGGAGACGCCCTTCCAGACCACCTACCGCGTGACGATGTGCGACACCGAACTCGGTGGCGTCGCGCTCGAGGCCGACCGGAAGATCGCGATCTTCATCGGCGCGGCCAACCGCGACCCGCGGCGCTGGCCCGACCCGGACCGCTTCGACCTGCGGCGCCAGACCGTCGGCCACCTGGCCTTCGGCACCGGCGACCACAACTGCATCGGCCAGATGATCGCGCGGCTCGAAGCCGAGTGCCTGCTGGCCGCCCTGCTCGCGCGCGTCCGTGCGATCGAGCCCGCCGGTGCGCCGGTGTGGCGCCCGGTCAACCAGATGCGCACCCTCGACCGGCTGCCGCTGCGGCTGGTCCCTCTTTGAAGGCATTGAAGGAATCCACATGATCGAAACCGACGTCATCGTCATCGGTGCCGGCGCAGCCGGGCTCACTGCCGCCATCACCGCACGCAAGCTCGGCCTGGAAGTGCTGGTGGTCGAGAAGACCGCCTACTTCGGCGGCACCACCGCGTATTCGGGCGGCGCGCCGTGGATTCCGTGCAACCACGTGATGAAGCAGGCCGGCCTGTCGGACACGCGCAAGGCGGCCGAAACCTATCTGCACGCAGTGCTCGGCGACTGGTACGACGATGACCGCATCAAGGCCTTTCTCGACAACGGACCGGAGATGCTGGCGTTCCTCGAGCGCGAGTCCGAGGTCAAGTTCAAGCCCTTCCTCGCGCCCGACTACGAGGTGCAGCCGGGCGCAGCGCGCAGCCGTTCGCTGCTCACGCAGCCGTACGACGGCAAGCTGCTCGGCGAACACCTGAAGCTGCTGCGCCTGCCGCTGCCGCAGCTCATGCTGTTCGGCACCATGCAGATCGAAGGCGCCGACATCCATCCGATGCGCAAGGTGTTCAAGACCTGGCAAGGCTTCAAGCACACGACGAGACTGATGGCGCGCTTCATCACCGAGCGACTGCAGCACGGCCGCGGCGTGCGGCTGGCCAACGGCAACGCACTGGCGGGCCGCCTGCTGCGCTCGGCCATCGATGCCGGCGTCACGCTGTGGAACAACACGCCCGCACTCGAACTCGTGACCGAAGGCGGCGCGGTGCGCGGGCTGATCGCGCAGAAGGACGGCCAGAAGATCCGCGTGATGGCGCGCCGCGGCGTGCTGCTGGCCAGCGGCGGCTTCGGCGCCAATGCCGAGATGCGCGCGAAGTACATCCCGATGGCCGAGCACCACTGGTCGCTGCAGCCGGACGACAACGTCGGCGACGGCATCGAACTCGGCGTGTCGGCGGGCGGCGTGCTCAACGATCGCAATGCGGGCCAGTGCATCTGGACGCCGGTGTCGGTGCTGCGCCAGCCCGACGGCAGCGTGCTGAAGTACCCGCACATCTTCATCGACCGCGCGATGCCCGGCAGCCTGGTGGTCGACCCGGCGGGGCGGCGCTTCGTCAACGAAGGCAGCTCGTACCAGAACTTCGTGAAGACGATGCATGCGCGGAAACTCGACACCGTGTACCTGGTCGCCGGCCGCGCCTTCCTGCGCAGCTACGGCATCGGCCTGGCGCGGCCCGCGCCCTTCAGCGAGCGGCCGTACGTCGACGCCGGCTACCTGATCGAGGCGCCCACGCTGGCGGCACTGGCCACGAAGATCGGTGCCGATCCGTCGGTGCTGGCGCAGACCGTGCAGCGCTTCAACACACACGCGTCCCAAGGCACCGACCCCGACTTCGGCCGCGGCGCCGACCCGCACACCCAGTTCCGCGGCGACGCCACGCACAAGCCCAACCCGAGCCTCGGCCCGGTCGGCGACGGCCCCTACTACGCGCTGGCGCTGCACCCCGGCGACCTCAGCACGGTGATGGGCCTGGACACCAACGCGAACGCGCAGGTGCTGGACCGCGATGGCCGCGTGATCCCCGGGCTCTACGCGGCGGGTCTCGACATGAACTCGGTGATGCGTGGCCTGTATCCGGGCGGCGGATCGAGCATCGGCCCGGCCATGACCTTCGGCTATGTCGCGGCGCGCCACATGCAGCAGGCCACACCATCGGCGACGTACACGGTGCCATCGCCCGCGCTGGAGGCCGTGCTGTGACGGCGCGCCTGCCGATGCACGACCGCGTCGTGCTCGTCACCGGCGGCGGGTCTGGCATCGGTCGCGCCATCGCCACGCTGGCAGTGCAGCAGGGCGCGCGCGTCGCGATCGCGGATGCGCTCGCCGACCGCGCCGACGCGACCGCAGCCGCGCTGTGCCGCGAAGGCGGCCAGGCCATCGCGGTGACGCTCGATGTGCGCGACAGCGCGGCCTGCGACGCGGCGGTCGCGCGCATCGAGGCCGAGCTCGGCCCGATCGACGGCATGGTCGCGTCGGCCGGCGTGTCGCCGCCCTCGCCCGCGGCCAGCATGAGCGACGAGATCTGGTCGCGCTGCATCGACATCAACCTCACCGGCCTGTTCCGCTCGGTGCGCCCGGTCGGCCAGCGGATGCTGGCGCGCGGCCGTGGCGCGATCGTCACCATCGCCTCGGTCGACGGGCTCGGCGGCCATGCGGCGCGCGCGCACTACACGGCGTCGAAGCACGGCGTGATCGGGCTCACGCGTTCGCTCGCAATCGAATGGGGCCGCCACGGCGTGCGCGTGAACGCGATCGCGCCGGGCGTGGTCGACACGCCGCTGCTCAAAGCCAACATCCCGGCCGACCACCTGCGTGACGCGATGGTCGACCGCGTGCCGATGGGCCGCCTGTCGCGCGCCGACGAACAGGCCGGCCCCGCGCTGTTCCTGCTGTCCGATGCGGCGTCGTACGTCAACGGCAGCGTGCTGACGGTCGACGGCGGCACCTCGGCCGGCTACTTCACCCGCTGGAACGGCGCCGACCTCGGCTCGCAGGCGCTGTTCGACAGCGGTGCCTACGGCGAGCCCGATTGACCCGATGCAACCCAAGAAAGACACCCGATGAAGAACCTGTTCGACCTGCGCGGCGAGCGCATCCTGATCACCGGCGCGGGCGGCGCCATCGGCGGCGCAACGGCGCGCGTCTGCGCGTCGCTCGGCGCCGAACTCGTCATCACCGACCTGAAGGCGCCCGAGGCGCTGGCCGAAGAACTCGGCAACGGCACGCGCGCCGCCGCGCTCGACAACGCATCGCGCCGCGATGTCGACGCGCTGTTCGCCGATGTCGGCCCGCTCGACGCGCTGGTCGACTGCAGCGGCTATTACGTCAAGGGCGACTGGGTCGACGGCGGCGACGCGTGGGACGCGCTGCTCGCGCGCACGCTCGACATCAACATCAAGGGCCCGACCAACCTGGTGCGCGCCTGCCTGCCCGGCATGATCGCGCGCGGCGCCGGCCGCATCGTGCTGACCGGCTCGATGTCGGCGCGCAACGCGGGCTCGACGCTGGCGGTGGAGCCGGCCTACGTCGCATCGAAGGGCGGGCTGCACGCGCTGGTGCGCTACTTCGCGCGGCAGGTCGCGGACAAGGGCATCGTGGTGAACGGCGTGTCGCCGGGGCCGATCCTCACGCCGCTGCTGGTGTCGGCCAACCAGCCCTTCGCGACCGACAGCTACCCGATGAAGCGCCTGGGCGAACCAGAGGAAATCGGCTGGCCGATCGCCTTCCTGTGCTCGCGCGGCACCAGCTTCATGACCGGGGCCGTGGTCGACGTGAACGGCGGCATGGCCTTCTCCTGAAGGGGCCGCGATGAACAGCGAACTCGACATCCTCTGGCAGCCGGTGCGCATCGGTGCCGCCACCACGCGCAACCGCATCTACCTGCCCGCGCACCAGGTGTCGCTGCCGCCGAAGGAGTACGGCGCCTACCTCGGCGAACGCGCGCGCGGCGGTGTCGGGCTGATCGTGACGCACGGCTTCCACGTGGTCGCCAACAGCGCCAAGGCCGGCGTGTCGCCCTGGCTGCCCGAATGGATTCCGGCGGTGGCGCAGATGGTGAAGCCGGTGCATGCCGAGGGCGTGCCGGTGTTCGTGCAGATCACGCACATGGGCGCGAGCGGCGTGCGCCGCACCGACGACATCGATCTGTGGGGGCCGCTGCTCGCGCCGTCGGCCATTCCGTCGTCCGTGCACAGGATGGTGCCGAAGCCGATGGAGGCCGACGACATCGAGGCGCTGATCGAAGGCTTCGCGACGACGGCCGCCCACGTGCAGGCGGGCGGCGCCGACGGGGTGGAGATCCACGGCTCGCACGGCTACCTGGTCAGCAACTTCCTGTCACCCTACTGGAACCGCCGCGACGATGCGTGGGGCGGCGACACCGAGCGCCGCACCAAGATCGCCATCGACATCGGCCGCGCCGTGCGGCAACGCTGCGGACCCGGCTTCGTGATCGGCATGAAGCTGAGCCTGGACGAATACCTGGGCGGTGCCGGCACCACGCCCGACGAGGCGCTGCGCGTGCTGGCCCTGCTGCAGCGCACCGGCCTGTTCGACTACTTCTGCTTCTCGCACACCGACTACCACCACAACCACCGGCTGGTGCCGCCCGCGTCCAGCGGAGAGACCGCGCCGCTGGCCGAAGGTGCAGGCCGCGGCCGGCAGGCGATCGATGCGGCCACGCCGATCCTGGTGCAGGGCGCGGTGCGCGACATCGCGACCGCCGCGCGCATCGTGCAGCAGGGCAATGCCGACCTGGTCGGCCTGGTGCGCGCGCACATCGCCGACCCGGACATCGTGCGCAAGGCGCGCGAAGGACGCGCGCATGAAACGCGACGCTGCGTCGGCGCAAACCAGGGCTGCTGGCGGCGGTTGGGTCAGCCAGTGAGCTGCACAGTGAACCCGGTCGCAGGGCGTGAACTGGCGTTCGGCAATACCGTGGCGTTGCCGAAGCCGAAGTCGATGGCACGCAAGCTGTTGGTGATCGGCGGCGGGCCGGCCGGCATGAAGTTCGCGGAGACGGCCGCCGCACGCGGACACCAGGTCACGCTGTGGGAACGCGGGGATCGGCTTGGCGGGCAACTGCGCCAGGCCGGCAAGCTGCCTGATCACTCGTCATGGAACTTTCTTGCGGACGACCTGGGTGCATCGCTCGAGCGGCTGGGCGTTGCGGTGCGCTTCGGCATCGAGGCCACCGCCGATTCGATTGCGGACTTCGGCGCCGACGAGGTCGTACTGGCGACCGGGGCGACTTGGGACACCAGCGGCTTCTCGACCTATCGCACCGACCGCGACGCCATACCGCGCGATGCCGGCGCACACCTGCTCGACCCGTCCACCGCGCTCGACCATCCGGAGCGCTGCGGTGCCAGGGTCGTGATCGTGGACGACAACGGCGACTACACCGCGCTCGGCCTGGCGCGCCTGCTGGCCGGAATGGGCCGCGAAGTCACGGTGCTGACCTGTGACGACATGGTCGGCCGGAAGATGGAGCCGACCGTGGAACTGCAATGGATGATGCCGCGCGCCGCCGCAGCAGGCGTGCAATGGCGGACCTCGGTGTTCGTCGAGCGGATCGACGTCGGGGCAGTGCAATTGCGGGATGCGTACGGGCGGCCGGGCATGCAGCTGGATGCGGACACCGTCGTGCTGTGCATGGGGCGGCGCAGTGAGAACGGGCTGTATGCGGCGTTGCGACGGCGCGGGCTGCGGGTGCGGCAGGTTGGGGACTGCGTCGCGCCGCGGGAGGTGGATGACGCTGTGGTGGAGGGGTTCAGGGAGGGGCACGCCATTGGGTCCGGCGGGTGAAACCTGAGTGGACACCAGCAGGGCTTATTGGGCGCCTGAGAGGAGCACCAAGCATGCCCTGCGTGCATGCAGAACCTCTGGTCTGAAGTTGTCACGCTTCTGAATCAGATAGATAAAACGGCGCACTCCGCGGTGCCATGTTGACACTACGATGCCCTTTTTCGATGGACCCATCGAGAACAATTGCATTCGGGGAGTCAACATGCACATATGGAGTCGACGTAAGCTCATTGGAGTCGTCCCAATTTCTACTGAAACCGACGCGGCACTCGCCACCTGGGAGACTCGGGCGCAGACCCGGGCACAGCCGGTTTGAACGCGAAGAGCATCGGCATCTTTGGAGGTCTGACAGCATCTTCATGGATGGCATTGACCTCGTTGATCTTCATCACCTTCCAAGTCATCACACTGTCGATTCGAATACCGGTGCCGCGATTGGATGAACTGCAGCACATCCATGGATTTCTTCTGAAAACCGAGATCACCCGGCGAAAGGGAACATATGACGCCGAGATCACGATTCGCTCGGGCGCAGGAGAGCACATTCTCTATATCCCGGACGCTTTGCCATCTCGATCCGAGATAGCTTCACTCAAGACGAATGTACTGATATCGGCTGACTATTCAAAACCTGCCTCAGTCGGCAATGACCGAAGACTCTTGCTGCGTACCTGGAATCTCTCCGCAGGCGGCAAGGAGGTAATTAGATATCGGGACTTGCTGGAATATGAAAGACAAGATCGGAACTACAGCCTGTTCTTTATCGCCATAGCGTCAGTGGTACTCGTGGTCGCCTCATTCTTTGCCATTCCACGCCGCAGGCTGCCGTGATTCCCTCCCGACCGCGCGATGGCGTCGTAGACACGCGACGTCAACCTGCCGCTCAGATCAGGCGCTGAGCCCGGGCCGGACAGCTCAAGCGATGCATCAACTTTCGCCGGAATTAACGCCGCTTCGCGGGCCGAATCCGGACAAGAGAGGGAAGACCGTCTATTCCGTTGTACTTCAACTGACGGAAATCCAAATGGTCCAAGACTCACTTTCCTCAAGCCCTTCCCGCCCATCCTCTCCGACACACGGTGTTCCGGCGACCACCACAGCAAAAGGCACGCCGACGTCCACCGCCCTGACGTCCACTGATCCGACATTCAGGCTGGACAACCATGACTTGCTTCTCGGCCTTGCCAAGGTCCATGTCGAATATGCGCAAGACATCTTCAAGCTCCCGGACTATGCGGTGAAGAACGGCACATCACTGAATGCCATCGCCAACGACATGCTCTTCGGCAAAGGTGGGCTTAGGCAGATATTCGAACAGGTCGTCCGGCAGCTCTCCGTACCGGGGCACGAGCCCAGCTATGACGCGATCGCCGCGGAAACAGAGAAGCGGTTCTACGACGAAGCAAATATCGACCGATTGATCGACCGCGCACTGGTCCGCTTCGAGAGTTGCAGCGATACGTACAAGCAGTTCCATACCGCTTTCCTGGCCGATCTTTCCGACGCAGGCAAGTACAACATCGCAAGAAACATCCTGTACCCAGGACCGCTCGGCAGCGACTTCGGCCGCTTCGGCAAGGCCGCACTGGCTCGCGTCTTGCTGCCGCAGAACCAGAACATGGTGATCCATTTCGCCCTGGACGGATTGGACATCCAAACCGTTGTCGACAAGCGCACGCTGACACCTGCAGGCGACGAAGCACACGGAAAGAGTCCGACCTCACGTGAGCTTCGCAGTGCGTACCGGCTTCATCTTCTGTTCGGTGAAGCATTCGACAGCCGGATCAAGTACTACCAAGATGGCAAGGAGGTCCCCGCGCCCTGGATCAGCAGGCCGGAGCAGTGGCAGGCTTACAAGCCCAAGCTTGCTGATCGATTTGAACCACTGCTTTCATCAATGCAACAGCAGCTTCTTCGAGCCGAACCCATACCGCTCACACCGTCGCAGCAGACATGACGGGCACGACCGACACGCCCTGCGCCCCCAGCGACAACGTCGTCTGCGCGCCCGCCGCCAGCGGCCGCGACAGGTCGGTCGATACCACGAAGACCGGCCCCAGCGCCGTGTCGAAACCGTATTCGTAGAAGCTGCCGAGATAGGCGGCTTTGCGCAGCGTGGCCGGCAGTCCGTGCGCAGCACCGATCTCCCACGCCTCGGGTCGCACGGCGACTTTCACCGGGCCGGGCACCACCGGATGGCGCGGCTGCAGCAGCAGCGAGCCAAGCACGACAGATCCATCCTGTCTCGCCACCGCCGGAAACACCATCGCCTCGCCCATGAAGCCCGCGACGAATTCGCTTTCGGGCCGGCTGTAGAGCTGCTCGGGCGTGCCGCGCTGTGCGATCACGCCGTGGTCCATGACGATGATCTGGTCGCTTACGGCCAGCGCTTCGCTCTGGTCGTGCGTGACGTACGCCACGGTGAGGTTCAGGCGCTGTTGCAACGCCCGAATCTCTTCGCGCATCTCGCGGCGCAGGCGTGCGTCGAGGTTGGACAGCGGCTCGTCGAACAGCAGCACCGCCGGCTCCAGCACCAGCGCGCGCGCCAGCGCCACCCGCTGCTGCTGGCCGCCGGACAGCTCGCTGGGCAGCCGCTCGTCGAAGCCGACAAGCCCGACACTGCGTAGCGCCTCGCGCGCACGCGCCGCGGCCTCGTTCTTCTTCACGCCGCTCATGCGCAGGCCGTAGCCCACGTTCTCGATCACATTCATGTGCGGGAACAACGCGTAGCTCTGGAACATCATGCTCACGTTGCGCTCGGCCGGACCCAATGTCGTCACGTCGCGCCCGCCCATGAAGATCGAGCCCGACGTGGGCGACTCGAGCCCCGCGATCATGCGCAGCGTGGTCGTCTTGCCGCAGCCCGACGGCCCGAGGATGGTGGTGAGCGTGCCCAGCGGCACCTCGAAGCTGATGCCCTTGACCGCCAATGGCGCATTCTTGTCGTCGCCATAGCGCTTGGTGATGTTGCGGAACTCGATGCCACTGCTCATTGATTTGATTGCGCTCATTGCGTCATCTCCCCGTCAGATCAC
>JAZKDL010000411.1:0-926 GCA_040387575.1 Pseudomonadota bacterium
ACATCCTGCCGATGTACATCTTCTTCATGCTCATGAGCCCCTGGGTGCTGGCTTTCGCGCTGCGGCACGGCTGGTCGCTGGTGATGCTGGCGAGCGTGACGCTCTGGGCGCTGGCGCAGTTCGGGCTGAGCGAGTGGATCTATGGCGTCGCCGTGCGCTGGTTCGGACTCACGGTGCCCTTCAACGAGATGGGCGCCTTCAACGCCTTCGCCTGGCAGTTCCTCTGGTTCTCCGGATTGTGGCTGGGTGCGAGCCGTAACGCACCGGACGCGAAGCCGCTGCATTTCCCGCGCTGGCTGTTGCTGGCGGCCGCGATGATTGCGCTTTATGTCCTCTGGTGGCGCCACGACAACGGTGCGAACGGGCAGGCGCCGTTCGGCGGCGACGAGCAGCTCAACCTGTTGTTCGACAAATGGCAGCTCGGTCCGCTGCGCATCCTGGACCTGGTCGCGCTGGGCATTCTGGCGATTCGCTTCGGTCCCTGGCTGGCGCGCCTGTTGCCGCGCATCCACTGGCTGGAAGCCATGGGCTCGGCGTCGCTGCCGGTGTTCTGTGCGCAGCTGGTCGCGGTGCTGCTGGTGTTGGCGTTTTATGGCGACGGCCACACCGTGCGTCCTTGGTGGGGTGACGGCCTGCTGTTGGTCGCTGTGTTCGGTTGGCTCTACGGCGTGGCGAGGTTTGCGCTCTGGTGGACCAGCCGTCGGAAGGACGTCGCCGAGCGCTGAGCGGTAGGCGGTGCTCGCGGCTGCCGGGTTTCCGGCTGATCTGGATTTCAGCGCGGTGCGGCTGGCGGCACCACCACCGCGGCCGTCGCCTGCGGCAGCACCACCGCGGCCGGCAGGTGCGACACGATCACGGATTGCCAGAGTTTGTAGCCGGCCTCGTTCATGTGCAGCCGATCGGCCAGGAACAGTTCGCCGCGCGGC
>JAZKDL010000411.1:936-3061 GCA_040387575.1 Pseudomonadota bacterium
GCCGGTCGTCCGGCCCGATCATCGGTGTGTAGATGTCGATGTACTCGCTGTTGGACAGGGTTCGCAGGTAGGCCGAGATGATGTTGTTGGTCTCGCGGATCCTGGGCAACAGCGCCTCGCGCGACGGGCTGGGTTTGATCGAGATGTAGCTGATGCGCGTGTCCGGCAATTCGGCGCGTACCGTATTCGCGAAATTGGCGAAGCTTTCCAGCACCTGGAGCGGCGTGCGGCCTTCCGCCAGATCGTTGTCTCCGGCATACACCAGCACCTGGCGCGGCTTGTAGCGCACCACGAGATCACCCGCGAACAGGCTGCAGTCGGCCATCGTCGAACCACCGAAGCCGCGGTTGATGACCAGCGGAATGTTGCGGAAGTCCTGTGCCATGTGCGCCCAGAACCGAATCGTGGAGCTTCCGACGAACAGCACGCCGTCGGTGCCCGGCGGTTTTTGTTTGTCTGCTTCAGAAAAGGCGTTGATCGAACTCTGCCACCGTGTCAGGGCTGCAACGTATTCCGGAGAGCGCGACACGGTGGGCGGCTCGACCCGGACGACTTGCGCCTGCAGGCCTGCTGCAGCGCCGATGGCGAGGGACAGCGCGATCGTGGCGCGCTTCAATGCGTGGAGCGACTTCATTCGAACAAAACACACTTCGACCGTCCGGCGTTGACCGGTTCCCGTTGAAATGCTTCGAATTGTGAAGAAAAAAATGCCGGTCAGAGCATTTTCTCGATCAGCGCTCCCTTGAAGAGCACCGGCCCAGTCGGGCCGCGCTCGCTCGGCACACCGCCCTTGGGCTCCAGGCTGATGGCCAGTGCCGGTACCGCATGCACGTCGGATTCCTGCGCAGTCAGCTTGAGCGCGGGTTCGCGTCCGAGCACGCCCAGCGAGCGGGGCGCGCCGCCCGGTGGCAGTGCCCAGAGCTGCAGCGACTTGTCGTTGCCTTCGCTGAAACCGCCGACCCGCTGGAGTACCAATTGCTTCTTCTTCGGGTCGAAGGTGACGAGCATCGACGCCGCGGCCTGGTCATCGGACAACACCGCCACGTACTGCACGGCCGGTGCGTTTCGCAGCTGATCGTTCAGGTTCAGGCCCACACCGATGGCGCAGACGGTGGCAAGCGCGCCGGCCATCGTCGCGCCGCGCCACAACGTCAGGCTGCGCAGCCAGCCGCCCGCAGCCGGGCGCACCGCCGCAGCGACCGTGGCGTTGGTGCGCTGGCGTTCGATCGCCTGCTGCGCCTGTTCGGCATCGATCATGTTGCGGATGCGCGTCCAGACGGCGGCGTCCGGCAGCACCGGCTGTTGCAGCTCGGCCATGCTGGACAAGCGGCTTTGCCAGACCAGCGCCGCGGCGCGCACCGGCGCCTGTTCTCTTGCAATGGCTTCGAAGCGGCGGCGTGCACCGCCGCGCAGCGTGCCGAGTGCATAGCTCGCGGCCAGCAACTCGAGCAGGGGGGATTGGGCTGACAGGTTCATGCGGCGGCCCTCACGCGAATCGGTTCATGCAAAGGCGCAGCTTTTCGAGGCCGCGGCGAATCCAGGTCTTGACGGTGCCCAAAGGCAGCTTGAGCTGCTCGGACAGTTCGCCATGGCTCAGGTCGCGCAGGTAAGCCAGGCTCACGACCTCGCGTTGCCGGCCTTCCAGCTGCTGCAGGCACTGGTGCAGCGCCCAGGCCTGTTCGCTGGCGTCCGCCGTGTCCATCGGGTTCTCGGCGTCGGATTCGAGCGTGTCGGCCATCAGCTCGTCGAATTCCTGCGTGACATTCGCCCGGTCGGCCGTGCGCTTGCGCAGCAGGTCGAGTGCCCGGCTGCGCACGATCAGCCCCATCCAGGCCATCGGCGGGCTGAGCGAGGCGCGGTAGTCGCCGGCCACCCGCCAGATCGTCATGAAGGCTTCCTGCAGCACGTCCTCGGCCCACTCGTTCTGCCGGACCACCCGCAGCGCGAGCCCGAAAAGCTTGGGAGAGCAGCGCTCGTACAGCAGCCGGAGGGCGGCTTCGTCGCGCTGGCCGACGCGGTCGATCAGTGCCATCAATTCGGCATCGGGGCTGGGAACAGTCATGCATGGATTGTGGGACATCGAGCGGCATCCCTCCTATACGGGAAAGCGCCTTGGCTGGATTCA
>JAZKDL010000412.1:0-3169 GCA_040387575.1 Pseudomonadota bacterium
GTGCTGAATTTACCCCTGCGACGGAACGAAGGGTGTAGGAATTGGAGCGCGCGCGTTTTGCACCCGACCGATCCGGCTCACTCGCCCTGGAATGCGCCTGCCCGGCAGGTCACGACCAGCGTGTCGCGGTAGCCGGGCTGGCCTTCCACCACGGGTTGGATCGGCGTCGACTCGTGGATCACGCGGGCGTCGTCGAGCAACAACAGCGACCACGGCTCGGTCATCGTGAAGCGCTCGCCACGGCGGCCCGCGGCTTCGAACACACGCGTTTCGCCGCCCTTGATGTTCTGCCGTGCCACCAGCATCACGGCGACCAGATCGACGCCATCGCGGTGCGCGCCTTCGGGCGTCGGCCGGCCGATGCCCTCGGCGGTGTCGATGCGGAACTGGTGCGCCTCGACGAACCAGCGCTGCGTGCCGTGCAGCGCGCTGGCGCAATCGGCGAGCCTGCGCATCAGTTGCTGCCAGGCCGGCAGCGCCGCCGCAGCGGCTTCCATCGGCGCGAACCATCGCTGCATGCCGCCATGCAGGGCGTTGTATTCGACCGGCTGCCAATGCGCGCGGTGCGGAACTTGCGCCAACGTGTCGCCGTCGACCGTGAAGCAGGAATGACGACGCTGGCGGTAATGCCCGCCGTCCTTGAGGTACTCGTCGGGCGGCAGGCGGTTCCAGCCATCGCGGAGCGGGTCGAGCGCGGTCAGCGGCAAGCCGAGCCATTGCGCAACGCCGGCCGGCGCCAGCACCGCGTAGCCCTGCATGCGCAGGGTATCGGCAAGTTCGGAGGGGTCGGTGGCGGGTGGGGAAAAGGCGACTGCGGCGCTCACGCCGCGACCTTCACGCCCTTCCAGAAGGCGACGCGATCCTTGATCTCTTCGGCTTCCGGCTTCGGCTCGGGGTAATACCAGGCGGCATCGGCGTTCATTTCGCCGTTGACCAGCAGCGAGTAGTAGCTCGCGGAGCCTTTCCAGGGGCAGGTGGTCTTGTGGTTGCTGAAGGTCACGTACTCGCGCTTGAGCGAACTCAACGGGAAGTAATGGTTGCCTTCGACGACCACCGTGTCGTCGCTTTCGGCGATGGTGACGCCGTTCCAGGTTGCTTTCATGATCGTCCAGATGTCGAATGCCGCGAATGCGCGGCCGCTCGTTATTGTGCGCCGGGCGCGCGCAGCCAGTGCACGCTGAAGAGCCGGGCCGGATCCGTCCACACCGCGGCCGGCGTGAAGCCAGCCTTCAGCGCCAGTTCGCGCAACCCGTCGAGGGTGAACTTGTGCGAGTTCTCGGTATGGATGGTCTCGCCTTCGTCGAATTCGAATGACTCGCCTGCCAGCGTCACGGTCTGCGCACGGCGACTCACCAAATGCATCTCGATGCGTTTCAAGGGGGCGTTGTAGAACGCCGAATGGGTGAAGCCATCGAGATCGAAATCGGCGTCGAGTTCGGCATTCGCACGGCGCAGCAGGTTCAGGTTGAACGCTGCGGTCACGCCCTGCGCATCGTTGTACGCGGCGTGCAGGCGTGCCGGATCCTTGACCAGGTCGACACCCAGCAAAAGCCCGCCACCACGCAGCAGGCGCGCCGCCAGTTGCAGGAAGGCCAGGGCCTCGGCCGGGCTGAAGTTGCCGAGCGTCGACCCCGGAAAGAAGCCGACGCGGCAACCCGCATCGTCCGCGGGCGCCGGCAGCACCAGCGGCATCGTGTAGTCGGCCACGATCGGCTGCACCGACAGCGACGGATAGTCGCCGCGCAAGCGTTCTGCCGCAGCCTCGAGGTGCTCGCCGGAAATGTCGATCGGCAGATAGCGCCGCGGCGCGTCGAGCGCATCGAGCAGCAGCCGCACCTTGGTGAGCGAGCCGGCACCGAACTCGATGACCTCGGCCGCCGACCCGATCTGCCTGGCAATCTCCGACGCGCGATCGGTCAGGATCTGCAGCTCGGTGCGCGTCGGGTAGTACTCGGGCAATTCGCAGATGCGGTCGAACAACCGGGAGCCCTCGGCGTCGTAGAAGAACTTCGGAGAGATGCTGCGTGGCGAGCGCGACAGGCCGGCGCGCAATTCGCGCCCGAACTCGGACAGTTCTCGTGTGCGAAGCGCAGGAATCGGCGTGTCGAGCGTGGTGACGGGATGGCGCATCAAAGGTCTTTCGCGAGCCGCAGCCCGGAGAACTGCCAGCGGGCGGCTGGCGGGAAGAAATTTCGGTAGCTCGGCCGTGCATGGTCTGCCGGCGTCGCCACGCTGCTGCCGCGCAGCACCACCTGGCTCACCATGAACTTGCCGTTGTATTCGGCCGCGACGCCGGGCATCGGACGGAAACCCGGATACGGGTCGTAGGACGAACGCGTCCATTGCCAGACATGCCCGGTCATCTGCAGGATGGCCGGATCGGCGACGGCGGCCTCCCACTCGAACTCGGTCGGCAAGCGTGCGCCGGCCCATTCGGCATAGGCGGCGGCTTCGTAGAAGCTCAACTGCGAGACCGGCGCCTCGCGTTCCAACGGCCGCACGCCATGCAGACCGAACACCTGCCAGCCGCTTGCGGTGGCCGATTGATGTATCAGCCGCGGATCGTCTGGCGCAAGCCAGTAGGCCGGACAGCGCCAGCCGTTGGCCTTGACCGCCGCCCAGCCATCGGACAGCCACAAGTCGGGCCGCTCGTAACCGCCGTCCGCGATGAACTGCGCGTAGTCGCCGCAGCTCACGAGCCGATCGGCGATGGTGTGCGGCTGCAGCAGCGCCTGATGACGCGGCGTCTCGTTGTCGAACGCGAAGCCCTTGTCCGAATGGCCGATCTCGACAAGTCCACCTGACTGCGGCAGCCACCGGATGGGCGGCTCGACCGCCGCGAGCCTCAGGGCCGGCGCTGCGGGTGGTCGGTAAGCCGGCAGCAACGGATTGCACGAGAACGCATGCAGGATGTCGGTCAGCAGCAACTCCTGATGCTGCTGTTCATGGTGCAGCCCGAGTGTGACGATCGGCTCGATCACCGCCCACAGCGACGCGTCGACATCCTCGAGCAGGCGGTCGACCGCCGCGTCCACATGGGCGCGATACGCCCGCACCTCGTCGGCCGACGGCCGCGTGAGCAGTCCCCGCTGCGGCCGTGGATGGCGCGGGCCGAGCGCCTCGTAATAGGAATTGAAGAGATAGTGAAAGCGCGGATCGAAGGCCTGAT
>JAZKDL010000413.1:0-25183 GCA_040387575.1 Pseudomonadota bacterium
ACCGGATTCTTCGAAGCGGCGAATGGGAGGGCGAGAAAAAAGCGCCCATCGGCACCATCTTCGCGAGCTGAATGAGCGAATCAGACCGGCTGAATTCCTCCCAGCGTGGCCTTCGGCAAACAACTCTCCGTAGCCCTCAACACATACCGATCAGTCCGCCCCAACACAGGCCACCCGATCGAGTCGCGCTGCACCGCCACAGCAGCCCGCCACCCCGCATCCGCCTCAACCGCAGCCCACCCCTTCTCCCGCGCCGCATCGTCCGCCCACCCCAACATGGTGACCACCTGCGGCATCCTCGGCCCACTCGCCATGTCCGCCACCAGCATCACCTGCGCACCCTGCTCACGCAGCAGCGGCAACTGCACATCCCTCAGGAACGCATTGGTCGCAGCGCCCTGCCCCAACGCGGCTTCGTGCATCAGCAGTTCATGCACACCGCCAATGGTCCGCTGCGCATCGGAAGGATCAGGCGCCCAACCCGCATTCGGCTTCAGGAAGCACAGGTCATAGCGCTCCACCATCTCCGAGCCCGCATTGGTTTCCGCCCGCAGGCTCAACCAATCCGGGTCGGTATAGAAAGGAGCCCAGCGCGCCTCGCGCTCGGCCAGGTCCGCATAGGCCATCAAGTACACGAACCCCGGCATGCGCGGGCCAGCAGTGACAGTCCATTGGCCGATGCATTGCACGCCGTGGCGCTTGAACAGCGGTGGCAGCCGCTCGAAGCGCTTGTGCAGATCGGGCATGCGCCCAGGCACGACGCTGTACAAGCGAAGTTCGTAGATCATGTCCGGCCCGTCCCTTTGTGCATTCGTTCAATCAATAGTTCAGCAATTCAATTGCCGCCGTCGCGGCTCACGGTAATCAACTCCGACAGCGGCTTCCATGACTTCCCATCGAAGCGCGCCAGCCGTGCCGACCGAATCGGGTAATAGTCATCGACGCTGTACGACACCTTGCTCCCCGGCAACAGCATGCCCAGCTCCACATCCTTCAACCCCTGAATCTGCTTCAGCAGGTTCTCGCGCGTCAGGTTGTCGCCGCAACGCTCCAGCGCCATCGCAACCAATTGCGCACCCATGTACGTATAGACCGATGTGGTGTCGCCCGGATCGTCATTGGGCAGGTACTTCTTGAAGTAAGCCAGGTATTCCTTCATCGCCTTGTCGTCCGCCCAGGTGGGGTCCGATGGCGTCTTGAACCAATAGGTCGACACCAGTCCGGTCGAGTTGTCCAGGCCCGCCGGCGTGAGCACGCCGGTGATCGAACTGGCGACGTAGGGCACGATGTAGAACGGCTTCCAGCCGATGGCCGCGACCTTGCGGATGGCCTGCGCGCCGGCCTTGTTGGACGTGAAGGCCACGAAGGTGTCCGCACCCGTGGCCTGCAGTTGCAGCACCTGCGAATCGACGGTCGGGTCCGACACTTCCTGCGTCGCTTCCTTCACGATCTGGCCGGCCTTGTCGCCGAGTCCGCGCTTCAGGCCGCGCAGGTAGCTCTTGCCCACGTCGTCGTTCTGATACAGCACGGCGATCTTCGCGTTCGGGCGTTCGGTGCGCAGGTACTTGCCATAGATCTCGCCCTCGATGTCGTACGCGAACGAGAACGGCACGGTCCACGGGTTGTTCTTCGGGTCGTGCAGTCCGGTGCTGCTCGCATAGAACAGCAGTTGCGGCACCTTGCGCGAGTTCATGTACTTCTGGATGGCGGTCTGCGACGGCGTACCCATCGACGCGACCATCGCCAGCACCTGGTCGTTCTCGACCAGCTTGCGCGTGACCTCGACGGTCTTGGGCGGCGTGTACGCATCGTCTTCCGACAGCAGGTTGATCTTGCGTCCGTTGATGCCGCCCTTGGTCTCGTTGAGCATCTTGTAGTAAGCGACGTGCATGCGCCCGACCATCGAATAAGCCGAGCCGGGGCCGCTGTACGCGACGGTCTGGCCGAGCTTGATCTCGGTGTCGGTCACGCCAGGCCCGTAGGCTTTCTGGGCAAAGGCCGGCCAGGCCGCGAGGCTCGCCACGGCAGCGAGCGCGATGAGGGTTGAACGCATGGAAGGCTCCTGGTTTGTCTCGATTCGGATTGCGCACGCGGCCGATTCAGGCTCGGCCGTTCGACGCAGAAGCGAGTGGACAGGACGCGCCGCGCGGCGTCAGTCCCTGCGCGGAGGGACTGGGTTTACCCCGTGCGGCCGGGCAACGCGATTGGCAGTGCCGCCGGCGTGCGCAACTCGAACAACCGTTGCTGCCAGCGGCTCCACAGGCCGAGATAGCGGATCAGCAGTTCGCGTTCGCTGCCGATCCCCAGGCGCTGGTAGGCACGGTGGCGATAGGTCTTGACGCTCTCTTCGCCCACCGCCAGGTCGAGCGCGATGCCGGCGGACGAGAGCCCGTACAGGATGCGCGCGCAGACCTCCATCTCGCGCCGCGGCAGGTCGGTCATGGCGACCATGCACGACTCGATTTCGTCCAGCGACGACAGCGCGATGCCCAGGCTGCGCTGCCGCATGCGGAAGTCCGCGTGCTTGGCGATCAGCGACACCAGCAACTCGGCCACGCTGCGCAGGTCGGCCATCTGGCTTTCGGTGAAGGCGCCCTGCGTGTCGGAGCGCAGGATGCTCAACGTCAGTTCGACGTCACGGCGCCGCGCCGACACCACGACGCGGTCGCGAATGCGCGGCCACAGCGTCTCGCGCATCGCGGCATCGGGCAGATCGGACAGGTCGACCTGAACCACCTGCGGCTCGCCGGTACCCATGGTCGCGCGGGCCTGCAGGATGGCCGGGTCGCGGCGCCAGTATTCGTCGCGCAGGTAGCGCGACACCTGCTCGTGCGCACGCTGCGTGCCGTCGAGGCTGCTGCTCGCGAGTTCGCTGAAGGTGCCCTGGCCGTACAGGAAGACCGCGCAGTGGTCGGCGCCGCAAACGCGGTGCAGGTACGCGAGCAGCTCGCGGTCGAAGCGATCGGTGCCGAGCGCCTCGACGATGTCGGGCAGGTCGGGTGGATCGATCGGAACGGACGCGTCGGCGATATCGGTGGGGGGCTGGGCAGTGGGGCACATCGGGTTTGCCCTCAGTGTGCGGAAAGCATCGGCAAAGGTACTGTCCCGCTGCAAGGGGACTGAGTATCGAACGTGGGCTCACTACAGTCGATCCGGTAATTCCCCAACCTGCGCGCCGGCTGCGGCCTGCGCCACCGACCGGCATCCCGACCCATGACAACGCCTGCGCCAGCCCACGAGATCCACGCCGAGTGGGTCCACATCCAGTACAACGAATCCGCGAAGTTCACCGAGACCTACGGCTTCTCGGGCAACCAGGGCGCCGTCAATCTCGAAGGCCTGCGGCTGCGGCCGAAGGGCGTCGAGTCGAAGACGCTGCTGGTCTTCATGCATCCGACGTCGACGCTGCAACTGCTGCCGGTGCCGCGCGCGATGGTGCAGGCCGGCGCGCACGTGCTGTGCGCCGCCAGCCGCTATGTGAAGAACGATGTCGCGCTGATCATGGAAAAGGTGCTGCTCGACCTGGGCGCCTACATCCGCCATGCGAAGACGCAGTGGGGCTACGAGAAGATCGTGCTGGTCGGCTGGAGCGGCGGCGGCTCGCTGGCGGTGTTCTACCAGTCGCAGGCCGAGGCGCCGTCGATCACCCACACGCCCGCAGGCGACCCGGTCGACGTGCGTGGCGCCGGGCTGATACCAGCCGACGCGATCGTCTACCAGGCGGCGCACCTGTCGCGCGCCGAGCTGCTGCTCGAAGCCATCGACCCATCGGTGCGCGACGAACTGAACCCGGACGACCGCGATGTCGAACTCGACATCTACGACCCGGCCAACCCGAACCGGCCGCCCTACTCGCCCGAGTTCATTGCCCGCTACCGCAGCGCGCAGCGCGCCCGCATGGACCGCATCACCGGCTGGGTGAAGGGCACGCTCAATGAACTCAAGCGCCGCGACACCGGCGAGATGGAGCGCGGCTTCGTCGTGCACCGCACGCTGGCCGACCCGCGCTTTCTGGACCCGGCGCTCGACCCGAACGACCGGCGACCGAACTGGTGCTACATGGGCAATCCGGAGACCGTCAACACCGGGCCAGTCGGCCTGGCGCGCTTCTCGACGCTGCGCTCCTGGCTGTCGCAGTGGTCGATGGACGACACGCACGCGCACGGCGCCGCCTGCGCGGCCCACATCCGCGTGCCACTGCTGGCCATCGAGAACAGCGCCGACGATGCGGTGCCGCAGCCGCACACGCGCCGGCTGTACGACGCCGCGGGGTCCAAGGACAAGACCTTCCACGTGATCCAGGGCGCGACCCATTACTACGCGGGCCAGCCGGAGCTGCTGGCCGAAGCCACATCGCTCATCTACGGCTGGCTGGCCGACAGGGGCATCCGGGTACTTCCATGAACATGTTCGAACTCCTGGCGCAATCGGCGCGCCGTTCTCCACAGCGCGGCGCGGTCTACCGCGGCACCGAGCAGGTCTGGACCTATGGCCAGCTCTGCGACCGCGCGCGCCGCCTGGCCACCGCGCTGCGCCGGCACGGCCAGCCCGGCGACCGCGTGGCGGTGGCCAGCGAGAACCGCACGGAGTACCTCGAGGCGATGTACGGCATCTGGGCCGCGGGCATGGTCTTCGTGCCGATCAACGCCAAGCTGCACGCGAAGGAGATGGTGCAGATCCTCGAAGACGCCGAAGCCACCGCGGTCTTCGTGTCGCCCAAGCTCGCTGACGATCTGGCAGCTGCGCTGAAGGCTTCATCGCAGGCCGGCTGCAGGTTGCTGCGCATCGGCAGCGCGGACTACGCGGCGCTGTTCGACAACGCGCCGATGGACGCGCCGGTCACCGCGCCCGAGGCGCTGGCCTGGCTGTTCTACACGAGCGGCACCACCGGCCGGTCGAAGGGCGCGATGCTGTCGCACCGCAACCTGATGGCCATGACGATCTCCCACCTGGCCGAGATGGAAACCTTCGGCGAGGATGCGAGCCAGATCCACGCTGCACCGATGTCGCATGGCTCCGGTCTCTACATCCCCGCCTACATCGCGCGCGGCGCGCGGCAGGTGTTGCCGGCGTCCGGCGCGTTCGACCCGGCCGAGTTTCTCGACCTGTGCGATGCGCATCCGTCCTGCGGCGCGTTCCTCGCGCCGACCATGGTGCAGCGCCTGCGGCTGGAGGCCGAGCGCAGCGGGCGCCGGCCCGCGCACCTGCGCTCGATCGTCTATGGCGGCGCACCGATGTACGTGGAAGAACTCAAGAAGTCGCTCGCCACTTTCGGCCCGGTCTTGACCCAGCTCTACGGCCAGGGCGAGGCGCCGATGACCATCACCGCGCTGCGCCGCCACGAGCACATCGGTGCCGACGACGCGACGCTCGGCTCGGCCGGCACGCCGCGCCTCGGCATGGACGTGCGCGTGGTCGACGACGAAGGCCGGCCCTGCCCGATCGACGCCATCGGCGAAATCGTCTGCCGCGGCGACGTCGTGATGTCGGGCTACTGGCGCAACCCCAAAGCCACGGCCGAGGCGCTGCGCGACGGCTGGCTCTACACCGGCGACATGGGCTCGTTCGACGCACACGGCCGGCTCACGCTGCGCGACCGATCGAAGGACGTGGTGATCAGCGGCGGATCGAACATCTATCCGCGCGAAGTCGAGGAAGCGCTGCTCACGCACCCCGGCGTGTCCGAGGCCTGCGTGGTCGGCGAGCCCGATGCGGAATGGGGCGAGGTGGTCGTCGCCTTCGTGGTGCCGGTGGACGGCGCCGCGGCGGACTGCGACGCGCTCGACGCGCACTGCCTCAACCACATCGCCCGCTTCAAGCGGCCCAAGCGCTATGTCTTCATCGACGCGCTGCCCAAGAGCAATTACGGCAAGGTGCTCAAGCGCGAGCTGCGCCTGCAACTGGCCACCACACAAGGAGCAAACACATGACAGCAGCCATCGTCGGCTGGGGCCACACGCCCTTCGGCAAGTTCGACACCGAAACCGTGGAGAGCCTGATCGTGCGCGCCACGAACGAGGCGCTCGCGCATGCCGGCATCGGCGCGGCCGACGTGGACGAGATCGTGCTCGGCCACTTCAACGCCGGCTTCTCGAAGCAGGACTTCACGGCCGCGCTGGTGCTGCAGGCATCGCCGGACCTGCGCTTCAAGCCCGCGACCCGGGTCGAGAACGCCTGCGCCACCGGCTCGGCCGCGGTGCACCAGGGCATCCGCGCGATCGAGTCGAAGCGCGCCCGCACCGTGCTGGTCGTCGGTGTCGAACAGATGACGACCACCGCCGGCCCGGAGATCGGAAGCAACCTGCTGCGCGCTTCGTACCTCGCGGAAGAAAGCGGCGTGCAGGGCGGCTTCGCGGGGCTGTTCGGCCAGATCGCGACAGCGTACTTCGAGAAGTACGGCGACCAGTCCGATGCGCTCGCGATGATCGCGGCCAAGAACCACGCCAACGGCGTCGCCAACCCCTACGCGCAGATGCGCAAGGACCTGGGCTTCGACTTCTGCCGCACGGTGAGCGACAAGAACCCGCTGGTCGCGGGCCCGCTGCGCCGCACCGACTGCTCGCCGGTGTCCGACGGCGCGGCCGCGGTGGTGCTGATGGACGTGGCGTCCGCCATGTCGATGCAGCGCGCGGTGATGTTCCGCAGCACCGCGCACGTGCAGGACTACCTGCCGATGTCGCGCCGCGACATCCTGCGCTTCGAGGGCTGCACGCGTGCCTGGGCGCAGGCGCTCGGCGACGCCAAGCTCACGCTCGACGACCTGTCCTTCGTCGAGACGCACGACTGCTTCACGATGGCCGAGCTGCTCGAATACGAGGCGATGGGCCTGGCGCCCGAAGGCCAGGGTGCGCGCGCCATCGAAGAAGGCTGGACGCGCATGGACGGCAAGCTGCCAGTCAACCCGAGCGGCGGTCTCAAGGCCAAGGGCCATCCGGTCGGCGCGACCGGTGTGTCGATGCATGCGATGACCGCGATGCAGCTGACCGGTGAGCTGCCCGAGGCAATGCGCGTGCGCGACGCCACGATCGGCGGCATCTTCAACATGGGCGGCGCCGCCGTCGCCAACTACGTGAGCGTGCTGGAACGCATCCGCTGAGCGCGGGCCATGCCCGCCACGCCAACGGTACCGGCCGTCTCCGCGCTGCTCGCGGTGCTGGTGATGACGCTGCTCGTCACGCTGCAGCCCGTCACCACCGACCTCTACCTGCCCGCGCTGCCGATGCTGGTGGCCGACCTCGGCACCACGGTCGCGGCGGTACAGCTCACGCTGTCGGCGCTGATGGTCAGCTATGGCACGGGCCAGCTGGTCTGGGGCCCGGTGTCGGACCGCTTCGGCCGGCGGCCGGTGCTGCTGTGCGGGCTTGGGCTGTATGTCGCATCCGCGCTGGCGGGCGCCTTCGCGCCCAATGTCTCCGTGCTCGTGGTCTGCCGCGTGCTGCAGGGCGCGGCGCTGGGCTCCGCCTTGGTGTGCGCCCGCGCGATGGTGCGCGACCTGTACGAGCCGGTCGAGGGCACGCGGATCATGACGCTGTCGCTCTCTGGCGTCGGCGTGATGTCGATGACGGTGCCAGTGGTCGGCGGCTGGCTGGCCGCGCACTGGGGCTGGCGCGCGGCGCTGGCTGCGTCGGCGATGTTCGCGCTCGCCACGCTGGCGCTGATCGCGCTGCGCGTGCCGGAGACGCTGCGCGACAAGGCGGCGCCGGTGCGCGCCGGCACGCTGGTGCGCGGCTACGCGGGCATTTCGCGTAGCCCCGCCTTCCTGACCTGGACGATGCTGTGTGCCTTCGGCTACGCGGCCAACTTCGGCTTCTATGCGACGTCGTCCTTCGTGTTCGTCGGCCGCTTCGGGCTGTCGGCGCCAGCCTTCGGCGCGGTGCTGGGCTGCGCGTCGATCGCCTACCTGTTCGGCACGCTGTGCTGTCGCAGATGGGTCGGGCTGCATGGCGTGCAGACGACGGTGCGGCGCGGCGGCTGGCTGACGATGGCGGCGTGCGCGCTGTTCGTGGTGCCCGCGCTGGCCGACGCGCACACGCCCTGGACGCTGGCCGCCGCCATCTGGCTGCAGCTCTTCGCGTACGGCATCCAGCAGCCCTGCGGCCAGGTCGGCATGGTCGCGCCCTTTCCGGCGCAAGCCGGCGCGGCGTCGGCACTCGGTGGCTGCGTGCTCGCGCTGGGCGGCTTCGTTGCGGCGAGCGCGGTCGGCGCCGTGTTCGACGGCAGCGCCCGGTCGCTGGCGCTCGCGATCGGCGTGCTGGTGTTCGCGTCCGGCGCGGTGGCGCTGGCGCTGGTGCCGCGCTTCGGCATGCAGCGCACGCTGGCGGCGGTGGCGGGCTGAGGCGCCGGGCACCCGCGTCCACGTCCACGTCCACGTCCACGTCCACGTCCCTATTGCAGGGGACATACGCGCCAGAGGTGCGTGGCTATCGTCCCCGCATACGCATTCAAACGTCAACGGAGCGACCCATGGCTGAAACCCTCGACCGCGAGGCCCCGCGCGAGGCGCCGGTGCTGGACATCGACCCCTATTCCGACGCCGTACTGGCCGACCCCTACCCCTTCCACCAGATGCTGCGCGACGCCGGCCCGGTGGCCTTCATCCAACCGCACGGCGTGTATGCGGTGGGCCGCCATGAAGAGGCGAAGACGGTGCTCGCGGACTACGCGCGCTTCAGCAATGCGGCGGGCATCGGCATCCAGGACATCCGCAAGCCCGGCGACTTTCGCGTGCCGAGCCGGCTGCTCGAGGTCGACCCGCCCGACCACACGCGGGTGCGCTCAGTGGTGATGCGCGTGCTGTCGCCACTGGTGATCCGGCGTTGGCGCGAGGGCTTCGATGCGAAGGCCGATGCGCTGGTCACGGAACTGGTCGCGCGCGGCGAATTCAACGGCGTCGACGATTGCGCCGAGGCCTTCGTGCTGCAGGCGTTTCCGGCGGCGGTGGGTGTGCGCCTGCCGCGCACCGAAACACTGGCCATCGGCGAGATGCGCTTCAACCAGAGCGGTCCGAAGAACGCGCTGTACGCGCGCGCCATGGCCAACGCGCAGCCTTACCTCGCCTGGTTCGAGGAATCGGTGCAGCGCCGCAACGTGACGCCGGGCTCGATCGCCGAGCTGCTGTTCCAGGCCGAGGACGCGGGCGAGCTGGAGGCCGGGCTGGCTTCGAACATCGTGCGCAGCTTCGTCGGCGGCGGCACCGACTCGACCATCAGCGGCATCGGCTTCGCGCTGAACCAGCTGGCACGGCACCCGGCGCAATGGGCGCGGCTGCGCGCCGAGCCGGCCAAGGTGAAGGCCGCGTTCGAAGAGGCGATCCGCTTCGAGTCGCCGTTCCAGGTGACCTACCGCACCACGGTCGCCGAGACCGAACTCGGCGGCTGCCGCATTCCGGCGGATGCCAAGGTCGGCGTGTACTTCGGCGCGGCCAACCGCGACCCGAGGCGCTGGCCCGAGCCCGATCGCTTCGACGTCGACCGGCCGCAGGTCGCGGGCAGCCACCTCGCGCTGGGCACCGGCGCGCACGCCTGCATCGGCCAGATGATCGCGCGGCTCGAGGCCGAAGCGCTGCTCGGCGCGCTGGCGCGGCGGGCCAAAACGTTGAGCCTCGCTGGCGAGGCCGAATACCGCCCCATCAACCAGATGCGCACGCTCGACCGGCTGCCGCTGCGCGTCGAACCCGCCTGAACCGCGAACATCCAATGACCACTGCAACGACCTCAACCACATCGACAACCGCTTCTTCCGCGTCGCCCCATGACTGGCTCGACCTTGGCGGACGCGTCTGCGCGTTGACCGGCGCGGCCGGCGGCATCGGCCGCGAGATCGCGCTGTCGCTCGCCGCGGCCGGCGCGCACCTCGCGCTGCTGGACCGCGACGAGGCGCCCTGCCGCGCACTGGCCGACGACATCACCCGCGCCGGCGGACGCGCCGTGGCCATCGCCTGCGACGTGTCCGACGCCGACAGCGTCGGCCGCGCAGCCGCCAGCAGCGCCGAGCAGCTCGGCCCGTGCCGCGTGCTGATCAACAACGCCGCGACGCTCTATGCGGGCGCGCTGCTCGACATCGACATCGCGCAATGGAACCGGTTGCTGTCGATCAACCTCAACGGCTACCTGCTGTGCGGCCAGGCCTTCGGCCGGCAGATGATCGCGGCCGGCGGCGGCAGCATGGTCCATGTGTCGTCGATATCAGGCACGCTGCCGCAGCCCTACAGCGGCGCCTACAGCGTGAGCAAGGCCGGCGTGAACATGCTGTCGAAACTGTTCTCGCTGGAGCTCGGCGAGCACGGCGTGCGCAGCAACGTGGTGGCGCCGGCGGTCATCCGCACGCCGCTGTCGGAAGCCTTCTACCGCGACCCCGACATCCTGCGCCGCCGCACCGAGATCGTCCCGACCCGCCGCATCGGCGCGCCGCAGGACATCGCCGATGCGGTGCTGTTCCTGGCCAGCGAGCGGGCGCTCTACATCAGCGGGCAGGAGTTCATGGTGGACGGCGGCTTGTCGAACGCGCTGCTCACGCTGATCCCGCGGCCGGGCTTCGACCGGAAGGATCACGTGGGCTGATGGGCTGCGTTGCAGCACCTTCGTGCGGCGCGCCTCTCAACTCTCGCGCACTTCGTTTGCTTCAACGCTGAACATGCGTCGATCGAAGCGCGATCGCACGCTCCGCGATGGTCAGCCTGGTTGTGCTCATCGATCCTGAAGACGACTAACGGCGCAGCGCCCGGCTCCGCGACTCCAGCCCGCGGAGCACCACATCGATCCAGGCGTCGAAGCCGCTGTCCAGGGGCTTCTCGTGACCGCTCGTCCAGCGCAACTGGAATGCGCGGTCACGCAGCGCGGCAGCATGGCGGGCAAGGTGCGGATGGCGCAGCGGATCGATCGAATCGATGTGCGCACGACAGGCCTCCTGCCAGCCGGCGCCCATGCCGGCCGGCGCGGTGGACAGCTCCAGCGTCGCAAAGCCGCACATCGCGGCGATGACCACATTGAACGCGTCGACCAAAGCCTGTCCCTCGAACCGCGCATCCTCCAGCGCCTCGAGCACATGGTCGAGCAGGGCAGCGTCGAAGTGGGCATTGGTGGCCAGCTCGCTCGCCACCGCGGGCGCCAGGTGCGGGTGGGCTCGCAGTGCCTCCCGAAAGCCGCGCAAGAGGGCGCCGAGCCGAAGCTGCCAGCTTCCGCCGGGCAGATTCGCCGCCACGCCCTCCAGCGCCAGCGCAATCGCTCCCGCGACCAGCGCGTCGCGGCTTGGCACGTGCCAGTAGATCGCGGCCGGATAGACATCCAGCGCCGATGCCAGTGCCCGGATGTTGAACGCAGCCAGGCCCTTCTCGTCGATCAGTGCGAGCGCAGCCTGCAGGATTCGCTCGCGCCCGAGCACGGCGGCCACGGCGCTCGGAGACTGCGCCTTGCGCGGCCGGCCGGGGCGCGCGCGCGGCAATGCCGGCTGCTTGTCAGAAGTGCGTGGGAGAGACATCGGTCGATTTTACGAACGCTTGTCTGCTGTTCAATTTAAATTGAACTACGTACAATTTATGCAAAGGAGTTCGCCACATGTCCATTCCGCCCACCCCGGCCGTCGACCAATTCGAAGGCGGCTGTGTCTTCATCGACGGCGCCTATGCGCCGCTGTCGGAAGCCAAGATTTCCATGTTCGACTGGGGCTTCACACGCTCCGATGTGACCTACGACGTCGCGACGACCTGGCACGGCAGCTTCTTCCGGCTCGACGCGCACATGGATCGTTTCTTCCACAGCCTGCAGAAGATGCACATGGCGATTCCGTACAGCCGCAGCGAGTTGCGCGAGATCCTTCACGGCTGCGTGCGTGCCGGTGGACTGAAGGACGCCTACGTCGCCATGGTCTGCACCCGCGGCGTGCCTCCCCGGGGAGCGCGCGACCCACGCCAGGCACAGAACCGCTTCTACGCCTACGCGCTGCCCTATGTCTGGATCGCATCCCGCGAAAAGCAGCTCGCAGGGATCGACATGCACGTGAGCGAGCGCATCCGCATCGCGCCCGAATCGGTCGATCCGACCATCAAGAACTACCACTGGATGGACCTGGTGCAGTCGATGTTCGACGCCTACGATCGCGGCCGCGACACCAGTTGTGTGGTGGACGCGCAAGGCCACATCACGGAGGGCCCGGGCTTCAACGTCTTCGCGGTCAAGGATGGCGTGGTGCACACGGCCGATCGCGGTGTGCTGGAAGGCATTTCGCGTCGCACCGCCATCGAGCTATGCGATCGGTTCGCCATTCCCCTGCGCATCGCGCCGCTGCCGGTGGCCGGACTGCGCGCGGCCGACGAGGTGTTCCTGACGTCGAGCGGTGGCGGCGTTCTGCCTGTGGCAAAGATCGACGGCCAGCCGCTGCCGGCATTCCCGGGCCCTGTGACGACGCGCCTGTACGACGGCTATTGGGCGCTGCACGATGACCCGGCTTACAACGACCCCGTGACGTTTGCAATGGCGCCTCGTTCCGGCGGTGGGTGAAATTCTTCTGATGCTGATTGCGGCCGTTGCTTCGACCTCTGCGCAGCCCTGATCAGTTCGCTCACACCCAACGATGTAGACGCCGACACCGCGTCGCAATGCTGGCCCCGACTTCGGCATCCGGCCAGAAGCGGACGTTGCCGCTCCCCATCCATAGAACCATGCAACGACATGCTCTCTATGCATACGTCGACGGACAGCGACGTTTCGATGGCGTCATTCTTCGCGTCCTCCGATGCCCAGCAGGGCCAGCAGCGCCTGGAACACGTTGAACAGGCTCAGGTAGACGCCCAGTGTTGCCGTGATGTAGTTGGTCTCCAGGCCATCCTTCACGCGCTTGAGGTCGTGCAGGATGAAAGCAGTGAAGACGCCGATCGTCAGAACCGAGATCGTGATCATCAGTGCGCCCGATTGCACGAAGACATTGGCAATGCCTGCCACCAGGATCATCAGCGCCCCGATGAAGAGCCATTTACCCATCGCCGACAGGTCGCGCTTGATGACGGACGACAGACTCGCCATGCCCAGGAAGACGGCGCCGGTGCCCGCGAACGCCGTCATGATGAGTTCGGCACCGTTGCTCAGGCCCAGAACGCTGCCGACCAGGCGCGAAAGCATCAGCCCCATGAAGAAGGTGAATGCCAGCAGCACGAACACGCCGGCCGCGGAGTGCTTGGTTTTCTCGATGGCGAACATGAAGCCAAAGGCGCCACCCAGAAAGACCACCAGGCCGATGCCGGACGACATGGCCGCGGCCAGTCCGGTGGCCACGCCCACCCAGGCGCCCAATACCGTTGGCACCATGGAGAGGGCCAGCAGCCAATAGGTGTTGCGCAGGACCTCGTTGCGTCCGGCGCCGACGGCCGCGGGCGACCGGCCGTAGTGGGTCTGAATGTTCTCGTTCATGAATGTCCCCTGGTGGAGTTCGATCGAATTTGGGCGTCGGCGTTGTTACTTGGCCGCAGCGCGGGCCGCTTCGGCCTTGGCCTTGGCCGCATCGGCCTTTTGCTGCAGTTCCTGAGCTTCCTTTTCTGCCGCCGTCGCTTCAGCCTGCTTGGCATTGGCTGCGTCCTTGTTCGAAGACATGCCGCCGGCCAATGCGCTGCCGGCCATGGAGCCGACGACACCGCCCACGACAGCAGCGCCGAGGGTCGATCCCATGCCGGGGCGCGATGGCACTGCGGCCGCCGGGGCGGCAGGTGCGGCGGCTGTCGCAGCCGGTGCAGCCGGTGCCGTTGGGTTTTGGGCAGCAGCCGGCGCCGGTTTGGCAGGCGCCCTGCTGAAGCTCGAAGTTGCCGACTTGCCTCCGCCGAGGCGTTTGGCGTACGCCACCGAGGGGATCGCCAGAGACACGGCGGTCACCGCCAACACAGCAGCTGCAGTGGAACGAATGTAGGAAGAAGTGCGCATGGTGTTTGTTGTCCTTGAATTCACAAAAGAGACCGCTTTTTCGGTCGAGGCCCTAAGTTAAGGCTTGTGACTAATCGAAAAAATAAGATGATCCAGGAACCTATTTCCCGCAAAACCAGAAGATGAGCCAGACGTTCAACCATCGCCACCTGTATTACTTCTGGGTGGTTGCCAAGGAAGGCAGCATGTCGCGCGCCGCGGAAACGCTGGACATGGCGGTGCAGACGATCAGCGCACAGGTGCGTGAACTGGAGCGAGACCTGGGCTGCCAGCTCTTGCGGCCCGCCGGCCGCGGATTGGCACTGACGGAAGCCGGGACCATCGCCATGCAGCAGGCCGAGCAGATCTTTCAGCTGTCACAGGCGTTGCCCGAACAGGTTCTCGCCGCTGCCCAGGCGCCGGCAGCGCGCCTGGCCGTAGGCATTGCCGACGGATTGCCCAAACTCGAAGTACAGCGTTTGCTACAGCCCGTTTTGGACGTGCCTCACCTGCGTCTGGTCTGTGACGATGGCGAGATGGCCGACCTGCTGGCCGACCTGGTCTTGCACAAACTGGACGTGGTTCTGACAGACCACCCAGCCCCGTCGAATGCGCAGCTCAGGGTTCACAGCCACTCGCTGGGCACGTCGGACATCGGCTGGTATGGCTCGGAAGAGTGGTGGGCCGTCGCCCATGAAGGGTTCCCGATGTCGATGCAAGACGTACCGGTGTTGCTGCCCACCTCGCACTCGGTCGTCCGCGGACAGTTGGACCGTTGGCTGCACCAGAAGGGGCTGCGGCCCAAGGTGGTCGGCGAGATCGAAGACAGTGCCTTGCTGGAAACCTTCGGCAGTACCGGCCTGGGCATTTTCCCGGCAGCGATGACCGTCGAAGACGCACTGCTCAAGCGTAGCCAGGTCAGGTTGATCGGCGCTTGTGACGGCGTGCAGGAGCACTACTACGCCATCAGCACGGAGCGCAAGGTGATGCATCCTCTCGTTCAGCAGATGCTCCGGCCAGGTTCTCAAAGGTTCTAGCAGCACTGGAACGCGGTCACGACTGAGGGCAACCAGGCCGGTGCGTCGCAACGCCACCATGGCGCCCTCACCGCGAACAGATCCGTACTGAAGCAGCACACGCGCCATGGATCAACTGCGTGGGGCGATGAGAGCGAACCGGAGCATGGCGTCCAGGCGAGCAAACACGGCGCGCGAAGGACCCTCTCCTGTGAGTCAGCACCAGTCGGGCCGCAGCGGTCCTGGCCGACTGCCAGAGGGGCATCAGACGGCGCCCCTCACCTACAGCGGCCCGGTCGTTCGCCGCTTACGTTGGTTCGATGAATCTTCTTGACGTCTTGCAATGGCCCGCCTTCGCCGCTTCGGTCGTGGCCGCGTGGCTGGTCGCTTCGAACAGCCAGGGTCACCGCAATGTCGGCTTCTGGGTGTTCCTTCTGAGCAATGTGCTCTGGGTCGTTTGGGGCGCGCACACGAGCGCGTATGCGTTGATCGCGCTGCAGCTGTGTCTGGCGGCGCTCAATGTCCGGGGGCTGTTCAAGACGGAGGAGCCGCGGTGACGGAGTTCGCTCGCGCCACTCAGGTGCGGTGGTGAGCGACTGGCTAACGAAGCGCCGACACTCCACGGCATTACTTCTACCAGCTCCCCGACGAACCTCCGCCGCTGCTGGAACCACCCGAATCCGAGCTGCTGCTGTCGGAACTGCTGCTGGAGCTGGAATCCGAACTGCTGCTGTCACTGGAACCTGAACTGCTGCTGTAGCGATCGCTGTCGGAGTCCGAGTCCGCCGAACCGCTGGTTCCCGTGCCGGGCAAGAAGGCGAACAGCAGGCAGAAGAAGAGCAGCATGGCCACCTGCACGGCCTCGCCATCGGAAAGAACAGCCGCGAGGATGGTGATGACGATGACCACCGCCCAGCGTGCATAAAAGCCGCGCCGGCTCTGCCGGTAAGCGCGGCGCATGTTGTGCAGGATGAAAGCCAGCAGTGCCAGACCGATGGCCGAGATCACCACGCCGAGCAGGCCCCAGAGCAGCTTGTCAGCCCCGAGGAAGTGCGCTACCGCCCATCCCGCTGCGCAAAGCACCACCAGACCGGCCACGAAGGGCCTCGCGGAGCGCCACCGGTAGGCAACATAGGCCAAGGCAGCGGCCACTGCCGACAACAGCGCCCAGCCTGCGGGTGTTACTCCCCAGCCGTGCGCGGGCTCTTCGGCCGGCGCGATATCCTCCACCGGGACATCGACTTCCCCGGCCGCCGGTAGCGCAGGCCCGCCCAGCAGCGACGCCAGGGCCTCCACCGCCGCGTCGATGCCACCGAAGTAGTCCTTCCCACGGAAATGCGGCTTCATCTGCTGCTCGATGATCCGGTTGGCCTCCAGGTCGGGCACCTGTCCCTCCAGGCCCTGGCCGACCTCGATGCGCATGCGTCGGTCATTCAACGCCACCAGCAGCAGCAGACCGTTGTCGTCCTGGGCAGTACCGGGCTTCCAGGCATCGAACACCCGGGTGGCGAACTGTTCGATGCTGTCGGAGCCAGTGGTTGGCACGATGAGCACGGCCAGAGTGGCGCCGGCGGTGCGATGCAGGTCGGCGATCTTCTCCCGGAGGACCGCGGCCTCCTGACCACTCAGCGTGCTGGTCAGGTCGGTCACCGCACCTTGCTGGCGCGGCACGGCGACACGGCCCGCTGCAGCCTGAGCCGGTGCCATAGAAACCAGCAAGACCGCCAGCGCGGTAAACGCCACCAGGGCGGCGAGTAACCGGAAGGCCAGAAGGCGCCACGGCTGCCTGTCGTTACGCGTTGCTCCGTGCATCGTGCGCATCTTAACGATGGCGGGCCGCGCCTTGCTTGACCGGCTTCGCCGCCGCCACAAGCGGTCTCCCGACTTCGTCCAGAGCTGCCGGTCGTCGCGCCAAAGTTGAGAGGCAGCCTCTTCCACGCGTTGTCTAGGCAGGTACGCTGAATAAAATCCAGCCATGTCCGCCGCTTCAGTCGCACGCCCCCAGTGCACCACGTGCCTGCGCCCGCTCAGCGCCTGCATTTGCCGCTGGGTTGCGCCTACCGACCATGCGGTGGAGGTACTGGTGCTGCAGCATCCGCTGGAGGTACACCAGGCCAAAGGCAGCGCCCGCCTGCTGCACCTCAGCTTGGCGCACTGCCGCCTGGTGGTGGGTGAGGCATTTGCCGCACCGGTCTGGCCGGTGGACGACAAGCACACGCTGCTGCTGTATCCGGACAATCTGCAAGATACCGCCCCGGACCTGCGGGACCCACCCCCGCTACCGCCCGAGTGGCCGCAAGCCCCGTCGCGCCTGCGCCTGGTCATGCTGGACGGCACCTGGCGCCAAAGCCGAAAGATGCTCTACCAAAGCCCGCCGCTGCAACAGTTGCCCCGCCTGGCGCTGCGCAACCTCCCGCCTTCGCACTACCGTATCCGCAAAGCCCATGGGCCTGACCAACTTTCCACGCTGGAGGCGACCTGCTACGCCTTGTGCCAACTGGAAGGCGATGCGGCGCGGTTCCAGCCCTTGCTGGAGGCCTTCGAAGGGTTCGTAGAGCACTTGGAGCAGGCTGGCACGCAGCGAAACGCGCAACTGGCCGGAGCCATCGCAGACATCGCCATCGCGCCGCGGCGCGGCGCTCGAACCAGCTAGCGCCGAAGCATGTCCGCGACCTTGCGCAGCAGCGCGTCGGCGTCGAAGGGCTTGACCATCAGCTCGACGTCGCCGAGCACCAGCGTGGCGTCGGTCGCGACGTGCGCCGCGTAGCCAGTCATCAGGATCACGCGGATGTCCGGCATGCGCGACAGCGCGAAGTCGGCCAGCTGCCGACCGTTCGGGCCGGGCAGGCCGACATCGGACAGCAGCAGGTCGATCTGCGCCGACTGCTCCAGCAACGCCATGCCGCGTGAGCCGTCGTTCGCCTCCATCACCTGATAGCCCTGGTCGCGCAGCAGTTCGACGGCCATGCGCCGGACCACTTCGTCGTCCTCGACCACCAGGATGCGGCGCGGCGATGCGTCGGGCGTCGGCGCATCCGGCAGCGCGATGCCCGGCGCGGCGATGGCGGCGATGGCGCGCGGCAGGTACAGGTTCACCGCGGTACCGATGCCCTCCACGCTTTCGATCGCCACCGTACCCTGCGACTGGCGCGCATAGCCATAGATCATCGACAGCCCGAGGCCGGTGCCCTGCCCGATGGGCTTCGTGGTGAAGAAGGGCTCGAAGGCTTGCGCCATCACCGCGCTCGACATGCCCACGCCGGTGTCGCGCACCGACACGCGCACATAGTCGCCTGCGGTCAGCCCCGGGATGCGCGCGGCGGCCGCAGCCGTGAGGCCGACGTTGGCGACCGCGATCGTCAACGTGCCGCCGTCGGGCATGGCGTCACGTGCATTGATGGTGAGGTTGAGCACGGCGCTGTCGAACTGGTGCGGGTCGGTCAGCACGTCCCACACGTCCTGGGCGTCATCGATGACCAGCGTCACGTTCTCGCCGACCGCATTGCGCAGGATCGCCTCCAGGCCGGCCAGCGCCGCCATGATCGAGATGCTTCGGTTGACCAGCGGCTGCCGGCGAGAGAAGGCCAGCAGGCGCTGCGTGATCGATGCGGCGCGGCGGGCCGAGTCGAGCCCGGCCTCGATGTAGCGGTCCATGTCGTCGTACCGCTGCGTGGCCAGGCGCTTGCGGATCAGCTGCAGCGGCATCACGATGCCCTGCAGCATGTTGTTGAAGTCGTGCGCGATGCCGCCGGTCAGCAGGCCCAGTGCTTCCATCTTCTGCGACTGCCTCAGTTGCTCCTCGAGCTGGCGCTGACGCGTCATGTCGATGCCCACGCCGGTGCGCCGCACCGCATGGCCCGCATCGTCGAAGTAGGTGTGGCCACGGGAGAGCACCGAACGGACCGAGCCGTCCGGATGGCAGATCCGGTACTCGAGTTCGAGCCCGCCTTCGACCTGCAGCCCGCCGGACATGGTCTGCTGCAGCCGCGGCCTGTCGTCCGGATGCACGTTGGCAAGGAACCCGGCGCGCGAGATGCCGTTGGCGCCGGTCTTCGCATCGAGGCCGTACAGCTCGGAGATCGCGGCGTCGCAATAGAACTTGTCGACCGCCACCAGGTACGACCACACCCCCACGCCACCGGTGGCACCGAGTGCGAGACGCGTGAAGTCCTCGGAGTCCTGCAGCGCACGGGTGCGCTCATCCACCAGCCGCTCGAGCGAAGCGGCCAGCGCCTGCAGCCGGGCCTCGCTGTCCGCGAGGTCCGCCTTGCCTCGTTCATGGTCGGTGATGTCGTAACCGCCGACAAAGATACCGAGCACCTGGCCATCATCGTCCCGAATGGCTTCGTACAGAAGATCGATGTACCGCAAGCCTTCGTCGCCTTGCAGTTTCAGGGGCAAGGCCTTCGCGTGCACGGCTTCGCCGGTCGCATACACGCCGTCCAGCAACTCGTAGATCCCCTGGCTTTCCAGCTCCGGAAAGACTTCGCGCACCGTGCGTCCGAGAAACTCGCGCGGACCCGAGATCGCAACGTAGGCATCGTTGACGTACGTGTAGACATGCGTCGGCCCTGACAGCAGGGCGACGAAGCCGGGCATCTGCTGCAGCAGGTGGTTCTGCCGCTTGCGCTCGGCCTGCAGCTTGCGATCGGCAAGCACCTTGCCGGTGGTCTCGATCACGGTGTCGAGAATGCCGAGCACTTCGCCGTTCTCGTCATACAGCGGGCTATAGCAGAAGGTGAAGAAGCAGTCCTCGATGAAGCCGTGGCGGTCGGCCCGCACCAGATAGTCCTCGATGAAGGTCGACTCGCCCTGCATCGCCTTCTCGGCGATGGGCCGCAGGTCGGTCCAGGCTTCGCGCCAGGTAATGTGCATCGGCTGACCCAGCGCTTCGGGCTTGTCGCCGAGCATCGGCCGATAGCCGTCGTTGTAGATCGCAATGAAGTCGGCGCCCCAGAAGATGCAGGCCGGGAAGTCCGACGACAGCATGTTGTCGACGGAGATCTTCAACGCGCTGGGCCAGGTGTCGATCGGTCCGACCGAGGTCGCGGCCCAATCGAAGGCCCGCATCCTGGCACCCATCGCCCCACCGCCAGAGGTGAAGGCGGACGTCCGGCGTCCGGTCACGGCTGCCGGCCCCGGAGCGAGACGTACCCGAGCACTGTCGGGTCGATGCAGAAAATGCCGAGGCACATAGGAGAGAAAAATCGTGGTTTGGAATGCCCCATGCGGCACGCCGCGCGAGAGACGCATCTTAATTTGTAGAGGCCAGGCGCCGAAAAAGCCGCCTCGCCGTTGTCATGGCATCGACATGCCGGCACAGCCCGTACGCAACCTGTCATCGACCTGACTTCAAGCCGAAATACGCTTGAATCAATTGTTACGACAGGTGAATCAATGCGAATTTTCTCCCCGACGCCAGGTATTTCTTCCCGAGGTTTCAGCCTGACCGCACTGGCACTCAGCGCTGCATTGGCGCTGGCCGCATGCGGTGGCGGCAATGACGCGTCCACAGCCAGCACGCCCACGGACCCGGTCGTCACCAACCCCACCAACCCGGCAAACCCCGACGCGCCCGTCGCGCTCGGCAGCCCGACGCTCGCCTTCGTGTCGCCCGAAGAAAGCATCGACCTCGGCAACTACACGCTGACGGCCCGCGTGACGCTGCCGGTCAACCTGGCCTCCGGTGCCAACCAGATCTCTGCAGAGGTTTCTGCCGTGACCTACAACGCGACCACCGACAGCCTGTTCATCATCGGCGACGAAGGCACGTACATCACCCAACTGAGCAAGGCCGGCGTGGTGATCGACACGATGAACCTGCCGGCCGGCCTCTTCGGCGACCCGGAAGGCCTGACCTGGGCCGGCGGCAACCAGTTCGTGGTGGCCAACGAACGCGAGCGCACGGCCAGCCTGGTGACCTATGTCGGCGGCACCACGCTGAATGCGAGCACGGTGCGCAGCGTCAAGCTCGGCACGACCGTCGGCAACATCGGCCTGGAAGGCGTGACGGCCGACCCGATGACGGGCGGCTACATCTTCGTCAAGGAAATCGACCCGCAAGGCATCTTCCAGACGACGCTGGACTTCGCGGCCGGCACCGCGTCCAACGGATCGGCCACGACGGCCAATTCGGTCAACCTGTTCGACCCGGCGCTGGCCGGGCTGGCGGACATCGCCGACGTCCATGCGCTGTCCAACACGCTGCCGGCCACCGCGCCCGACTACAGCCACCTGATGCTGCTGAGCCAGGAGTCGGGCCGCATCGTGAAGGTCGACCGCGCAGGCCGCATCTACGGCACGCTCGACCTGCCGAATGCACCGCTGAACCTGGGCCACGAAGGCATCACCTTCGACAAGCAGCTCAACATGTACGTGACCAACGAAGCCGGCGGCGGCAGCCAGGCATTGCCGCAACTGTGGGTCTACACCCCGACGACGAGCAGCGCGCAGGTCGGCCTTGGCAGCAACCTGTACCTGAGCTTCTCGGCGGCGGTCGCGGCCGGCACGGGCAACATCACGCTGATCGGCAGCGGCGGCGACACCCGCACGATCGCGGTGACCGACACGACCCAGGTGAGCTTCAACGGCAACACCGTGAAGATCAACCCGACCGTCGATCTGGCAGCCGATACGACCTACAGCATCCAGTACGCCAGCGGCGTCATCAAGGATGCCAGCGGCCTGGCAACGACGGCGGTGAACAGCGCAGCCACGCTGGCTTTCAAGACGGTGCCCGACACGACGCCACCGACGCTGCAAAGCGCAATCCCGCAAGACAACGCGACCGGCGTGTCGGTGGGCGACAGCGTCGTGCTGACCTTCAACGAAGCCGTGCAGGCGGGCGCCGGCACCTTCACCATCACGAATGGCAGCGACGACGTCCGCACCATCAGCGCGACCGATGTGAGCCAGGTCAGGGTCAACGGCAACACCGTCACGCTCAACCCGATGCTCGACCTGCGCGCAGGCACGGCCTACAGCGTGCAGGTGTCCGCCAACGCGCTGAAAGATGCCGCCGGCAACCTGTTCGCAGGCATCGCCGACAGCACGACCCTGAACTTCGTCACCTTTGGCACCAGCCCGACGCCGGTGCCGCAACTGCTGATCACCGAAGTCAACACCAATGCCGCGGGCGAGGACTTCTTCGAGATCTACAACTACGGCACCGCGTCGGTCAACCTGCTCGGATGGAAGTGGGACGACGATTCGGCGGACTTCAACGACGCCGCCAGCGCAGCGCTCCCGTCCGTCAGCATCGCGGCCGGCCAACGGCTGGTGGTGGTCTCGGCGGCCAGCACGACGGCCTTCACCACGGCATGGGGGCTCGACGCGGCAACGTTCCCCGCGGTGGCGGTGGGCGGCCCGGGCCTCGGCAAGGGCGACGCGGTGGTGCTGTTCGATGCGACCGGCAAGGTGGCCGCCAGCATCAACTTCAGCAAGGCTGCGATCACCGCGGTCGACGGCACGGTGATCGGTCAGGTCGCACCATCGGCTGGTGCCACCGTGCTCTACGGCGAGCATGCAGGCGTCGTCTTCGGCGGCACCGCGACGAGCTCGGCCGTGTGGGACGGCGTGTCGACCTCGGCACCGACCTACCGCGCCGCGAAGGTCGGCGAAGCCGGCGGCTTCGCGCAACCCGCAGTGGCCACGGCGATCGGCTCGCCCGGCCAATAGAAGTCGCGGCCGGCGACGACCGTTCGGACACGGAAGGCGACTCGCCCATGCGGCAGGTCGCCTTCTGTCTTTTCAGTCGAACATGCCGGGCAGCGGATGCGCGTCGTGGATGTCCGCACGCAGCCTTTCTTTCGCCACGAGTGCCAACCCGTCAGCCAATCGGCAGGTCGTGCCGTCCGCCAGCGGAATCATGTCGTCGGGCCGGACTTCGAAGCGCTCGATCCGATCGAGATCGCCTGCGAGCTGGTGTGCGAGTGCGGCCTTCTCGTCATCGCTGAAGGCCGACTGCGATCCGATGCTGGTCGTGATCTGCGGCGTGGCCAGCCGGATGGCCAGCGGCGCCCGACGATTCAGGACACGGAGCGCTTCGAAGCGCGTGTCGGACGCCTCGATCAGCGACACCAGGTCGAGCGCCCTGTAGGGCAGCTGGCCGCGGCTGAGCGGCGCCAGCGTCGAAGCCTGCTGCAAGCGCGCGTCCACACGCTCCAGCTCGTCCCGGCTCAACAGCGACCACAAGGGCTGGCCGGTGTCCGCCGCGCGAATGCGCTCGTCGAGCGTGTGCTTGCCGATCACGTCGACCAGCGCGTCCATGACCGGATTGCGCTGCAGGTCGTTGGGGTCGATGACGATCGCCACCGGCCTCGCGTCGGGGCCGACGCGGATCACGTCGAGCACCACCACCGCATGATGGAACGGATATCCCGCCGCGTGTCCACCCTGGTCGGATGCCAGCAGGCCGTAGACCGTGAGCATGGCGGGCCCACTGCGGCAGTGGTCTTCGATCTCGCTGACACAGGGGTGCCGGACACGCAGGGGCCGGACGACTTCCGAGGCGGCGGGCGTCAGCGCCTGGTGCATCTTCTGGCTGGTCACCATGCAATCGGCCGGCTTCTGCAGGCTGAAGACCGTGTCGATGGGTGCGCTCTGGTTGAAACGCGTCTGCGCCAGCCTCTCCATGAGTTCGTGGCTCACGAAGGTCCTGGCTTGCGGGTCCCCCAGCGGTGCGGCCCACGCCGGAGCCGTGGTGCCGGGCGGCCGGGTCTGGATCTGCGTGCCCAGCAGCAACTGGCTTGCCGGCAGTCGCCAGGTCATGGCCAGGATCGATCTTGTCGTCATGAAGGGGCCTCTTGAAAAGGTTTCATGCTGCTTTCCCGTCCGGCGAACCAAATGGTTCCGCGCGAGCGGCCGCTTGCGGATCCGAAGTGATCGATCAGCGGCGCCGATGCAGTCCTTGCCCCGCTGCGAGCCGTCGATCGCTCACTCGATGAAGCGGCGGAGCCCTTCGAGGTCGACCACGGTGATGCCGCCGTATTCGATGCGCAGGAAGCCGGCCTCCCGCAGCCGGTTCAACGCGGCATTGCAGCGCTGGCGCGACACGCCGGACAGGTTGGCGATCTCTTCCTGCGATGTCTGCAGATGCGGCTCGCTGCCCGGATGCAGCCACGGGTGGAACAGCCCCGCAAGCGCGCGCGCCACCTGGCTGTCCGCATCGAGCAGGCGGTGCGCCGCATAGCTGCCCATGAACCAGTGCAGCCGCTCGTTGATCTGCTGCAGCAGGAAGTGATCGAAGCCGCGCTGCGTGCGGTGCAGCCATTCGAAGGTTTCGAGCGGCAGGCGCGCAACGCGGCTCGGCCGCAGCGCGATGATGTCGGCCGACCGTGGCAAGGCCCGCAGCAGCGTGCCTTCGCCGAACCAGCTGCCGACCGACAGCCCGCCCAGCGTCACCGAATGGCCGTCGCTCGACGTGATCGACCACTTGAGCAGGCCTTCGAGCGTGCCGTACCAATGCGTCGGCGTGTCGCCGCGACGGCACAGCGCGGCGCCGGCCGGCACGTCGACCTCGCGCATCTCGTCGTGCACGCGCTCGCCGGCAGCTTGGTCGATCAGCGGAAACCAGGCTGACGCGTGCAGCAGCTGCGCGATGGTCAGCGATGCCGCCTGGAGGGCCGGCTTCGTCGTGGGCATGGAATGAAGTCTCCTGAGATCGGGGGGCACAAACCCTGAGCCCGAATGTCATCGCGATGACTGAGTGCGTACCGCGACCCCAAAAATAATAACGCGGCCCCACCGATACCGAGACACCCCCCGATCAGGAGCTACCGACCATGTCGAAGCGCAAAGTCATCGTGACCATCGCCCCCACCGGCGGCATGGCACACAAGTCGCAGAACCCGCACCTGCCCACGCAACCCGACGAGATCGCCGCCGACGTGCTGCGCTGCTGGAACGCAGGCGCCAGCGTCGCGGCCATCCATGCGCGCCGCGCCGACGACGGCGCCACTTGCAATGCCGACGTCTACCGAGACATCAACAGCCGCATACGTGCCGCCGGCTGCGACATCGTCATCAACAACTCGACCGGCGGCGGCGTTCACGGCGACATGGTCAAGCCGCTGGCCGGCGACCGCTGGGAGATCGCCTGGGAGGAGCGCATCAAGGGCATGGACGCGGGCGCCGAGATGTGCACGCTCGACGCCACCACGCTGAACCTGAGCTTCGAAGGCAAACAGATCCTGATGGACACGCCCATCACCCGCGGACGCGAGCTGGCCGCCGGCATGAAGGCGCGCGGCATCAAGCCCGAGTGGGAGGTGTTCAGCCCCACGC
>JAZKDL010000414.1:0-5575 GCA_040387575.1 Pseudomonadota bacterium
CGCTGGTAGACCGAGACCATCGCCTCGATGTCGCCCACGCCGTCCTTGAAGCCGACCAGGTTCGGGCAGCGATCGGCCAGGCGGGCCAGCGTTTCAGGCTTGTACTTGGCCTGCGCGCGGTTGTAGATGATCACGCCGAAGTCGACGCTCTTGCAGACCGCTTCGACATGCGCGGCCAGGCCGTCCTGGCCGGCTTCGGTCAGGTAGTGCGGCATCAGCAGGATGCCGTGCGCGCCGGCCTTCTCTGCCGCCTGCGCGTACTGGATGGTCTGGCGCGTCGGGCCGCCGGCGCCGGCAATGATCGGCACGGTGCCGCGGCAGACGTCGACCGCGGTCTGGATGATGGTCGGGTACTCGTCCGGCGTCAGCGAGAAGAACTCGCCCGTGCCGCCGGCCGCGAACAGCGCGCTCGCGCCGTAGGGCGCCAGCCATTCGAGGCGCTTGGCATAGCCCTGGGCATCGAAGTCGCCTTGCGCGTCGAAATCGGTGACAGGAAACGACAGCAGGCCGGAGCCCATGATCGACTTGAGTTCCTGGGGGGTGAAGCTCATGGTGTTCTTCTTGAAGTAGTAGGAGATGAGTGACGGAAAGAGGATGGTTCGACGTGGGTCGATGGCGCGTGGCGCGGCCATGCCGGCCCACGCACGGGCATCAGTCGATGCGGATGTCGGCGTCCTTCACGACCTGGGCCCAGCGCGCGCGTTCCTTGTTGAAGAACTGCTCTTCCTCGGCCGGCGCCATGGTGACCACTTCGGCCCCCTGACCCGCGAGGCGCGAACGGATGTCGGTCGAGCGGATGATCGTGATCAGTTCGCGGTTCAGGCGCTGGACGATCGCGTCAGGCGTGCCCTTCGCAACCTTGACGCCTTGCCAGGTGCCCGACTCGAAGCCCGGCACGCCCTGCTCGGCGATGGTCGGCACGTCGCCGATCAGCGGCATGCGTGTGCCCTTGGAAACGGCCAGCACCTTCAGCTTGCCGCCCTGCACCTGCGGCAGCGTGGCGAGCATGCCGTTCATGAGGATCTGCGTCTGGCCGGAGACGGTGTCCTGCACCGCCTGCACGCCGCCCTTGTACGGAACATAGGTCCACTTGGCGCCGCTGGCGCGCTCGAGCGCCACGCCGGCCAGGTGCGGCGCACTGCCGGTCGCCGACACCGCGAAGTTCAGATCGCTGGTCTTCGACAACGCGATCAGCTCCTTCAGGTTGTTCGCCTTGACCGACGGATGCACGACCAGCAGGTGCGGCGAATAGGCCAGCATCGCAACGCCGCGCAGGTCCTTGGACGGATCGAAAGACAGCTTGGTGTAGACCGACGGGCTGATCGCCAGCGCGCCCACGTCGCACAACAGCAGCGTGTAGCCATCGGGCGCCGAGCGCGCGACGAATTCCGCACCCAGGTTGCCGTTGGCACCCGGCCTGTTCTCGACGATCACGGTCTGCTTGAGCGCTTCCGACAGCGGCTGGCTGATCGAGCGCGCAATGATGTCCGACGACCCACCCGGCGGATACGGAATGACCAGCTTGATCGGCTTCGACGGCCAGGCTGCCGGCTGTGCGGCGGCCTGCATCGGCAGCGTGGCCAGCGCCGAAGCGCCAAGGGCGGCGGCGAGCATGCCGCGACGTGTTGAGCTCATGTCTTGTCTCCAGTTGCTTGGTGGTCAGGAGGCATCCTTGCGGCGCCAAGTGATCAGTCATCGTACAACTGAAAGAATGAGTTGTCCAGCAGTAGACAGGCGCGACGCCGCAGATTCGGCCCGGCAATCAGCGCCTGGCGCTTCGGCGCCTCAGCCGCGGCCCGCTGCGTCGCCCTGCGTCTCGGTCGTCGTTGCGCGCGCAGCCTCCTGCGCCACACGCAGCCGCTCGCGGCTGTTGGTCAGGTGGATGCGCATGGCCGCGCGGGCCGACTCCGCATCGCGTCGCGCGATCGCCGCATAGATTTCTTCGTGCTCGCGATTCACGCGGCTCAGATACACGCCGCCCTTGTCCTGGTTGCGGATCGCGTTGATGCGCGTGCGCGGAATCACCGCCGTGCCGAGGTGGCTCATGATGTCCGCGAAATACGGGTTGCCGGTCGACTGCGCGATCTGCAGATGGAAGCGGAAATCGGGCGCCACGGTGTCGCCGGCGATCGCGACGTTGCGCTCGAAATCGTCCAGTGCCTGGCGCATCGCGAGCAATTGCTCCTCTGTACGGCGGGTCGCGGCCAGCCCGGCCGACTCGGTTTCGAGGCTGATGCGCAACTCGAGCACGGCCAGCACGTCGACCGACGTTGCGATGTCGCCGGCATCGAGGCGGAACACCCCGCTCGCGCGCTGCTGCAGCACGAAGGTGCCGATGCCGTGATGCGTTTCCACGAGGCCCGCGGCCTGCAGTTTCGACAGGGCCTCGCGCACCACGGTCCGGCTCACGCCGAAGGCCTGCATGATTTCCGATTCGGTCGGCAGCTTGTCGCCGGGGCGCAACGCGCCGTCGCGGATGCGCACGCCGAAGTCATCGACCAGCGTATGCGCCAGACCTCTCCCGCGTTGCCTCGGACGCGCCGCAGCGCTGGATGGCTGGCCCGGCGTCATCGACGCGTCAGGCATGGAGGGAACTGCTGTTGACACGGTTGGCATGCGGTCATGATAATCCCCTCATAAGTTGTACGACAACAGATAACCTACGAGACAAATCGATGAGTGACCTCGCTGCCAGCCCCGCCACCGCATCCACCGACCGCGTGCACCGCCTGTTGCTCACCGGCGCCGCAGGTGGTTTGGGCAAGGTGCTGCGTGAACGGCTGAAACCCTTCGCCGAAGTGCTTCGGTTGTCGGACATCGCGTCGCTCGCACCCGCCACCGACACGCAAGAGGAAGTGGTGCCTTGCGACCTGTCCGACAAGGCCGCCGTGGACGCGCTGGTCGCCGGCTGCGACGCGATCGTCCATTTGGGCGGCGTGTCGGTCGAACGGCCTTTCGAGGAAATCCTCGAAGCCAACATCCGCGGCGTCTTCCATGTCTACGAAGCCGCGCGGCGCCACGGCGTGAAGCGCGTCGTGTTCGCCAGCTCGAACCACGTGATCGGCTTCTACCGGCAGGACGAGCACATCGACGCCACCGCCCCGCGTCGACCCGACGGCTACTACGGCCTGTCCAAGTCCTTCGGCGAGGACATGGCGCAGTTCTATTTCGACCGCTACGGCATCGAGACGGTCAGCATCCGCATCGGCTCCTCGTTCCCCGAGCCGCTCAACCGCCGGATGATGCACACCTGGCTCAGCTACCGCGACCTGACGGTGCTGGTCGGCAAGGCGCTGTTCACGCCAGGCGTCGGCCACACGGTGGTCTACGGCATGTCCGACAACGAAGGCCTCTGGTGGGACAACAGCCACGCGGCGCATCTGGGCTTCGTTCCGCAGGACAGCTCGGAGGTGTTCCGCGACAAGGTCGAAGCGCAGCCGCCCGTGGCGCCGAACGATCCGAACGCGATCTACCAGGGCGGCGCGTTCACGGCGCAAGGTCCGTTCGAGTCCTGACACGCCGCTAGCCGCCATGAGCACCACCGCCGAACTGGTCATCGACGCGCGCTGCGGCACTGGCGAAAGCCCGGTCTGGCGTGCCGACGAACAAGCGCTGTACTGGGTCGACATTCCGGCGCGGCAACTGCACCGCATTTCAGCCGCCGACGGCGTGCACACCACCTGGACCGGGCCCGAGATGCTCGCCTGCATCGCGGCCCGCGCAGGCCGGCCCGGCGAATGGATCGCCGGCATGGAGAGCGGCCTGTTCGTGATCGCGCCGCAGCCGGATGGCACGCTCGCGACGGCGCCGCTCGCCAACGTGGCGCATGCGATGCACGGCATGCGCTTCAACGACGGCCGCTGCGACCGGCAGGGCCGCTTCTGGGCCGGCACGATGCTGATGGACATGGCCGCGGCACGGCCGGTCGGGCGCGTGTACCGCTACCAGGCCGACGTGAACGCCGAAGCCGCGCTGCGCCTTCAGTTCGACGCGCTGATCGTGCCGAACGGCCTGGCCTTCAGCCCCGACGGCCGCACGATGTACCTGTCGGATTCGCATCCCGATGCGCAGCAGGTCTGGGCCTTCGACTATGACGTCGACAGCGGCACGCCGCACGACCGCCGCCTGTTCGTCGACATGAAGCTGCTGCCAGGCCGGCCCGACGGCGCCGCGATGGACGCCGATGGCTGCTACTGGATCTGCGGCAACGACGCCGGGCTGGTGCATCGCTTCACGCCCGACGGCCGGCTCGACCGCTCGCTCGCGGTACCGGTGAAGAAGCCCGCCATGTGCGCCTTCGGCGGCGCCGGCCTCGACACGCTGTACGTCACCTCCATCCGCCCGGGCGGCGACCTGTCGGACCAGCCGTTGGCTGGCGGCGTGTTCGCGTTGCAGCCCGGCGTGAAGGGATTGCCGGAGCCCGAATGCAGTTTTTGAAGACGCCCTGAACGGGCGCACCGAATTCAGACCACCACCGTAGAGGAAGACAAATGAAACGACAACAGACTCTCATCGCGCTGGCCACCTGTGCCTTCGCCGCACTCGCGAGCTTCGGCGCCGGCGCCACCGAGTTCCGCTCGGCCGACATCCATCCGGACGACTACCCGACCGTCACCGCGGTGAAGTTCATGGGCGAGCGGCTGAAGGCGCTGTCCGGCGGCAAGCACACCATCAAGGTGTTCAACAACAGTTCGCTCGGCAACGAGAAGGACACGATCGAGCAGACCAAGATCGGCGCGCTGCAGATGGTGCGCGTCAACATCGCGCCCATGAACAACATCTGCGCCGAGACGCAGGTGCCGACCATGCCCTTCCTGTTCCGCTCGGTCGACCATCTGCACAAGGTGCTCGACGGCCCGATCGGCGAGGAAATCCTGAAGAGCTGCGAGAAGCAGGGCTTCGTCGGCCTGGCGTACTACGACAGCGGCGCCCGCTCGATGTTCACCGCCAAGAAGCCGGTGCGCAGCTTCGCCGACATGAAGGGCCTGAAGGTCCGCGTGCAGCAGTCCGACCTGTGGGTGACCATGCTCGAGGCGATGGGCGCCAACGCCACGCCGATGCCGATGGGCGAGGTCTACACCGGCCTGAAGACCGGCCTGATCGACGCCGCCGAGAACAACTACCCGACCTATGAAAGCGCCCGCGCCTTCGAGGTGGCCAAGTACTACACCAAGACCGAGCACTCGATGGCGCCGGAAATGCTGCTGTTCTCCAAGCGCGCCTGGGACAAGCTGTCGCCGGAAGAACAGGGCTGGATCCGCCAGGCCGCGAAGGAGTCGGTGCCCTACATGCGCAAGCAGTGGGAAGAGCGCGAAGTGAAGTCGCTCGCCATCGTGAAGGCCGGCGGCGCCGAGATCATCGAGATCGACAAGGCACCGTTCCAGACCGCGATGAAGCCGGTGTACGACAAGTTCATCACCGATGCGCGCCTGAAGGATCTCGTGAAGCGCGTGCAGGACACGAAGTAGGTTCTTCCCCAGGCTTCGGCGCACTGCGTGTCGCCTCTCGCCAACCCCCTTCCGGGGGCAACACCAGCGGCCCGGCAAAGCCGGTTCCGCGGTGTTCTGCGAACAGA
>JAZKDL010000415.1:0-1767 GCA_040387575.1 Pseudomonadota bacterium
AGGGCAGTTCGCGTTGGGTCGAGGGGTCGGCGGTCGGCGGCAGCGTGCCCTTGAGGGGGGGGACGACAGGCATCGGGATGTCGCCGAGCGGCGGCGGAATCAGGCGGGTGCCTTCGATGCGGCGATCGGCGCCGGTGGGCGAGGGCGGCATGGGTGGCAGCACGACGGCGGCCGGCACATTGCGCAGCATCACGCTGGCGTTGGGTTGCGAGCCGCTCTGCAGCGCCCGGATCGATTCGTATCGATCGGACGCGAGCACCTCGCCCGTTGCGTTGTCGCGCACGACCACCGGACGCAGGAACACCATCAGGTTGGTCTTCTTGCGACTGCGGACTTCGCTCTTGAACAGGTTGCCGAAGACCGGCACGTCGCCGAGCACGGGCACCTTCTCGTCGCTGCGCGAATATTCGTCCTGCAGCAGGCCGCCGATCACGATGATGCTGCCGTCGTCGACCAGCACGTTCGACTCGATCGAGCGCTTGCTCGTCGTCGGCCCGTTCAGGTTGTTGACGGTGGATGCCACCACGCTCGACACCTCCTGGAAGATCGTCATCTTCACGGTGCCGTTCTCGCTGATCTGCGGACGCACGCGCAACGTCAGGCCGACGTCCTTGCGCTCGATCGTCTGGAACGGATTGACGGTGCTGGTGCTGCTGCTCGTGCTGGTGTACTGGCCGGTCACGAACGGTACGTTCTGGCCGATCACGATCTTGGCTTCTTCGTTGTCCAGCGTGAGCAGGTTGGGCGTCGACAGCACGTTGCCTTCACCGTTGCTCTGCAGCGCGCGCGCCACCAGGCCCAGAACGCTGACACCGCCCACCGTGGCGCCCAGGCCCAGGTTGAAGCCGCTCGACGGCTGCTGCGCCACGCCGGTGCTCGAGGTGGCCGACGTCAAATTGAAGATGTTGGTACCGGCTAGGCTGGAGTTGGTGCCGATCGCGCCCGTGCTGCCGATGGCCGACTGCCACTGCACGCCGAACTCGGCGGCCTTGTCGGCGTTGACTTCGATGATCAGGCTTTCGACCATCACCTGCGCGCGCCGGCCGTCGAGTTTGTCGATCACTGCGCGAAGCTGCCGGTATTGCGGCTCCGGCGCCGTGATGATCAGCGAATTCGTCGAGGGATCGGCCTGGATCTGGCCACCGGTGGACGGCTGGTTGGCATTGTTCAAGGCCGACGTGGCCGCCGCGCTGGTCGTGCCGCTGGACACGTTGTTCTGGCTGGTGGGCGAACTGCCGGACGTGTTCACCTGCGACGCGTTGTTCGAGCCGCCGGTGCCGGTGCCGCCACGCGCCTCGCTCGACATGGCTGCGCGCAACGTGGTGGCGAGGCGCACGGCGTCGGCGTTCTTCAGGTAGACGACGCAGATGTTGCCGGCTGCGCCATTGCCGCTGTCGAGTGCCGGGCGATCGAGCTTGTCGATCAGCGCGCGAACCAGCTGCGCTCGCGCCGGATTGGCAGCACGCAGGATCAGCGAATTGCTGCGCGGATCGGCCTGCAACGACGTGCGGAACGATGCGTCGGCAGCGCCCGGCGTTGCCGGTGCCGCGCCAGCGCCGGTGGTGCTGCTGCCGCCTTCGAGCAGTCGCGTGACCAGCGGCACCAGGTCGGTCGCGATCGCGTAGCGCAGCGGGATGACGTCGATGTCCGACGCATTGGGCACGTCGAGCGAGGCCACGATGCGCGCCAGGCGCTGCAGGTTCTCGGCGTAGTCGGTGATCACCAGCGAGTTGTTGCCGGGATTCACGTTGATGGTGTTGTTGGGCG
>JAZKDL010000416.1:0-8496 GCA_040387575.1 Pseudomonadota bacterium
TGCAGCTGGGCGACACCATCACCGACGGCGCCAACCTGCAGTTCACCGGCCTGCCCTTCTTCGCGCCCGAACTCTTCATGACCGTGATCCTGAAGAACCCGCTGCGCACCAAGCAGCTCCAGCAGGGCCTGGCCCAGCTCGGCGAGGAAGGCGCGATCCAGGTGTTCCGCCCCGAAGTCGGCGGCCCGATGCTGCTCGGCGCCGTCGGCCAGCTGCAATTCGAAGTCGTGCAACACCGCCTGAAGGCCGAGTACGACGCCGACGTGCGCCTCGAGGGTTGCCAGTACACCGGCGCGCGCTGGATCACGGCCGACACCCCGGCCGAGTTGCGCGAGTTCGTCAACGCCTATCCGGCGCGCATGGCGCTCGACGCGGCGAACACGCTCGCCTACCTGTGCACCTCGCCCTACGACGTGCGGCTTGCGCAGGAGCGCTTCCCGAAGATCCACTTCCATCCGCTGCGCGAACATGCGGGGCTGACGCTGCAATCGGCGGGCTGATGCCTGCGATGCGACCTCTGAACCACTGGCCGTTGGCCGACAGAGCCGGAATCCGTGGCGTCTTCACCGACATCGACGACACGCTGACGACCGATGGCGCCATCACGCCCGACGCACTGCAGGCGCTGGCCGACCTGAAGGCTGCGGGCCTGCAGGTCATTGCCATCACGGGCCGCCCGGTCGGCTGGAGCGAGCCCTTCGCGGCCACCTGGCCGATCGACGCGATCGTCGCGGAAAACGGTGCGGTGGCGCTGATCCGTTCGGCGGAAAACGACGCAAACGGCGCGCCACGGCTGACCAAGCGCTATCAACAGAACGCCGCCACGCGTGCGGCCAACTTCGCGCGCATGCAGGACGTGCTGGTGCGCATCGAGCGCGAGATTCCCGGCGCGCGTCGCGCCACGGACTCGGCCGGCCGCGAGTGCGACATTGCGATCGATCACAGCGAGTTCGTGCATCTGGACGAATCGCAGATCGCCGCCGTCGTCGCGCTGATGCGCGGCGAAGGACTGCACGCCACGGTCAGCAGCATCCACATCAACGGCTGGTTCGGCGAGCACAACAAGCGTGAAGGCGCCCACTGGATCTTGCGGGAGCTGTGGGGGCGCGACCTCGGCACCGAGATGGACGCGTGGGCGTACGTCGGAGATTCGACGAACGATCAGCTCATGTTCGAACACCTGCCGAACAGCGTGGGCGTCGCGAACATCCGGCGTTTCGAAGCGCAACTGGCCCACAAGCCGCGCTATGTCACCCTGGGCGAACGCGGCGCCGGCTTCTCTGAACTGGTGCGGCTCCTGCTTTCCGAGCGCCCTATACGCCCACTGCGTTCTGCAGCCGCCGATTGACGGTCTGATTGACCGCCTGGTTGGCAACCGCCAGCGCTGACAGCGCACCCTGCACCTGCTCGGAGAACGCACCCACGAGCGCGTGCAGCCGGTCGAGCACAGCCCACTGTTGCACGCTGCGTGCCCCGGCAGGAACCGACTCGATGCCGGCAGCGGCCACCAGTGCGGCGCGAACATCGTTCGACGTCTCGACATACGCGTCCAGCATGCGTTGGTCGATGCCCGGGTCGAGTTCCCTGTTGAGACCCTCACGCACCGCACGCGCCATGTCTCGCACGACACGCTGGTTCATCAGGTCGAAGATCGTCGCCATCTGCCTGGCGTTGAGTTGCCCGCCTTGTGAGTCCAACAGATGGGCGACCTCCTCCGGGTGATCGCTGCAGAACTGGTTCACGGACGACTCGAACGCGGCGAGCATGCGTTGGCGGGTCTGCTTCTCGACGTTCTCCTGCAGCAATGCCCGGCTCTTGCCGAGCAACTTCCCGACGCCGCCGTAGGTCGCCGCATAAGCAAAGAAAGCGGCCATGCTCGCGACGGCAACGGCCGCAGCGGGATTGTTCTTGACCTGAGCTGCGGCCAGATTGCCGAGCGGGACCAGCGTATTGATCGGCACGGTCGCGAGATAGATCGCGCCCGCCATCGCGGCGGCGCCCAAGGTGGGCTTCTGGAATCGGGGCACGCCCTTTTGATGGGCGTCTGCTGCAGCCTGGAAATTTCCCTTCACGCTCGCGACCAGCCCGGCTGCTGCCTTGTCCAATAGGGCGTTCTGATCCGCCTGTGGCAGAAACAGCGGGACGTCCCGAGGCGTTCCGCTGGCGTCCGTGATATGGAACTTGGCACCCATCTTCTGGAGCATGAGCGCCATGTTCAGCGCGGCCGTTGCAAAGCCCGAGGTCAGCGCTGAAAGCCCTGCAACGCCGGCGGCGCCGTAGCCGTGGCCCTTCCGCGCCATCAGCTGCTGATAGAGGATGCGCAACGAATGGGCCGCGCCGAAGAACGGCACGCCGAACTTGAGATTGGAGATGTCGCCGCCGTTGGAGAGTGCCGCCTGCTCGCGCGCCATCTCGGCCCGGTTCTTCTGCATCTCGGCCAGTTCCTGGTTGTACTGCGCACCGTCCTTCTTCCGGCCGTCGGGTCCGAACAACGCCGGCTTCGGGAAGTACAGCGAGGGATCGGTCGGCACGAGCAAGGGTGGACGGCCGTTGAAGAGATGCGCCAGGCTAGCCACCACAGGCGCAATCGCGCGCTGCGACACCGTGGCAGCGCCGGCATACGCTGCAGAGGCTGGGATCGCGCCGACCAGGGACGCACCGATCTGCTTGATCGTGTCATCCCAGGTCGCAGCCGGCGCCACGTGGGCGGCAAAGCCTTGCGGTTTGCCGAGCACCGCATTGGCCGTTGCGCTGAGCACGGCGGTGAAGGTACCGAAGTTGAGCGCGCCTGTCGCAAAGCCCGACACCACGTTCGCCACCGCGTTCGCGAGGGTGTTGGCGACCTTGTCGGCGGACGACCTGTTCTCCAGGTACGCGAGACATCGTGCGTGCGCTGCGTGCTCCTTCGCCGTCTCGTTCTCGAGGTCCTGCAGCATCGGCACGCCGAGCTGCATCGCCACGGTTTCCAAGGCCGGTCCAGCGCTCTCCGTCGGCGGCACATAGAAGATGTCGCCGTCCTTCCAGCTGGGCTCGAGATCGTTCAGGCCATCCAGCGCATGACCGATGGTCGTCGCGCGACTGGCCTGCTGCCGAGGCGGCAACTCGATGGCGATATGTGGCATGCCGGCCCGTTGGCTTTGTGCGCGCGTCACGCCGTCGTTCTGAATGGTCATCGTGCTTTCCGGTTGCGAAGAAGGCCTTGCAGTCGTTGCGTCGGCGACGCACGCAGTCTGCTGAGGCCTACGCCCCCTGCGCATGAGCAGCCGAATCCATCGAAGCATCAGCGAAGCGGCGCGCGCGGCTTCGTGCGACCGAATCCCGGTTCGCCCATGCACCAGGCGTCTGCAGCCGCCTTCCTAAGCTCGAACCGGCACATCACAGCCGCACCACGATCAGGAGACAAGCATGTTCAACAAAGTGACTCGCACGGCGCAACCCAGCTCGATCATCCGGGTTGCACGGAATCTCGGCTCGATCGCAGGGCAGGATCGGCAGCCTCCCGCCGACAAGTTCGAGGACCCGCTGAAGCGCACGCTGGGCAATGTGCAGACCGGCCCCGCGGACAAGGACGACTTCCAGTCGCAGCCACCGGACGGCAAGCCACGCCCCCGGCCGACGGCGGCTGCGGGGTTCATGACGCACGGCCACAAGGTGCCCGTGGCAGATACGTCGGCGGGCTATCGCCTTGCGCAGAAATACAAGGTGCCGACGGAAGGCTTGCCCCTCACCCAGGCCGCTGCCGATCGAATGGCACGTCCGCTCATCGAGTCGGGATTGACGGGTGCGAAGTCGATTCCTGTCGCGCCCGGCACGATGCTCTTCAAGGTGGTTCCACAGGGCAAGACGCCGACGTCCGAAAGCGTCTACTACCTGGCCCGTTGGCAGATGGAGGCGCTGATGAAGAACCCCGCCCGGATTGCCGACCTGCTGGCCTTGCCGCCCGGATCGCACAGCGATCGCTACGACGTCTATCGGCGCGTCTGCACCAACCCGACCGAAGTCATCGAGAGCACCGTGGCGCCTGCGTCGCTCGACGGGAAGGCGTATGCACAGGGCGGCGCGCAGCAGCTTCTGATCACCGACTTCTCGGACTTCGGCCCGCCGGAGCGCTGGCAGCCGCCTGGCGGCTGGCGCTGACGCAGGCTACGCGGTCGCCATCGGCCGCGTGTTGCGCAGGTCCGGCGACACGCCACCTCCGAACCCCGGCGCCGCCAGCGAAGCGATCGCCACGCAGCCGCCGTCGATCCGCAGGCGCACGCGGCCACCTTCTCGGTGGTACAGGTCGGGATGCGCCTGCAGAAAGGCGTCTGCCTCGCCGGCCGGCCGGCCGTTGAACCCATCGACGAAGTGGTGCGCATTGCGCTCCACGTGCGCGATGCCGAGCAGGCTCACCAGCGCCAGGTCCTGTTGCACCGACAGGCCTGGCTGCGTGGTCAGGTCTTCGGCGGACATGAACCAGTGGTCACCTTCCGCCGCATTCCAGACGCGGCAGCGCGCCAGGTTCAGCAGCGACTTGTAGAAGCCCTTGCAGGCCTTCGACGACACGCCCGCATAACCGAGCGCACGCGCCTGCAGGAAGCTGTCGATCTCGCCATCCGACTCGTCGATGATCACCGGCTTGCAGGCCGCGAGCGCGGTCACGGGCGCTGCCAGCGCCTTGCTGCGCGGAATGGGCTGCTCGATCAGCAGCGTCGATGCGCACAACCGCCGCAGCGAAGGCCGCGCCTGCATCGCTCGCCACAGCGCGATCACGGCGTCGGCATCGTCGTATTGCTCGTTGCCATCGAGCGTCACGTAGATCGGATCGGGCAATGCGTCGAGCACCGACGCGATGCGTTCCAGCCGGTCCAGGTCGGCATCGAGCCGGCCCGACACCTTGAGCTTGAAGTAGCGGTTGCCGTAGCGCGCAGCGACCTCGGCCAGCGTCTCCGGCAGACCGTCGTCGACACGGCTGCCGGCCGGCTGGTCGCCCGCCACGATCGGGTCGAGCAGCCCGACGGTATGCCGCACCTGGAGCCGCTGCAATGGCTGGAGCGAACCCAGGAACGCCGACAGGTCGAGCTCCGCCAGATCGCGCGCGACGGTCCGCGCATGCATGCCCGGCAGGTTCGCCCGCATCGCCTGCCAGAAGCCGACGCCTTCGATGCGGCACAGCGCGTCGAGCACGGCGCGGTCGATCAATGCGGGGCCGTAGGCGCTGACCAGCGGCTGCAACCCGCGCGCCGCGCCAGCCTCGCGCAGCGGCCGGTTGTGCGCGGCGAACAGGTCGAAGGCCGACATCGGCGGCGCGGCCAGGTAGGCGTCGCGCGCCAGTTGCAGTGCGCAGCGCAACTGGTCGACGTTCTGCGCATCCGACAGCGATGGATTCTTGTCGAACCACTTCGCGGCCAGCGCCTCGGCCGCGTAGCCGAAGCCCTCGCGGCCGTCCGCGTGGCGCAGGCGCACCCGCACGATCGCCTGCAGGCCCTCGGTCACGGTGATCACGCCGAAACGGAACGGCATGCGCATCGTGTAGGGCGACTCGAACAGGTCGACCGCCAGCACGCGCACGCGGGGAGCGTCGGCCGTCATGCGCGGCTTACCAGTGCGGGCCGGCGCGGCCATCGCCGCGGCCCGCGCTGCCCGAGAGCTCGGTGTAGATGTCGAAGGCCATGCGGCCGAGTTCCGGCGCGGCGCGTGTCTCCGCGGTGCGCGGCCGTGGAATGTGCACCTCGTGGATGTTCGCCACGCGGCCCGGCCGCGGCGACATCACGACCACGCGATCGGCCAGGAACACGGCTTCGGGGATCGAGTGCGTCACGAAGACGATGGTCTTGCGCTGGCCGCCATGCGCCGCCTGGTCTTCGCCCCAGATGCGCAACAGTTCGATGTTCATGTCGTCGCGCGTCATCGCGTCGAGCGCGCCGAAGGGCTCGTCCATCAGCAGGATCGGCGGGTCGAGGATCAGCGCGCGGCACAGCGACGCGCGCTGCTGCATGCCGCCCGACAGCTCGCCCGGCCGCTTGTTCGCGAAGTCGCCGAGGCCGACCATCTTCAGCAGGCGATGCGCACGCTCGCGGTACTTCTCGCGGTCCAGGCCCGACAGCTCGGCCGGCAGCAGCACGTTGTCGAGCACCGAGCGCCACTTGAGCAGCAGTGCCGCCTGGAACACCATGCCGACCTTCGGAATCGGCTGCACCACCGGCGCGCCGTCGACCAGGATGCGCCCGCTCGTGACCGGCCGAAGCCCGGCCATGGCGCGCATCAGCGTCGACTTGCCGCAGCCGCTCGGGCCGACCAGCGCGATGAACTCGCCCTCGCGGATGGTGAGCGAGATGTCGCGCAGCGCCTCGACAGGGCCGCTCTCGGCCTGGTAGACCATGCCGGCATGGTCGACTTCGATCAGGGCGCGCGGCGGCGCTGCGGCGGCGGAGCTGGGGGTCGACATGCGCTGGGCTGCTTCTGCTTCGAGGACGCTCACTTCACCGGCAGCGGCATCGCCACCTTGGTGAAGAACTCGCCGGTGTAGACCGTCTTGCAGTCGACCTTCTTCGGCAGGCCCATGTAGGTGTTGACGATGTCGGTCGACGCGCACATCTTCTTGTCGTCGATGTAGCCGATGCCGTTGTCCGCATAGGTCTTGGTGCGCATCAGTTCGAAGCCGAGCAGCATGTTGGCCTTGATGATCGCCACGTCGATCTCGGGCACGCGCTTCTTGTAGATCGCCAGCGCCTCGTCGGGGTTGGCCATCACGTCGCGCCAGCCCATGTACGACGCTTCCAGGAAGGCCTTGAGCTGCTTCGGCTTCTCGGCCATGGTCTTCTCGCCGGCCATGATCGACATCGCGTACAGGTCGAAGCCGTAGTCGGCCCAGGCCAGGCGCACCGCCTTGCCCTCGCCCATCGCCTTGTCGTAGAACGGTTGGCCGGTGGTGTAGTCGGCCACGCCATCCATGCGCTTCTCGGCGATCGACGCCACCTTGGCGGTCGGCTCGATGTTGACCCAGGTCACCTTGTTCGGATCGATCTTGTTGATGCGTGCGAAGGCCGGGAAGGCCAGGCGCTGGCTGTCGCCGGCCGGTGCGCCGAGCGTCTTGCCCTCGAGGTCGGCGGGCTTCAGCAGTGGCGCGTCGCTGCGGCTGAAGAAGGTCATCGGCGTCTTGTCGAACACCATGCCGACCATCTTCACGCGGGCGCCGCGCGACACGGCCGAGATGATCGGCACCGCGTCGGCCAGGCCGGCATCGGCACGGCCGGTGTCGACCTTGGCGATCGAATCGCCCGAACCCTTCGAGGCCTCGATGCTCACGTCGAGCCCGCGCTGGGCGTAGTAGCCCTTCTCGAGCGCGACCCAGTAGGCCGCATGGTCGCCGACGGCGAACCAGTTGAGCGCGAAGGTGAACTTCTCGCGCGCGGGTGCCGATGTAGGCGTCTGGGCCTGCGCGGGCAGCCAGGCCAGCGAAAGAAGCGCCGCACAGGCGGCGGCAACGGGGACGGCGATCCTGGATCTCATGGTGGCTTCCTTGAAAGTGCGATGCAAAAAGACAGGGATGGAATTCATGCGGCGCCGTCGTTGGCCCAGGGTGCGAGCAGCCGCGACAGCAGCGCCACCAGGCCATACAGCAGCAGCCCGAGGACCGAGATCCACACCAGCGCGGCGAACGCGGCCGGCGTGTTCATGCTGCTCTGCGTGGTGATGATCACGTAGCCCAGGCCGCGCTGCGAGGCGACGAACTCGCCGACGATCGCGCCCACCACCGCCGAGGTCGCGGTGACCTTGAGCGCGCTCAGGATGTACGGGTAGGCGTTCGGCACGCGGATCTTCACGAACACCTTCCACTTGGGTGCGCTGAACACGCGGCCGAGGTCGACCAGGTCCTGGTCGATCTGCGTCAGACCGACCGCGGTGTTGATGACCACCGGGAAGAAGCCGATCAGCGCACCGATCAGCATGTTGGGCACGATGCCGTAGCCCAGCCACATCAGGAACAGCGGCGCGATCGCGACCTTGGGCAGCGTGTTGACGAACACCAAGAAGGGCGTGAGCGCACGCGACATACCGGGCGACCACGCAATGGCCATGCCCAGCAGCACGCCCGCGATGGCGGCGAGCAGGAAGGCGCCGAGGATCTCGACCGCGGTGATCCACGCGTGCGACAGCCACGGGATCTCGTCGCCGAACATGGCTTGCCACACCGACAGCGGACTCGGCAGCAGGTACTCGCGGATGCCGAACACCGACACCGCGAGCTGCCACAGCGCGATGAAGGCGACGAAGATGCCGGCCGCCGGCAGGTAATGGAGGATCGACTGGGTGAACTTGCGCATGGCGTGCAACGTGCAGTTTTCAGGCCAGCCAGCGCGCGAGGTTCGCGGCCACGAAATCATCGTCCGCCAGGTCACCGTGCGCGGCATAGACGCGGTCGATCGCTTCGCTCTGTCCGGGGCTCAGGCCCTCGTTCGGATCGAGGCACCAGATGCCTTCGAGCAGGCCCTGGCGCCGCAGCACCTCGTGGCA
>JAZKDL010000417.1:0-6700 GCA_040387575.1 Pseudomonadota bacterium
AGCGCATCGGCATGGAAACCCGCGTCGAGCTCGAGAAGCTGGCCGATGCCAAGGTCTTCCTCGAGCTCTGGGTCAAGGTGCGGTCCGGCTGGGCCGACGACGAGGCGCGCGTCCGCTCCTTCGGCTACGAGTGAAGTGGCCGCTGCCCACCGCGTTTCCCACGAACCGGCTTATGTGCTCCATCGCTACGACTGGAGCGAGTCGAGCCTGATCCTCGAGGTGTTCACGCGGCACCACGGGCGCATCGCGCTGGTGGCCAAGGGCGCGAAACGGCCGAGTTCCAACTTTCGGCCCGTGTTGCTGCCTTTGCAGCCGCTGCAGCTCAACTACGGGGGCGACGCCGAGATCCGCACGCTCAAGGGCGCCGAATGGATGGGCGGCCACGTGATGCCGACCGGCGAAGCGCTGCTCTCTGGCTACTACGTCAACGAACTGCTGCTGCGCCTGCTGGCGCGCGACGATCCGCATGAAGCGCTGTTCGATGCCTATGCCGGCGTGGTCCAGGTGCTGGCCGGCGACCATGGCGGCGCTCAGGCGGCCACGCAGTCGTCGGCGCTGCGTGCCTTCGAGCTGCTCTTGCTGCGTGAGGCCGGCCTGCTGCCCGCGCTGGACGCGCAGACGTTGACGCTGTCGCCACTCGATCGCACCGTTCGCTACCGGCTGGTGCCCGAAGCCGGCCTGCGCCACGCGGACGAGCAGGAAGCCGGCTTGCGCGGCGCCGAATGGCAGGCGCTGCAAGCCGCGCTCGACGACCCGGCCCCGTTCACCGCCACCTTGCGTGGCGTGGCCATGCTGAACGCCGGCAGCAACGGTGCGCTGCGCACGCAGTTGCGCGTGCTGCTCAACTACCATTGCGGCGTCACCACGCTGCGCACGCGGCAAATGATGAGAGAACTCCAGGCGTTATGAGCATGAGCACATCCGGCACATCCCTTTCAGTCAACCTCAACAAGGTCGCGCTGGTCCGCAACACGCGGCACCTCGAGATCCCGAGCGTTTGCGTGGCGGCGACGAAGTGCCTCCAAGCCGGCGCGCAGGGCATCACGGTGCATCCGCGGCCGGACGAGCGCCACATCCGCGCCTATGACGTGCGCGACCTGTCGGCGCTGCTCGCGCGCGACTGGCCGCAGGCGGAGTTCAACATCGAAGGCAATCCGTTCCACAACCTGATGGATTTCGTGCGCACGCTGCGTCCGCACCAGGCGACCTTCGTGCCCGACAGCGAGAGCCAGTCGACCAGCGACCACGGCTGGACCTTTCCCGACGACGCCGAGCGCTTGCGCCCGCTGATCGCCGAAACCAAGGCGCTCGGTGTGCGCGTGAGCCTGTTCATGGACCCGGACGCCAGCATGATGGCGGCCGCCAAGGCACTGGGCGCCGACCGCGTCGAGCTCTACACCGAAAGCTATGCCTCGTCGCGCGGCACGCCCGACGCAGATCAAGTCCTGCAGCGCTATGTCGACGCCGGCCGCGCCGCGCAGGCGGCCGGACTGGAACTCAACGCCGGGCACGACCTGAACCGTGACAACCTCACAGCGTTCCTCAAGGCCGTGCCGGGCGTGCGCGAGGTGTCGATCGGCCATGCCTTCGTCGCCGATGCGCTCGAACTCGGCTACGCAGCCACGACCCGCGATTACCTGCGCTGCATTCAGGACGCCGCGTGATCTTCGGCATCGGCACCGACATCTGCGACCTGCGGCGGATTGCGGCCACCTATGAGCGGCAAGGCGAGCGCTTTGCACGCAAGGTGCTGAGCGACGCCGAATTCGCGATCTGGCAGGCGCGCAGCGCACGCTGGCCTAAGCGCGGACTGAGCTACCTAGCCACGCGTTTCTCGGCCAAGGAGGCCTTCAGCAAGGCGATCGGGTTGGGCATGCGCATGCCGATGAGCTGGCGGCTCTGTGAGATCGCCAACCTGAAGAGCGGCAAGCCGGTGATCGTGCTGCATGGCGGCCTGAAGGAATGGTTCGAGGCGCAGGGCCTGACCGCGCACGTGACGGTGACCGACGAGACGGAGTACGCGGCCAGCTTCGTCGTAGTGGAGAAAGCATGATCCATATCGACTCAGGAAAACGGCGATGCACGCGCCGCTGATCATCGACGTTGCGAGCACCGCGCTCACCCAGGCCGACCGGCGGCGGCTGGCGGATCCGCTGGTCGGCGGCGTCATCCACTTCGCGCGCAACTGGCAGGACCGTGCGCAACTCTCGGCGCTCAATGCCGAGATCAAGGCCTTGCGGCCCGACCTGCTCATCTGTGTCGACCACGAGGGCGGCCGGGTGCAGCGATTTCGCAGCGACGGCTTCACACGGCTGCCGTCGATGCGCACGCTGGGTGAACTGTGGATGCACGACCCGATGACTGCGACGCAGCGTGCGACCGCGGTCGGTTACGTGCTTGCGAGCGAACTGCGTGCTTGCGGCGTCGACTTCAGCTTCACGCCGGTGCTCGATCTCGATTACGGCGAAAGCAGCGTGATCGGCGACCGCAGCTTCCACCGCGACCCGCGCGTCGCCACGCTGCTTGCCAAGAGCCTGTCGCACGGCCTGCTGCAGGCGGGCATGGCGAATTGCGGCAAGCACTTTCCGGGGCATGGCTTCGTCAAGGCCGATTCGCATGTCGCCATTCCGATCGACCGCCGCAGCCTGAAAGCCATCCTGGCCGACGACGCGCAGCCGTACGCATGGCTGGGCGGAACGCTTGCCGCGGTGATGCCGGCGCACGTGATCTATCCGAAGGTCGACGCGCGGCCAGCGGGCTTTTCGAAGAAGTGGCTGGGCGACATCCTGCGCACGCGCATCGGCTTCGACGGTGCGGTGTTCAGCGACGATCTCAGCATGGAGGCCGCGCGCCGCATCGACGGGCAACTGCTGAGCTACACCGACGCCGCGCTGGCGGCGCTCGATGCCGGTTGCGACCTGGCGCTGCTGTGCAACCAGAGCGTCGGTGAAGGCTTGCCGCTCGACGAACTGTTTGATGGTTTCACAGCCGCGCAGCGCGCAGGGCGCTGGCAACCGCTCGCCGCGAGCGAGGCGCGTCGCCGGGCGCTGCTGCCACGCGGCAAAGCGCTCGCTTGGGATGCCTTGCAGGACGCGCCCGACTACCGCCGCGCCATCGCCATGCTGGCCACATTGGCACGCTGAAAAAGCCTCGATGCCGTCGTGGCGATGGCCTCAATGCACCCTGACAAGACAACGATTGGAGACCTTGCATGATCCCGACCGAATTCGACGTCCATGCCCGCCAGGCCGGTGACCTGATCTGGAACGCCTGGCAACTCGGCGCCGCGCTGACCGCCTTGCCGGACGCCTGCCGCCCGACCACGCGTGACGAAGGCTATGCCGTGCAGGCTGCAATCGCCGCGCACAGCCCGCGGCCGATCGCCGGCTGGAAGATCGCCGCCACCAGCGTGGCCGGGCAGCGCCACATCAACGTGTCCGGCCCGCTGGCAGGCCGTCTGTTCGCGGAACGTGTGCGTGCCGATGGCGACGTGCTTTCCATGTTTGGCAACCGCATGGCGGTCGCCGAGGCCGAATTCGTGTTCCGCATGGCGCGCGATCTGGCGCCGCGCGCAGCGCCCTACAGCCTCGACGAAGTGCTCGATGCGGTTGACGACCTGTGGCTCGGCATCGAAGTCCCGAACTCGCGCTTCGCCGATTTCGTGAGCGCCGGCGAAGCGCAGTTGATCGCCGACAACGCCTGCGCGCACGACTTCGTGCGGGGTCCGCGTGCAGCCGTGCCCTGGCGCGCTTTGGACCTGGCCGGGCACCGGGTGCACGCGACGGTCACGGGCACGGCGCGCAGCTATGTGCGCGACGGCGTCGGTGCCAACGTGCTGGGCGATCCGCGCATCGCCCTGGCCTGGCTCGCGAACGAACTGAGCGCCCATGGGATGACGCTGGCCGAAGGCGCGCTGGTCACGACCGGTGCCTGCATCGCGCCGTTGGAGATCGTGTCGGGTGACGAGGTCGTGGCTGACTTCGGCGTGCTCGGTCGCATGTCGGCGCGTTTCGCGGCCTGAGCCATCCGTAGATAGCCTGAGTCAGACTGCGTCGGCCTCTGGCATCCACAACCGCGCGCCGCCGTTGTCGCGGTGCGTCAGGTACAGGCGCAGGTCGAATTCGCGCTGGTGGTAGTCGGCGTCCATGTGCGTGCACAGCGCGTAGAACGCCTTGTCGTGCTCGCGCTCCTTCATGTGCGCGAGCTCGTGCACGACGATCATCCGCAGCAGTTCCAGCGGCACTTCCTTGAACAGGCTGGCCACGCGGATCTCGCGTTTCGACTTGAGCTTGCTGCCTTGCACGCGCGACACCGTCGTGTGCGTGCCGAGCGCGTTGCGTATCACGTGCAGCTTGCTGTCGAACGCCACCTTCGACAGCGGCTCGGCGTTGCGCAGGAAGTCGTTCTTCAGCCCCATCACGTAGTCGTACAGCGCGCGGTCGGTGCGGACCTCGTGCGCCGCCGGATAGCGCTTCAAGAGCAGATCGGCGAGCTTGCCCTCGGCGATCAGTTGCCGCACCTGCGCCTGCAGCGCAGGCGGGTAGTGCGCCAGGTACTTCATGCGCGGCCGTGGACCCCGGCGTTGCGTGCCGAGTAAGCCAGCCCCGCGGCCACACCGCCGAACAGGTCGCCCTCGGTCATCCGCACGCCTGCGAAGCCGCGGCGCAGTGCCTGCTGGAACGGCCGCAGCGCTGACGAGCCGCCCGTGAGGTAGATCGCGTCGAGGTCGTTGCTGCGCAGGCCCGCGCGCCGAACGCAGTCGTGGGCGCTGGCCACCGTCTTGGTCAGCAGCTCGGCGAGCTGCTGTTCCATGTGGGCGGGTGTGAGCGAGGCGCTCAGGCCGGCTTCCGCGAAGGACAGGTCGATGGTGGACGGCGCATCGGTCACCGAGCTCTCGATCTTGGCCTGCTCGACCTCGTTGGCGATCCGGTGGCCGTAGCGTTCTTCCAGTACCGTCATCAGCCGGTCGTGCAGGCGCGCGTCGGCGTAGCTGCTGCGCAGTTCCTGCGCCTGGCGCACTGCCTTGGGCGCATAGAGCCAGTTGATCAGGTGCCAGGACGACAGCTCGAAGAACACCTTGCTCGGCACTTCGCGCCCACGCGCATCGTGGTGCCGAAAGCCCAGCAGCGGCATCACGCATTCGAGGTTCAGGCGCTGGTCGAAGTCGGTGCCGCCGATGTGCACGCCGCTGGTGGCAAGCACGTCGCTGGCGCGATCGGCCCGCGCCATGCGCTCAGGGCCGAGGCGCACCACGGTGAAGTCGGAGGTGCCGCCGCCGATGTCGACGATCAGGATCACCGATTCCTTGGTCACGCGCTGTTCGTAGTCGAAGGCCGCGGCGATCGGCTCCAGCTGGAACGAGATGTCGCGGTAACCGGCACTGCGCGCGGCCTGCCGCAGGCTGTCTTCGGCCTGGCGGTCGCGCTTTGGGTCGTCGTCGACGAAGTGCACCGGCCGCCCGAGCACCACGCGCTCGGGCCGCTGGCCGAGCGTCTGCTCGGCGCGCGTTGCCAGCTCATGCAGGAAGCGCGCGACGATGTCCTGGAAGCTCACCAGCCCGTCGTACACGGCCGTGGTTTCCTGCATCAGCGAACTGCCGAGCAAACTCTTGAGCGAGCGCATCAGGCGCCCTTCGACGCCCGAAAGATAGAGCGCGACCGCCTCGCGGCCGAAGTGCGTGCTGCGGTCTTCTGCGTTGTAGAACAGCGCGGTCGGCATCGTGGTCGCCGTGCCTTCGAGCGGCAGCGATTGCGCGAGTCCGCCTTCGAGCGCGAAGGCGATGGCGGAATTGGAAGTGCCGAAATCGATGCCGATCGCGGGTGTCGGCGTCTTCAAGCTTCGCGACGCAAGGCGGGGAACAGGATGACGTCGCGGATGCTCGGCGAGTCGGTCAGCAGCATCATGAAGCGGTCGATGCCGATGCCGCAGCCGCCGGTCGGCGGCATGCCGTATTCGAGCGCGCGCACGAAGTCGTGGTCGTAGAACATGGCTTCGTCGTCGCCCGAATCCTTGGCAGCGACCTGCGCGTTGAAGCGCGCGGCCTGGTCTTCGGCGTCGTTCAGCTCGCTGAAGCCGTTGCCGAATTCGCGGCCGGTGATGTAGAGCTCGAAGCGCTCGGTGACTTCCGGCCGGTCGTCGTTGGCGCGCGCCAGCGGCGAGATCTCGGTCGGGTGTTCCATGATGAAGGTCGGCTGCCAGAGCTTCTCTTCGACGGTTTCCTCGAAATACAACACCTGCAGGCTGGCGAGGCTGCGCTGCGACAGCTTGTTCTTGTCTTCGCTCAGGCCGAGCTTGCGCAGTGCGTTCACGAGCCAGTCGCGGCTGTCGACGCGCGCGATGGCGTGCGATTCGGGCGTGGCGAGCGCTTCGACACTTTCCAGCGGCGCGCCGGCCTCGGTGTACTTCACGATCGCTTCGCGGATCGTGAGGCGTTCGAAGGGCTGCCTCAGATCGACAGGTTTGCCACCATACGTGAGCTGCTCGCTGCCGACCGTCTTCCTGGCGATGGTGCGGATGATCAGCTCGGTGAAGTCCATCAGGTCCTGGTAGTTCCAGTACGCCGCATAGAACTCCATCATCGTGAATTCGGGGTTGTGCCGAACCGAGATGCCTTCGTTGCGGTAGCTGCGGTTGATTTCGAACACGCGCTCGAAGCCGCCGACGATCAGCCGCTTCAGGTACAGCTCGGGCGCGATGCGCA
>JAZKDL010000418.1:0-3356 GCA_040387575.1 Pseudomonadota bacterium
TGATGGTCGTGGTCGGCGCCAACAAGTGGGGCATCGTGCTCGCGCTGAGCCTGGCCTACACGCCGTCGGTGGTGCGCGTGGTGCGCGGCACCGTGCTGTCGCTGCGCGAACGCGAGTACGTCGAGGCGTCGCGGATGATCGGCAATTCGGAGCTCTACACGATGTGGCGCCACGTGCTGCCCAACTGCTTCGGCCCGATCGCCGTGCTGGCGACCAGCATGTTCGGCTGGGTGCTGCTGTCGGAAAGCGCGCTGAGCTTTCTCGGGCTCGGCGTGCCACCGCCCGCGCCCACCTGGGGCAACATGCTGTCGGGCGCGCGGCCCTACATGCTGACGGCCGTGTGGCTGTGCATCGTGCCCGGCGTGTGCATCGCGCTGACGCTGCTCGGCATCAACCTGCTCGGCGAATCGCTGCGCGACCGGCTCGACCCGAGGGCGACGCGATCATGAAAAAAGCGGAACCCCCCAGCGCCGCGGCACACGTGCTGTCGGTGCGCAACCTCGACCTCGCGGTGCAGGGCAGCGGACACCCGATCGTGCAGGACCTGTCGTTCGACGTGCGGCCCGGCGAGTTCCTGGCCGTCGTCGGCGAGTCGGGCAGCGGCAAGACCATGGCCGCGCGCGCCATCCTGCGGCTGCTGCCGCCAGGCATCGTGCAGACCGGCGGCAGCGTGCAGCTCGACGGCACCGATCTCGGGGGGCTCGATGCGGCGTCGATGCGGGCACTGCGCGGCCCGGGCATCGGCATGGTGTTCCAGGAGCCGATGGTGTCGCTGAACCCGGTGCACCGCATCGGCGACCAGATGGCCGAGGGGCTGCGCATGCACACCAAGCTGTCGGCCGCCGAGATCCGCCGCCGCTGCATCGACATGCTGCGCCGCGTGCAGATCGACGACCCGGAACGCTGCCTGAGCGCGCATCCGCACGCGTTCTCGGGCGGCATGCGCCAACGCATCATGCTGGCCAGCGTGATGCTGCTGCAGCCGCGCCTGCTGATCGCCGACGAGCCCACCACCGCGCTCGACAACCTGAGCCAGCGCGAGGTGATGGACCTGATGGTGGCGCTGGCACGCGATCATGGCACAGCCGTGCTGCTGATCACCCACAACCTGGGCCTGGTCGGGCGCTATGCGCAGCGCGCGGTGGTGATGGAAAAGGGCCGGCTGGTCGAGACCGGCGACGTGCCGCAGATCCTCATCGCGCCGCGCGAGCCCTACACCCGCAAGCTGGTCGATGCGTTGCCGCGGCGCACTGCTGCCAAGCCGCCGGTGGCGACGCCGACACCGTTGATCCAGGTGCGCGGACTGACCGTGAGCTACCCCGGTGCCCGCGCCGGACTGCTGCGCCGCCATCCGCCGCAGCGCGTGATCGACACGCTCGACCTCGACATCGACACCGGAGAAACCGTGGCGCTGGTCGGCGGCAGCGGTTCGGGCAAGACCACGCTGGGCCGCGCGATCCTGCGGCTGGCACCGGCGCAGGACGGCCGCATCCTGTTCCGCGGCGTCGACATCCGCACCGTCGGAAATCAGGCGCTGCACGCCTTCCGGCTGGCTTGCCAGCTGGTCTTTCAGGATCCGTTCTCGTCCCTCGACCCGCGCATGCGGGTCGTGCAGACCGTCGCCGAGCCGCTGCGCCACCTGCCCGAGCTGGACGCCAAGGCGCGCGAGCGGCGCGTGCACGAGATGCTGGACGAGGTCGGGCTCGCCGCGCTGGGCCAGCGCTTTCCGCACGAGCTGTCGGGTGGTCAGCGGCAGCGCGTGGCGATTGCGCGTGCCCTGGTGCGCCGGCCGGCCTTCGTGGTGGCCGACGAGCCGGTGTCGGCGCTCGACATGACGATCCAGGCGCAGGTGCTGCAACTCTTCCAGGACCTGCAGGCGCACCATGGTTTCGCTTGCCTCTTCATCAGCCACGACCTGGCCGCGGTGGAGCAGATCGCCGACCGCGTGGTGGTGATGGAGCGCGGACGCATCGTCGAACAGGGCAGCCGCGACGCGGTGTTCGACCGGCCGCAGCATGCGTACACGCGCGCGCTGCTGGCTGCGACGCCGCGGCTCGGGAACGTGCTGACGGCAGAGGCGGTTGCGGGCGTATCAGCGATGTCCGAGGCGGACGACGGAAGCCCGCGGATGCCTGCGGCACTGGCCGCCTGAGAGAACGCAGGCGGTAGCCATCACGGCAGCGGTAGCGGCAGCGTAGGGTTCAGCCCTCGGTCGGCCGCTGCGCCGCGCAGACCATCTGCAACTGCTGGAAGTGCGCACGGAACGCGACCGCATCGACCCAGGCGCCGACCTCGACGCGGTACGCGCGCGAATCGCCGAGCGTCGCCGACGCGAGCTCGACCGCATAGCGGCCCGAATCCTTGTCGCGGCTCACGGTGATGCGCATGGCGTCGATCTCGAGCGGCGTGCGCTGGCCGCGCGCGCTGCCACGTTCCTCGACCTCGAGCTCGCAAGCCGAGTCGTAGGCCAACAGCCGCGGCGCTTCGCTGGCGGGGCCGGCGTCGCCGCGCAGATAGGCGTTCAGCGCGGCAAGGTGTGCGGCCGGGCTCAGGGCCGTGGTGCGGGGTGCGTCCTGCTGGGGATAGCCGTCGCAGGCGGCCAGGCACAGCGCGCCGGCACACGCCAGCAGAAGCGCGAACCAGCGCAGTCGGAACCGGGAAATTTCTGTCATGGGAAGTGGCCGGCAGTGTCGCCCGACTGCCACCCACGCACACGCTTTTCCCTTGCCGTGCCAAGGGAAAAGCCTCCGCCGAATCAGGCCAGCGTGTAGGCCGTCTTCACGGTGGTGAAGAACTCCTGCGCGTACCTGCCCTGCTCGCGCGGGCCGTAGCTCGAACCCTTGCGTCCGCCGAAGGGCACGTGGTAGTCCACGCCCGCGGTCGGCAGATTGACCATCACCATGCCGGCCTGGCTGTGGCGCTTGAAGTGCGTCGCGTATTTCAGGCTGGTCGTCGCGATGCCGGCCGACAGGCCGAACTCGGTGTCGTTGGCCGTGGCCAGCGCTTCCTCGTAGTCCTTGACCTTGATCACGCTCGCAACCGGGCCGAAGATTTCTTCGCGGTTGATGCGCATCCCCTTGCCGGTGTCCACCAGCAGCGCCGGCGCCATGTAGAAGCCGTCGGTATCGAGCTTCAGGCGCTCGCCACCCGCGGCCAGCGTGGCGCCTTCGCTCTTGCCGATTTCCACGTAGCTCAGGTCCTGTTCGAGTTGGCTCTGGCTCGAGACCGGGCCGATGTCGGTGCCGGCGGCCAGCGCGTCGCCGACCTTGATCTTCGCCATGCGCGTCTTCATCGCATCGACGAACTTCGGGTAGATGCCTTCGGTGACGATCAGCCGGCTCGACGCGGTGCAGCGC
>JAZKDL010000419.1:0-7622 GCA_040387575.1 Pseudomonadota bacterium
AACACCGGAGAGGTGGCAGAGTGGTCGAATGTACCTGACTCGAAATCAGGCGTACTAGCGATAGTACCGAGGGTTCGAATCCCTCCCTCTCCTCCAAGTTAAAACGGGCCGCAAGGCCCGTTTTGCTTTTGTGCGTGCCGAAGCCGCAGTGACCTGTCCGCTTCTAGAATCAATGCAGTCCGCATCCGCGGGCGACATCCGATCAGTGAATCGACGAGGGCAAGAGGCGATGTCCATGAAGAGTGATTCGTCTTTTGCGGGGCTCGGGAATTCTTCCTTTTCGAACCTCGCTCCCGTGCCGGCTTCTGCCGACGAAGCCGAGCCCTGGGTCAAGGGCGAGCTGATCCGCAGCCTCATGCGCTCCTCGAAGCGCTCCTACCTGTTGTCGCTTGCGTTGATGCCCGCGTTGATCGCGCTGGGCTGGGACTATGTTGCGCAGTGGGAGCTGTTGCTCTGGGCCGTGGTGGGCGTCGCTGCAACTGCCTGCCGCGTCTGGGGCGAGCAACGCTATACGCGGGAATATGCGGACAGCGACTCCATCTCGCTGCAGGCTTTCGTGACCCGCTATCGCTGGCTGTGGAGCGCGAGCGGGTTGGTCTGGGGCGTTGGCGTGCTGCTCTTCTTCGAGCGAGTTCCGTTGCTCAACCAGTTCATGTGCTGGCTGATCCTGGCGGGCGTGGCGACCTTCCCCGTCAACAGTCTTGCGCTCTATCCGCCCTTGCTGCGCGCCTACCTGAACGTGTTGTTCGGCGCGATGATGATCTCGATCGTGATCCGGCTGTTCATGGTCGATCTGCATGCGCTGCAGTTTCACTATGGCTTTCTGTTGTTGCCATGGCTGCATTGGGCGCTGCTGCTTCGCGCGTCACGCCAGATTCACGAGACAGCGCGCAACGGCTTCGAGCTGCTGTTTCACAACCACATCCTGATCAAGTCGCTGACGCAGCAACGGCAGGCCGCTGTGTCGGCCGTGGCCATGAAGAACCGCTTTCTGGCGAGTGCCGCGCACGACATGCGCCAGCCCGTGCTGGCCTTGTCGCTCTACGCGGATTGGCTGCGCAACGAGCCCGACCTGGTGCAGGACATCGCACCGAAGATCGTGCGGGCGACGCACGCAGTCAATGCGCTGTTCGACTCGCTGTTCGATCTGGCACGCATCGACTCGGGCCAGGTTCAGCTGCACATCGAGCCGGTCGACATCAGCCAGCTGCTCCATGACCTCGAGCTTCAGTATCGGCCTGTGGCGGAGGCCAAGGGGTTGAGCTTCCGCGTGCATCTGGCGCGCGGCACGGTGCTGACCGATCCGATCCGCGTGCGTCGCATGGTGGGCAATCTGCTGGCGAACGCGATCAAGTACACGACGCATGGTGGCGTGCTCCTGAGTTCGCGGCAGGCGCGCGACGGGCTGCGCATCGAGGTGTGGGACACCGGTATCGGCATCGCGCGAGAGAATCTGCGCGACATCTTTCTCGAGTTCTACAAGGTGGCCGATCACGCCGGTACGTCCGATGGGTTCGGGCTGGGGCTGGCGATCGTGGCGCGGCTGTCGCATGCGCTGGGGCATCCGGTCAGCGTGCGCTCACGCCTGGGGCGAGGCAGCGTCTTCCGGGTTGCGCTCTACGACGCGGACGAGGCGCAGGCGCAGGGGCGCATTTCAGGCGCGGTCGGCTGATAGCCTGCCACGAATCAGGCCGGCGTCCGTGCCGGACCTGGCAGACCGGGCCTCAGACGCCCGACAGCAGCCCGTAGTGGCGCGCGTGATGCAGCGCCTGCGTGCGGCTCTTGACGCCGAGTCGGCGGAACAGCCGCCACAGGTGCACCTTGACCGTGTGTTCGCTGATGTCGAGCTGCAGCGCGATGTCGCGGTTGCTCAAGCCCATGTCCAGCATCGCGATGAGTTGCGTCTGCCGCTTGGAAAGCTTGTTGTTGGCCGCGTTCAGCTGCTGATCGTCAGTGTCTGTTTCCGCAAGCAGCAGTCCGCGCAATGCAGCCGTCAGTTCGGCGGCACTTGCCGATTTCTCGATGTAGGTGTCTGCGCCGGCCTCGATGCAGGCCTCTTCCATGTCGCTCGCGGGTGACGCGGAGTAGACCGCGATCGGCACGTCGGGGTAGGCCTGCTTCACCTGCGCGACACCGGAGCAGTCGGTCGTGTCCGGCAGTTTCAGATCGAGGCAGAAAAGCGCGGGCGCGCCATGCTGCGCCACTGCGGCGGCTAGCTTGTCGAGCCGCTCGAGCTCGACGATGTTCTCCGACGGCCGCAGGCGCCTCAGCACCATCACGATCGCGTCGCGCATCAGCGGATGGTCGTCGATGACGTAGATGCTCATCGCCTGTCTGGCCGTGGTGGTGCGCTCTTCAGGGCTGCGAGTGGGCATGGATTGGCCTTTTATTGAGTCAAGATCATTCGGCGGAATCGGCCAGCGCCTGCAGCGCATCGAGCACCGCACGCGTCTGCGCATCGTCCATCGATTCCAGCTGCCCGGCAAGCTCCGCCAATGCGGCCTCGCGTTGTTTCTGCAGTGCGCTAATGGCGCGGCCTGCATCCTGCGGCGCAGCAAAACCGAGGCTTTGCAACAGCACATCGCCGCGCGCATCGAGCAGCTTGAAATAGAACTGCCCGTCGCGTTCGCGGTATTGCTTGAACGATGGCTTGGCCACTTTCGCGGCCTTGCGTGTGCCCCCGGCTCCCTGGGTTGCAAGGTTACGCAGGCCGACGGCGTGGCGCAAGTCGGTCATGAACGGTCGCGACAACGCGCGAGCTTTCTCCGCGCCGGCCAGCAGTGTCTTTTCGATCTGGACCGGGTCGGCGAGCAGCGCTTCATAGTGCGCGCGCATCGGCGCGATCTCGCGGTCGATGCGCTCGAACACCGTCTGCTTGGCGTCTCCCCAGCCGATGCCGTCGGCGAAGGCCTGGCGCAGCGACGCGGTTTCTGCAGCGTCCGCAAAAGCCTCGTAGATCTGGAACAGGGCGGAGCCTTCGGTGTCCTTGGGTTCGCCCGGTGCGCGCGAGTCGGTCACGATGCCGCCGATCAGCTTCTGCAACTGCCCGCGTGGCACGAAGAGCGGTATCGTGTTGTCGTAGCTCTTGCTCATCTTGCGGCCGTCAAGGCCCGGCAGCGTGGCCACGGCCTCGTCGATCTCGGCTTCGGGCAGCAAGAAATGCTCGCCGTACAGATGATTGAAGCGTTGCGCCATGTCGCGCGCCATCTCGATGTGCTGGACCTGGTCGCGCCCGACCGGCACCTTGTGCGCGTTGAACATCAGGATGTCGGCGCCCATCAGGACGGGGTACATGAAGAGGCCGGCCGTGACGTCGGCGTCCGGGTCTTCGCCCTTGGCGACGTTCTTGTCGACCGAGGCCTTGTAGGCGTGCGCGCGATTCAGGATGCCCTTGCCGGTAACGCAGGTCAGGAACCAGGTGAGTTCGGGGATCTCGGGAATGTCGGACTGGCGGTAGAAGGTCACGCGCTCCGGGTCGAGGCCGCAGGCCAGCCAGGCGGCGGCGATCTCGAGTGTCGAACGCTGGATGCGCGCGGGGTCGCTGATCTTGATCAGCGCGTGGTAGTCGGCCAGGAAATAGAAGCTCTGAACGTCGCTGCGGCGGCTGAAGCGCACCGAGGGCCGCACCAGACCCACATAGTTGCCCATGTGCGGCGTGCCGCTGGTCGTGATGCCGGTGAGAAAACGGGTCGGAGCGTTGGAAGGAGAAGAAATGGACGAGGACATGGAAAGACTCAGCGCAGCAGGGCGGTGAAGGGGATGAGCAGCAGTTTGATGATGCTGTAGCCGACGCCCATCAGCGGCTGCAGCCAATAGCGGCTGACGATGCCGGCCAGCACCAGGCCCATCACGATGAAGAAACCGTAGGGTTCGATGCGCGCCAGGAACATCTGGGCGCGTCCGCGCGGCAGCAGGCCGGCGAGTACGCGGCCACCATCGAGCGGCGGCAGCGGGAACAGGTTGAAGGCCCACATCACGAGGTTGACCAGCACGCCGCCGCGGGCCATCTGGAGGAAGAAGGGCTCGTTCACGCCCACTGCCACCAGCGCCACGAGCAGCAGCGCCCAACCGATCGCCATGATGAAGTTGGAGCCCGGTCCGGCGAGTGCGACCCAGATCATGTGCCGCTTGGGATTGCGCAAATGGCCGAAGTTGACCGGCACTGGCTTCGCATAGCCGAACAGGAAGGCTCCCGAGGTCGCGAAGTACAGCATCAGCGGCATCAGGATCGTGCCGATCGGATCGATGTGCCGGATCGGATTCAAGGTCACCCGACCCATCATGTAAGCCGTGTTGTCGCCGAAATACCGGGCTGCGTAACCATGTGCCGCTTCATGCACGGTGATTGCGAAGATCACCGGCAAGGCATAGATGAGTACGGTTTGAATGAGGTTGGAGAAGTCCACTGGCCGATTGTGTCAGAGCCTCGGAGCCTCGGAGCCGCGCGCCGTTGGGCCTGCGCGCCACGTCGCATGCCGCGCTCAGGAAAAGCGAGTGACGGAATTCAAGGCGGCGGCTACCGCGTTGCCCGGCGCCTGTCCTTTGAGGTAATCCATGCAGGCTCTTTCAACGTCTTTTTGGGGCGTACGACATACCTGCAGATGCGTGAGGAGAGCAAGTATCCGTGTCGACGCTTGTTCCCTGCTGTTCGATTGCGACAAGTGCTGGGCCCAGGTCGCGGGTGACGAGGCCGGAGCCGGAAACGCCTGGGCGTAATTTGCCGAACGACGGAACGCCTCCAGGTCCGTGGCTAGAACGATCGCATTCTTCAGGTCCGAATAATCCACCTTGCCGTCCAGGAAATCGCAGGCCGTTCTCAAGAGCAAAGTCTGATCCGTGAACCGATGTGCATTGGCGAGAAGAGACAGTACAAGCGTGCGCTGTTCCGCGGGGGTCCTCGCCTTCGCAAGGTGTGGAGTCCAGTTCGCGAGAAGCGTACTGTTCAGCGGCATGTCGAGCGATTTGCCATCGAGCTTTTGCTTGCAGGCCTGAATTTCAATCGCTATCTGTAGAAAATCGTCAAGGTTGAGTACGTTCGAATCCAGCGTGCGCAACAGTGCCACCTGTGCGTCAGGCAGGTCCAGCAAGACTTTGAGGCGAACGGCGGCATGGTCGCTTGCCGTGGTCTGGGAAATTGCATCGTATAGATGGCGACTGAGCGCTTTCAGAGGCCCGGCGGGGAGGGCATCGCACAGTGATGTAAGCAGTTCGGCAATCCCTGTGCGCTGCTGCAGATATGCGTCGCATGCGGCGAGGATGCTCGTCTGGTCGCCGTCGACGGTCTTGCCATGGGCCTGAGCGCGCAAAGCGCTTGCAATGTGGGCCGCTTCGGCAGCGCCGTTTGCACGGCCCATAGTCTGGATCCAGGCATGGAGGCTGGAGCCGTTATTGGGAAGATGGAAAGGCAGCGGTGCAGTTGGCTGTGCAGTTCCGGTGAGGTTGCCGAGTTCGTTCGCGGAGGGATGCAGCTGCGGTGAAGCGTAGATTTCCAGTGGATTGCCGCGTGCCGACGATGTGGCGCCTTGCACGGGTCCGTACTGGTTCAAGGTGTCGATGCTGGTCGTGCGCTGCGTGTCCTTGGTACCTTCGTCATTGGCGGTCGTGTTGGACTGTAAGGCTGCATATCCGACGGGCTTCGGCGTCGCATGGGCTGTGGTGTTGGGCACGGACATGATGTGAAGACTTCAATGGTTCGTATGAAGTCATGATCTGGTCCATGCCGGCATTCCATGTGCCCAACACGAAGTTATGAGCCTTCGGGCGAAGATCTCATCGCTTTTCGATGCCGAGGTACCCGCACCGCAGATAGTGGCTACAGGCCCAGGCGTGCCACGTCGCCGCGGCCCTCGCGGATCACCACAGGCTCGCCGCCAGTGTCCATCGGCGTCAGGTCGACCACTGTGGTCGGCTCCGAGGCACAGGCGCCAGCATCGATCACCCCGCCGATCAGCTTCTCGAAGCGCTCGCGGATCTCCTGCGCATCGTTCATCGGCTCGCTTTCGCCTGGTGCGATCAGCGTGGTGGCGAGCAGCGGTGCGCCATGCAGCGCCAGCAGCGCGCCGAGCACCGGATGCTCCGGCACGCGCAGGCCGATGGTCTTGCGCTGCGGGTGGCTCACGCGCCGCGGGACTTCCTTGGTCGCCTCGAGGATGAAGGTGTACGGGCCGGGCGTGGCCGCCTTCAGAAGGCGGTACTGCTTGTTGTCGACGCGCGCGTAGTTGGACAGCTCGCTCAGGTCGCGGCAGAGCAGCGTCAGGTGATGCTTGTCGTCGACCTGGCGGATGCGGCGCATCTTGTCGACCGCGTCCTTGTCGTCGAGGTGGCAGACCAGCGCGTAGCTGGAATCGGTCGGCACGGCGATCACGTCGCCGCGTTCGAGCAGCGACACCGCCTGTTTGAGCAGGCGCTGCTGCGGGTTGTCGGGGTGGACTTCGAAGAACTGGGCCATGTCTGGAAAGATGGGGGCGTGTGACTCGGATGCAAGCGTGCCGTTCAGGACTCGGTCGGCTCGATCGGGATGCGGCGCTCGCGCACCGTCAGCCAGGCGCCGGCCGCGCCGCACGCGGCGATCATGCCGATGCCGACCAGCGAGGTCAGGTCCGGCACGTGCGAGAAGACGACCCAGCCGCACAGCATTGCAAAGGCGATTTGAACGTAGCCGTAGGGGGTGAGCGTCGATGCAGGTGCGCGCTGGAAGGCGAGGATCAGAAGGAAGTGGCCGATGGTCCCGAGGACGCCCATGAGGCACAACAGCGCCCACCAGTGCCACGACGGCAGCGCCTGCCATGCGAAGGGCAGGGCGACGGAGGCGATCAAGGTGCCGACCCAGCCGGTGTAGAAATGCATGGCGAGCGGGTTCTCGGTCTGCGCCAGTTTGCTGGTCAGCACCTGGAACCAGGCGTTGCTCAGCACCAGGCCGATCGGCAACAGCACGGCCCAGCTGAAGCTGCCGCCACCCGGCCGCAATATCACCAGCGTGCCGATGAAGCCGCCGGCGACCAGCGCCCAGCGCAGCGGCGACACGTATTCCTTGAGCACGGTCGCCGCCAGCAACGTGATCACGAGCGGCGCGATCAGCACGATCGACGTGAACTCGGCCAATGGCATGTAACGCAGGCTGAAGAAGGCCAGGATGCTGGTCAACAGCAGCAATGCGCCGCGCAACACATGGAATTTCGGGTGCGCCGTGCGCAGCAGCGCGGTGCCATGCATCGGCAGAAGGAAGGCGGTCGTCACGACGGCCTGGAAGGCATAGCGGAACCAGACGCCCATCAATACCGGCACCGTGCTGACGGAAATCTTGGTCGACGTGTCGAGCGAGGCGAAGCACGCCAATGCCACCAGCATGAGCCCGATGCCCGCCAGCAGGCGCTCGGAGGCGATATCGCGCCGGCTGTCCGCGGCGCCGGGCCGGGCATCGGCGGACGTGCTCACTGGATGCGGTCTGCGAGCAGTTCCCAGACCGGTGTCAGCTTGCCTGGCAGCCAAGGCAGCTTGCCCAGGTCCATGTGGCTTTCGTCGGGGCTGTGGAAGTCGCTGCCGCGCGAGGCGGCAAAGCCGAATTCGATTGCCTTGTCCGCGTATTCGACGTACTCGGCCGGCGTGTGGCTGCCGGTCACGAC
>JAZKDL010000420.1:0-2902 GCA_040387575.1 Pseudomonadota bacterium
CAAGGAGGAGGCCGCAGGCCGGGGGACATTCGCGGAGGGGAGTACGCCGTCGGCGTGAGCCCGCCCCGAACCATGCACTCCATGCGCAGAACGGCGAACATAAATACAAGCGCCCATCTTCAGACCCCCGCCTTTTCAGCAGCCTTCAGCGCACGCTTCAGGTCGTCGATCAAGTCGGCCGGATCTTCCAGCCCGATCGACAAGCGGATCGTCCCTTGGCCAATGCCCGCACCGGCGAGCGCCTCGTCCGTCATGCGGAAGTGCGTCGTGCTGGCCGGATGGATCACCAGGCTGCGGCAGTCGCCCACGTTGGCCAGATGGCTGAACAGCTTCAGCGTCTCGATGAACTTCTTGCCCTGCTCGCGGCTGCCCTTGATGTCGAAGCTGAACACCGCGCCGGCGCCACGCGCGCCGTGGCGCAGCAGCTTTTCGGCGAGCTTGTGGCTGGGGTGCGACTCCATCAGCGGATGGCCGACGCGCGACACGAAGGGGTGCGCTGCCAGGAACTCCACAACCTTCTGCGTGTTGTCGATGTGGCGCTCCATCCGCAGCGGCAACGTCTCGATGCCTTGCAGGATCAGCCACGCGGTGTGCGGGCTCATCGATGCGCCGAAGTCGCGAAGGCCTTCGCGGCGCGCGCGCAGCAGGAAAGCGCCGACGGTGCTTTCCTCGCTGAACACCATGTTGTGGAAGCCGTCATAGGCCTGGCTCAGCACGGCGAACTTGCCCGACTTGTCCCAGTCGAAACTGCCGCCGTCGACCACCACGCCGCCGATCACCGTGCCGTGTCCCGACAGGAACTTCGTCGCCGAGTGATAGACCAGATCGGCGCCGTGGTCGAAGGGCTTGATCAGGTAGGGCGAGGTCAGCGTCGAGTCGACCAGCAACGGCACGCCGGCCTCATGCGCGATGTCGCTGACGGTCGGGATGTCGAGCACGTCGAGCCCTGGATTGCCGACCGTCTCGCCGAACAGCAGCTTCGTGTTCGGCCGGATGGCGGCGCGCCAGCCGTCGAAGTCGCCGGGCTTCACGAAGGTCGTCTCGATGCCGAAACGGCGCATCGTGTAGTTCAGCAGGTTCTGCGACCCGCCGTACAGCGCGGTGCTGGCCACGATGTGCGAGCCCGCGCCCATCAGCGTCGCGACGCTCAGGTGCAGCGCGGCCTGGCCGCTGGCGGTCGCGATGGCGCCGATGCCGCCTTCCAGCGCGGACACCCGCTGTTCGAGCACCGCGTTGGTCGGGTTGCTGATGCGGCTGTAGACGTGGCCGGCACGCTCCAGGTTGAACAGCGCGGCCGCATGGTCGCTGGACTCGAACACGAACGAGGTCGTGAGGTGGATCGGCACGGCGCGTGCGCCGGTCGCGGGGTCGGGGGATGCGCCGGCGTGCAGCGCGAGGGTGTCGAATCCGGGGTCGGAATAGCCTGGCATGTCTCACTTTCGTAACGCTCCGTCACGTGTGCGACCCCACAGTCGCACCCTCGTGGCGGGGCAGGGCGCCTATTGTGAGCGACGGCGAGCGACATGGGCTATATTCAAAAAGGGACTCCGCCCGTCAGTCACAGAGACGACCTCCGAGGTATTTACGATGAAAGTCAGCGACATCCTGCGCGTCAAGGGCAACACGCTCTACACGGTCACACCCGACGAACCCCTGGCCGCCGCCGTGACCGTCATGGCCGAGAAGGACATCGGTTCGCTCGTCGTCATGGAACACGGCGATCTGGTCGGCATGCTGACCTTCAGAGAAGTCATCGTCGCCATCGTCAACAACGGCGGCACCGTCGGCACGACGCTGGTGCGCAAGGCGATGGACGATGCGCCCGTCACCTGCACCGGCGAAACCGATCTCGACGAAATCCGCCGCATCATGCTGCAGCGCCATGCGCGCTACATGCCGGTGATGGACAAGCGGATGCTGATGGGCGTGATCAGCTTCTACGACGTCGCGAAGGCCGTCGTCGACAGCCAGAATTTCGAGAACAAGATGCTGAAGGCCTACATCCGCGATTGGCCCGAAGAGGGCGCGCAATAGGCTCTCCCCCAGGCTTCGGCGCACTGCGTGTCGCCTTTCGCCAACCCCCTTCCGGGGGCAACACCAGCGGCCCGGCAAAGCCGGTTCCGCGGTGTTCCACGAACAGTCAATGTGAAGGTGCGTCCAGCGCCTTGAGGGCGGCGCCGGGGAAGCTCTTGAAGGCGTCCGCCAGGCGCACCGCGCCGTTCTGCACCACCAACTCTTCTCCCGTCAGCACGTTCTCGAAGCGCGCGCCTTCAGGCCATCCGGGCAACTGAACGACGGTGTCGGTCCACACCTTTTCACCCAGCGGCAGCCAGCCGTCGGACGCAGCTTGCGCAGCCTGGGCTTCGGCATCGGTCGCGAGGCTGACGAACAGCCGTGCGGCGATCAGCACCATCGCCTTGTCTTCGTGCGCGCGCGTGAAGGCGATCACATGCGATGCCTTCGCACCGGCCGCGTGCAGCGCGGTGTAGCTGCCCTCGCGGAACAGCGCGGGCTCGGCCTCGCGCAGCGCCAGCAGGCGCCAGGTCGCCCATAGCTTGGCCGCGCCCTCGTGCGGCGCCGCAGCGAAGCCGCGAGCGGCCTCGGCGATGCCGGGCGTCTGCAGCACGGCAGCCATGCGGTCGAGCCAGTCCGCCCGCGCCGCATAGTCCACCGGCCGCCGGTTGTCGGGGTCGACCAGGCTCAGGTCCGCCAGTTCGTTGCCCTGGTACATGTCGGGCACGCCGGCCGATGCGTACTTGATGAGCGTCATCGACAGGCTGTTCAGCATGCCGAACCACGCGATGGTCGCGCCGAGCGCCTGCAGGTCGGCGAGGAACGCGTTGTCGCCGATCTGGCCGAGCAGCTTCTGTACGAAGCCCTTCAGCGCGTTCTCGTACGGCTC
>JAZKDL010000420.1:2912-11229 GCA_040387575.1 Pseudomonadota bacterium
TTCGCAATCACCCAGCTGGTGTGCGCCTTCGACTCGCGTGCGGCCTTGAGCGCATAGCGCTCGATGCGTTCCGCAAACTCCGCACGTGTGGATTCGTCGAGCCCGCCCACCGGCAGCGCGCCCAGCAGCGTTTGATAGAGCAGGTATTCGTCTGCCGCCGAAGGCATCTGCGGCGCCGGGTCGTCGACCGGCCGGTTCATCGCGCGCCAGCGCCGCAGCGCGAGGCGCCAGGTCGCGGGCAATTCAGAGAGCACGTCGATCCGGTTGCGCACGTCTTCCGAGCGCTTGTTGTCATGCGTCGACGTGGCCAGCATGGTGTGCGGCCAACGCTTCGCGCGGTCGGCACTCGCTTCATGGAACTGCGCGACCGACATGCCGAATATCGCGGGTTCGCCGCCGACCTCGTTGAGCGAACTCAATGGGAAGTAGCGGTAGAAGGCCGTGTCTTCCACGCCCTTGGCCGCCACCGGCGCGCTGAACTGCTGGAAGCGGATCGCGAAGCGCCGGGTGCGGGCCTGCAGCGCATCGTCGGCCTGCGACACGGTCTGGCCGAGCAGCGCCCGGCGCACGAAGTCGAACACCGTCGTGTCGGCATCGAGGCTGCGCTCGCGCGCATGGTCGACCGCCCAGTCGATGAACTTCAGGTCTTGCGCAGAGGGCGCGTCGATGATGTAGCTGCGGTAGACCGGCATCGATGCCGCCACTTCCGACAGCGCGCGCCGCAGCGTGTTGAGCGTGTAGTCGCGGGTGCGCCGATCGGCCCGCGCGATGCGCAGCAATTCGGTCGACAGCACCGTGAGTTCGGACGCCAGTGCGTTGCGCATGATCGATCGCTTGCCCCGGTAGGCCAGCTCGTCGAACGCGTCCTGCACGCCGGTGAAGCTGCGCCAGATGCGCGCGAAGCGCTCGGCGGTGCGCATGTCCAGCAGCACGCCGTTGACCACCGTCGCGAAGCGGTAGCCGGTGGTGCCGTGCACATGCCATTCGACCGGCACCTCTTCGTGCGAGGCCGCGATCTTCTCGGCCACCACATACAGCGGCCGTGCGGGACGGCCCTCCGCATCGGGGCCGGGCAGCACCAGGCCGGCGCGGCGCGCATAGCCTTCCTGCAGGCGCTGGAAGTACTGGGCCGGGTCGTAGAGGCCGTCCGGATGGTCGATGCGCAGGCCGTCGACCACGCCGCGCGCCGCCAGGTCCAGCGCCATGCCGTGCGTCGCTTCGAACACCGGTTCGCGCTCGATGCGCAACGCCGCCAGTTCGTTGATGTCGAAGAAGCGCCGGTAGTTGATTTCGTCCGCCGCCACGCGCCAGTAGGCGAGGCGGTAGGCCTGCAGTTCGAGCAGCGCATGCAGCGTGTCGCGTTCGGCCGGGGCATTGAACTCGGCGACCGATGCAGCGATCGCCTGCGCCACGCCAAGCTGTCGCGACACCAGCCGCGCGAGCCGGCTCTTGAGCATCTCCTTGTCGCGTGCGCGCTCCGCCACCGCATCGGGCTCGGGCGCCTGGCGCGCCGGCAGGTGGCCGAAGGCCGCGGCGATGCTCGCCAGGCTGGCCGCCACCTCGGGGTCGGTCACGCGCGGCTCGGCGCGCTGCAGCACTTGCGCATAGCTTTCGGGCGCGAGCGGGAAGTGATGCTCGTGGTAGCCGATGCCGAGGCTGCCGGCGGCTGCATCGAAGGCCAGGACGAGTTCGCCACGGGCGAGCACGTCGCCGTAATGGTCGCCCAGCACCGGCAGCAGGACCTTGCCCTGGAGCTCGAGGTTGAGCGGCTGCCAGTCGATGTCGAAGTGCTGCGCGTAGAGCGACGCTGGGCCGTTCTCGAGCACGTCGGTCCACCAGGCGTTGTCGGCGCCCAGCACGCCCATGTGGTTGGGCACGAGGTCGAGCAGCTGGCCCATGCCGTGCGCGCGCAGCGCAGCGCTGAAGCGCTCGAAGCCTTCGGGGCCGCCGAGCTCGGGATTGATCTCGTCGTGCGCCACCACGTCGTAGCCGTGCATGCTGCCCGGCCGCGCGCGCTGGATCGGCGAGCAATACACATGGCTCACGCCGAGCCGCGCGAGGTAGGGAAGGATCTCGATCGCGTCGTCGAAGCGGAAGTCCTTGTGGAACTGCAGCCGGTAGGTGGCGCGCGGGATCCGCGTGTCGATGCTGCGTCCGGCGGCGGCCTGCGACACGGGATGCGGCCGGATGGCGGCCAGCGTCTCGCACAGTTGCAGCGTCTGCGGGTCGACCGACAGCTGCTGCAGGTCGAGCGTCAGCTTGCGCTGCCAATTCGGATGCGCGTCGGTCGTGCCCGGCATGTTGGCCTGCTCGGGCATGCCGATCGCGTCTTCGAGCTGCACCATCATCACCTGTGACGGCGTGCTCGCGACGAACGCGTGGATCGCCGACACCACGTCCGCCGACAGCGCCTGCGCGCCGGTCGCTTCCGCCACCGCATCGGCCGACAGCAGGCCGGCGCGCTGCACCGCGAGCAGCAGCCGGATGCGTTCCTGCGCGCGGTCGAACAGCTGCTTCTCGAAGATGTCCGGGCTCGGGAACAGCCCGAGCGCGAGCCGCAGCCGCAGGTCGTGGCCGGTCCACCAGCCGTTGAGCGTGGCCAGGTCGTGCGTGCTGATCGCGACCAGCGCATGGCGCGGATAGTCGGCCGGCGACTTGAATTCGCCGTCGTGGCCGCGCTCGAAATACAGCAGCCGGTACGACAGCACCTGGAAGCGCGCGAGCGCCGCGCGCATCTCGTCGGCCACCGTGCCGAGGTCTTCGCCGATGACCATGCAGCGCTGGCGCTGGCTCTCGATGGCGACGATGCTGAGCATCTCGTCGAGCGCGTAGTGCACGTAGGCGCCTTCGTGCGGCGTGCCGCCCGGCGGAATCCAGAACAGGCGCATCAGGCCCATCACGTGGTCGATGCGCAGGGCGCCGCCCTGCATGTTGGCGCGCAGCGTCTCGATGAAGAAGCGGTAGCCGCTGGTGCGCAGCCGGTCGGGCCGCAGCGGTGGCAATCCCCAGCCCTGGCCGTTCGGGTTGAACTCGTCCGGCGGTGCGCCGACGCTCGCGCCGTGCACGAAGGTCTGCTGCTCGTTCCAGGCATCGGAGCCCGCGCGGTCGACCGACACGGCGAGGTCGAGGTAGAGGCCGACCGCCATGCCTTCGGCGTCGCACTGCGCGCTGGCGCGGTCGAGCTGTCGCGCCGCCTGCCATTGCAGGTACTCGTAGTAGCCGATGCGTTCGGCATGCGTCTCGGCGAAGCGCTGCACCTCGGGCGCGGCCGGATCGCGGTAGGCCTCGGGCCAGACCGGCCAGCCCCAGACCGACGGATCGGTGTCGTGGAAGTGCGCCTGCAGCGCCTCGAACAGCGCGTGCTGGCGCAAGGCCGCGCCGCGCGACACGCGAAACGCCTCGAAGGCATCGGCGCTGTCGCTGCGCTCGCCCGCCTTCAGGTGCGTCGCGCGGAACTGCGCATAGAGCAGCGCGAGGATCTCGAACTTGGCCGCGGCAACGCCGACGTAGTCGACCAGCGGCACGTCGCGCAACGTGGCCAGCCGCGCCTGGAAATCGGGCGACTGCACAAGGCGCTGTGCAGGCTCGCAGTCGCGGAATTCATCGACCGCCTCGACGTCGATGTAGAGCACGTTGAGCGCCATGCGCGACGACGGGCTGTACGGGCTGATGTGCGCCGGGTTGTGCGGAAACAGCGCGTGCAGCGGGTTGACGCCGACGATGCCCGCGCCGCGCCGTGCCGCCTGCTGGGCGAGCTGCGCCAGGTCGGTGAAGTCGCCGATGCCCCAGTTGCGCTGCGAGCGCAGCGCATAGAGTTGAACCGCCGGCCCCCAGACGCGGCCATCGTCGCCGAGCAACGGCGGCCGGTAGCAATGCGCCGGTGCCGCGATCACCAGCGTCTCGCCGGGCAGGCCGTCGAACGCGATGCGGTGGTAGCCGGCCGGCAGCGCGGTCGGCAGCGTGATGCGCCGCTCGCAATAAGCGACGCCATCGATCTCGGTGCGCGACAGCTCGGGCAGTGCGTGCAGCGACAGCCGGTCGGCGTGCCGGGTGCCGTCTTCGGCATGCAGCGTCCAGTGCAGATCGGACTGCGTGGCGGGCACGCGCAGCGTCACTTGCCAGTCGGGCGTGTCCGCCGCGATCGCAACGGCGGGCGGCGCGCCTTCGCGCCAGGCGGCGGCCTGGGCCAGTTCCAGGCTGCGCTGCGGCGGAACCTCCGGGTCGATGCCGAAGCTCGCGAGCAGCGCGCTCAGGTGCGCCGGCGTGGCGACGTGGCGGTGGCCGAAGATGTCGTTGTATTCGGGCGCGATGCCGAAGTGGGCGCACAGGCGCAGCAGCGCGTCGTGCTGCGCGGGGGATGCGTCATGCAAGGTGGTTCTCCGCCAGGGTGATGCAGACACCGCCGGGCGCGAGCCGCAGCGTGTCGTGGGAATCGGATTCGATGGGCTCGGCAAACTCGGGTTCTGCGCCGTACGCATACAGCGTGTCGCCGTCGGGCGCCGCGATGCCGGCAATGGGTTCCTTGCCGAAATGCGCCACCAACTGCAGGCGTGCGCCGCCCGGCTGGCCGTCGGCGCCGCCGACCGGCCATTCGACGCGCAGTGCTTCACCGTCGCGCCAGAAGCGTCCGCCAGTGCGCTGGCCTTCGAGCCGCGGCACGATGGCGCGCCGCCGGATGCCGAGCAGCGCATGGATGTGCGCCATGAACTCGCGGTGCGGCGTGCTCAGCCGCTCGTCCCAGCGCAGGCGGGAGGCGACGAAAGTCGATGCTGCATTCGGGTCCGGAATGCGGGCGCGTGCTGCTTCATCGGCGAAGGCCGCGAACTTGCCGAACTCGGCACGCCGACCGTTCGACACCGCGGCCGCCAGTTCGGGGCCGAAGTCGCAGAAGTACAGGAAGGGCGTCGACGCGGCGTATTCCTCGCCCATGAACAGCATCGGCACGTGCGGCGACAGCAGCAGGCAGGCGTACGCGGCCTGGAGCAGCCCGGGGTCGGCCAGCGACGCGATGCGGTCGCCGAAGGCGCGGTTGCCGACCTGGTCGTGCGTCTGAAGGAAGGACACGAAAGCGCCGAGCGGCAGGTGCGCGCTCGGCTCGCCGCGCGCCTCGCCATCGCGGAACGGCGAGGGCTGGCCCTGGTAGACGAAGCCCTGCGCCAGCGCGCGGCCGAACTGCGACACGGCGTCGTCCGCATAGTCGGCGTAGTAGCCGTCGGTGTCGCCGGTGACGAGCACGTGCGCCGCGTGGTGCAGGTCGTCGTTCCATTGCGCGGTCGCGCCGAGCGGCTGGCCATCGGCATCGCGCTCGAGGTAGTGCGCGCCGTTGGCATCGTTCTCCAGCACGACATGGATCTGGCGCTCGCGGCCCGGGCCGTCGCGCAAGGCGGCGCAGATCTCCTGCACGATGTCCGGCGTGGAGTCGTCGCGGATCGCGTGCACCGCGTCCATGCGCAGGCCGTCGAAGCGAAATTCCTCGATCCAGTAGAGCGCGTTGTGCACGAAGAAGTCGCGCACGGTGCGCGCCAGGTCACCGTCGTAGTTGATGGCCGCGCCCCAGGGCGTCTGGTGTGCCGCGTTGAAGAAGGCGGGGCTGCCCGCGTGCAGGTAGTTGCCCTCCGGTCCGAAGTGGTTGTAGACCACGTCGAGCAGCACCATCAGCCCTAGCGCATGCGCGGCGTCGACGAAGGCCTTCAAGGCTTCCGGCGGGCCGTAGGCGGCATCGGGCGCGAACAGCAGCACGCCGTCGTAGCCCCAGCCGCGCTGGCCCGGGAAGTCGGCGACCGGCATCAGCTCGACGACCGTGATGCCCAGCGCCACCAGTTCGGGCAAGCGCTGCTGCGCCGCCGCGAAGCTGCCCTCGGGCGTGAAGGTGCCGATGTGCAGTTCGTAGATCACCGCTTCCGACCAGGGGCGGCCGGTCCAACCGTCGTCGTGCCAGTCGAATGCGCCGGGGGCGACCACTTCACTGGCCTCGTGCACGTCGTCCGGATTGCGTCGCGAAGCCGGGTCCGGCACCAGCCGGCCATCGGGCAATTTGAAGCGGTAGCGGTCGCCGGCGCGCGCATCGGCGACATCGAGCCGATGCCAGCCGTCAGGCTCGGTGTGCATGGCAACCGGCGCGTCGCCGTTGCGCACGAGTTCGACAGGGGCGAGCGCAGGCGACCAGAACTGGAAGCGCACGCCGCCCTCGTCGAGGACGGTGGCGCCGAAGGGCATGGCGTGGGTGTGTTTCATGGGGTGGGGATGGTCGCGGGACGGCTGAGCAACATGAGGGAACGGCAGTGCAGCCGGCAGACTGGGCCGGCGAAAGTCGGCGATGCGGGGTCGGGCACGGCGGCGGTGGCGGTATCGATCTGCAGCTGCCATGCGTCGCCGAGGCCCACGGCATCGGTCGGCAGCTGGAAGTCGATGTCTTCGTGGTGGGCGTTGAACAGCAGGAAGAGGTCGTCGTCGACACGCGGCTCACTGCGCGGGCCGACGTCGGCAATGCCGAGGCCCGACATGAACATGCCGACGCAGCGCGCATGGCCATCGCCCCAGTCCTCGGGCTTCATCTCGAGCCCGTCCGGGCGGAACCAGCCCACGTCCTTGATGCTGCGGCCCGGCAGCGGCGCGCCCCGGAAAAAGGCGCGCCTGCCGAGTGACGGATGCGCCCGGCGCAACTGCACCAGGTGCTGCACGAAGGCCAGCAGCGCGCTGCGGTCGGCGTCGAGCGACCAGTCGATCCAGCCGAGCTTGTTGTCCTGGCAGTAGACGTTGTTGTTGCCCTGCTGCGTGTGGCCCGACTCATCACCGGCCAGCAGCATCGGCGTGCCTTGCGACAACAGCAGCGTGGCCAGCAGGTTGCGCTTCTGGCGCTCGCGAAGGCTCAGCACGTCGGGGTCGTCGGTCGGGCCTTCGGTGCCGCAGTTCCACGACAGGTTGTTGCTGCTGCCGTCGCGGTTGTCTTCGCCGTTCGCCTCGTTGTGCTTCTGGTTGTACGACACCAGGTCGTGCAGCGTGAAGCCGTCGTGCGCGGTCACGAAGTTGATGCTCGCGTGCGGATGCTTGCCCGACCAGCCGTAGATGTCCTGCGAGCCGGTGACGCGGCTGGCCAGCTCGCCGAGCAGGCCGCTGTCGCCCTTCCAGTAGCCGCGCATCGCGTCGCGGTAGCGGTCGTTCCATTCGGCCCAGCCCAGCGGAAAGTTGCCGACCTGGTAGCCGCCGTAGCCCAGGTCCCAGGGCTCGGCGATCAGCTTGACGCGGTTGAGCACCGGGTCCTGCTGGATCGCATCGAAGAAGCCGCCGAGGTTCTCGACCTTGCCGGCCTCGCGTGCGAGCGCCGACGCCAGGTCGAAGCGGAAGCCGTCGACGTGCATCTCTTCGACCCAGTAGCGCAGCGAATCCATCACCAGTTGCAGCGCGCGCGGATGCGCGAGGTTGACGGTGTTGCCGCAGCCGGTGAAGTCGTCGTAATAGCGCCGGTGCTCGGCGTTGAGGATGTAGTAAGACGCGTTGTCCACACCGCGCAGCGACAGCGTCGGCCCGAGCTGGTTGCCTTCGCAGGTGTGGTTGTAGACCACGTCCAGGATGACCTCGATGCCCGCCGAATGCAGCGTCTTCACCATGGTCTTGAACTCCTTCACCTTGCGCGATGCGCTGTAGCGCATCTCGGGTGCGAAGAAGCCCAGCGTGTTGTAGCCCCAGTAGTTCTGCAGGCTCTTCTCGGCGAGGTGGCGGTCGTTCAGGTAGCTGTGCACGGGCAGCAGCTCGACCGTCGTGATGCCCAGGCGCTTCAGGTAGTCGATGACCGGCGCGGTGGCCATCGCGGCATAGGTGCCGCGCAGCTCGGACGGCACGTCGGGGTGCTGCATCGTGAAGCCGCGCACATGCATCTCGTAGATGACCATGTCCTGCCGCGCGATCTGCGGCCGGCGGTCGTCGCCCCAGGTGAAGGCGGTCTCGAGCACGCGGCCCTTCGGCACCAGCGCGGCGCTGTCGCGCCGGTCGAAGGACAGGTCCTCGCGCTTGCTGCCGATGGTGTAGCCATACAGCGCGTCGCCCCAGCGCAGCTTGCCGACCAGGTCCTTCGCGTACGGGTCGATCAGCAGCTTGTTCGGGTTGAAGCGATGGCCGTCTTCCGGCTTGTAGGGCCCGTGCACCCGGTAGCCATAGGCCATGCCCGGACGCGCTTCCGGCAGATAGCAATGCCACACGTCGTCGGTGCGTTCGCGCAGTTCGATGCGCTGGAGTTCATGGCGTCCGGCGTCGTCGAACATGCAGAGTTCGACACGCTCCGCATGCTGCGAAAAGATCGCGAAGTTGACGCCTTCACCGT
>JAZKDL010000421.1:0-21746 GCA_040387575.1 Pseudomonadota bacterium
CATCGTGAAGGCCATCGCCCGCCGCGTGATCTTCTGGGCCGATGCCTTCAGCGACATTGCGCGGGCGAGCTGATGCGCCGCCCATCCGGAACGATTCGAACCGCGACCCAACCCTCATCCAAAGGAAGGCTCCATGACCCCTGCTGAATACGCCGTCGCGCCGCCGCGCCAAGCCTCGGCCACCGAAATGCCCATACTCGATCTGGGTGCCTGGATTGCCGGCGGCCCCATTGGGCCGCTGGCCGATCAGTTCAAGGCCGCCTGCACGCGCACCGGCTTTTTCTATGTGAAGAACCACGGCATGCCGCCGGACGTGATCGACGGTGTGTTCGACGCGGCAAGGCGCTATTTCGCCTTGCCGATGGAAGAGCGGTTGAAAGACAAGATCGACGAGCGCTTCCGCCGCGGCTTCATGCCGATGGGCGTGACGCAGCATCCTGGCCACAAGCCCGACGTGAAGGAAAGCTATGTGCTGGGCCTGGACCTGCCGACGAGCGACCCCGACGTGATCGCCGGCCGGCCGCTGCACGGCCCCAACCGCTGGCCCGCCGACAAGCCCTGGCTGGCGCACGCCGCCATGGCTTATTTCGACCACACGGTGGCGCTGGGCAAGCGGCTGCTGCGCATCTTCGCGGTGGCGCTCGAGCTGCCCGAGGACTACTTCCTGCAGTACACGAAGAAGCCGATGGTGCTGACCAACCTGTACCACTACCCGCCCCAGTCGTCGCCGACCAACCTGGAGCTGGGCGCCGCCGCGCACACCGACTACGGCACGCTCACCATCCTGTCGCAAGACCCGATCGGCGGGCTGGAGCTGCGGACGCGCGACGGCGAATGGGTGGCCGCGCCTTATATCGAGGGCACGCTGGTCATCAATCTCGGCGACCTGGTGAAGGTCTGGACCAACGAGCAGTACGTGTCGAACCTGCACCGCGTGGCGAATCGCACGGGGCGGGAGCGGTACTCGATTCCCACCTTCTTCAACTTCGACTACGACACGCCCGTGGCCTGCCTGCCGCAGTTCATGCCGGCCGACGGCCAGCCCCGGCACGCACCGATCAAGTCGGGCGACTGGCTGGTCAACCGCTTCCAGGCGGTGCAGGGCTACAAGACACCGACGGAGCTGGCGACTGCCTGACGGGTCGCCTTCCCGGCTCTCACTTCTCTTTCTCTTTCTGTTTCTGTTTCCCTTTCTTCCCCACGCCAAAGCCTTCATGAGGATTTCCCACATGTTCCATTCCTTGCTTTCCAAGCGCCGTCTGGCCGCTGCTGCCGCAGTTCTTGGCCTGTCCGCCCTGCTGGGCCTGGGCGGCACCGCCCACGCGCAGGCCAAGCCGCTCAAGCCCGTGACCATCGCACTGGGCACCCAGGTCATCAACGTCACCTATCCATGGCTCACGCTGCCGATCGCGCTGGGCTACTGGAAGGACGAGGGCTATGACGTCAAGATCGTCACCACCGGCGGCTCGCTGCAGGGCATTCAGCAGATGGTCGGTGGCAACGTGGACTTCGTGCAGATGGATTCCGCGCCGCTGATCCAGGCCAACACCGACAACGACGTGCCGGTGCGCGGCGTGATGAACACGCTGGTCATCGACTGGGGCATCGGCGTGCTGCAGAACGGCCCGATCAAGTCGATCGCCGACTTCAAGGGCAAGAAGATCGGCGTGTTCAGCCTGGGCACGGGCGGCATGCCCTTGCTCAAGGGCTACTTGCGCGCCAATGGCATCGACCCCGACAAGGACGTGCAGATCATCGCCACCGGCGCCGGCGCACCCGCACTGGAAGCGCTGCGCGCCGACCGCGTGCAAGGCCTGATGTTCTGGGGCTCGGCCCTGACCGGCTTCCAGAATGCCGGACTCGACATGCGCGTGCTGTTCAACCCCGAGTGGCGCAAGCTGCCCGGCTTCACGCTCGGCACGATGCAGAAGACCATCGACAGCGATCCGGCCATGGTCGAAGCCATTGCACGCGGCGCGGCCAAGGCCACGCTGTATGCCCAGACCAATCCGGACTGCACACGCCAGATCCACTGGAAGAACTCGCCGAGCACCAAGCCCACCGGCGCCGACGAGGCCACGCTGGCCAAGTGGGACCTGGCACTGCTCAACAGCTCGCTCGACTCGATCAAGGCCGCGTACGACATGAGCGGCGCCAAGTACATCGGCGCGATGGACCCGGCCGCCTACGGCCGCATGCAGGACTTCATGCAGAAGGAAGGGCTGATCAAGCGCACCCTGCCGCCAGAGTCGATGCTCTACCTGAAGCCCGGCTTCATGGAGGCCGCGAATCGCTTCGACCGCAATGAAGTGATCAGCGCGGCCAAAGCGTGCAAGGGGCTGTAGGAATCTCGCCGGCGATACCGAACCGGCTCAGACTCCGGCGACTCTGAAGATCGGCAGCATGAGGCGGCTGCCGCTCAATGCACAGCGGCATACATGATCTTCTTCTCCTCCGCATCCTCCGGCGAGAACTCCTCCACCACGCGGCCTTGCCGGGTCACCAGGATGCGATCGGACAGGCTCAGAATCTCCGGCAGATAGGACGAGATCACCATCACCGCCATGCCGTCATCGGCGAGCCGGTGGATCAATTGGTGGATCTCCGCAATGGCGCCCACGTCCACGCCGCGCGTGGGCTCGTCGAAGATCACCAGCCGCGGCGCCTGCACCAGCGACTTCGCAATCACGACCTTCTGCTGATTGCCGCCCGACAACTCGATCACCTTGGCATCGCTGCTGATCGCCTTGATGCCGAGCGTCTTGCGCCACTCGTTCGCGAGCACCTGCATGTCGTCATAGCGCACGAACATCACCGGCTTGTTGGTGGCGGCCAGGCGTCCGCTGTAGATGTTCTCGGCAATCGACATCGTCTCGAAGAAGCCTTCGAGCTTGCGGTCTTCCGTCACGTAGACGATGCCGTCCTGCACGGCGGGCCGGGGCGTCCGGTACCGGACGGGTTGGCCGTCGAGATGAATCTCGCCGCCATGCAGGAAGTCGCGCTTGACGACGCCCGCGATGATCTTCGCGGTCTCCGTCCGGCCGGAGCCGATCAGGCCGAACATGCCGGTGATCTGCCCCGCATAGAGCGAGAACGCGTTGTTCTTCACGATCGTGCCCATCGACAGGTTCTGCACGCTCAACACCTTCGCGCCGCGCGGCCGGCGCTGCCGCGCCGTGCGGTCCTGGCCATAGAGTTCGTCGGACAGAACCCGGCCCACCATCGCCTGGATGACCGAGTCCCGGTCCATCAAATTGGCGTCCTGCGTGACGACATGCTCGCCGTCGCGCAATACCGTGATGCGGTCCGCGATCATCAGCGCCTCTTCGAGCGCGTGCGAGATGAAGACGATCGACACGCCATCCGCCTTGAGTCGGCGGACCAGTCCGAAGAAGTGGTGCTTCTCTTCGGGCGTCAGTGTCGCGGTCGGCTCGTCGAAGATGATCAGCCGCGCGTCGTGCTGAACGGCCCGTGCGATCTCCACCATCTGGCGTTGCGCCGCGCCGAGTGTCGACACCAATCGCGTCGGGTCGACATTGAAATTCAGCCGCTGCAGGAATTGCTGGGCCGCGATGTACAGGCCGCGCAATCTGTTGAAAAAGGGCTCGTCGCCCAGGTAGAGGTTCTGCGCGACCGTCAATGACGGCACCAGGCTCGTCTCCTGGAAGACCATGGCAATGCCATTGCGCAGCGCCTCGTTCGGCGTCGCAAACGTGATCGGCTTGCCTTCCAGCACGATCTGTCCGCTCGACGGTTGCACCGCGCCGGCGAGGATCTTGGTCAGCGTCGATTTGCCGGCACCGTTCTCCCCGAGCAGCGCATGCACCTCGCCGCGCCGGACGGAGAAAGAGACATCTCGCACCGCATGCGCACCGCGGTAGTCCTTGCCGATATTCTTCAGCTCGATGAAGTTGTCCATGGCTTCCATTTCCGGATCAAACGGGCAACGCGACGATCTCGTCGCCGCCCTGGCTGCAGACATAGAGTCGACCGTCGAGCTCCACCGTACTCGTCACGCCATGCCGACGCCCGTCGGCCCGGCTGTGCGCACTCCATTGCGGCTGGAAGTCCGCATCGAGCTTGCAGACCAGGCCATAGGATCGCGTGGGCGCCCAGGGCTTGAGCATGCCCATCGACTTGATGGCGCCGCCCTGCATCGGCTCCCGAAAGTCGCGTCCCGACGAGAGCGCCGGCGCGACCCAGTAGCGCTCCTCGATCTCGGCCATCATGCGTTCGCGGTACTCCCGCTCGCGCAAGACGAACTCCACCAATTGGCTGCGCGGCGCAAACAGACAGAGCCAATGGCCGCCATCTTCGGCCGGCGATATGCGCGACGGATAGCCCGGCAGATCGTCCAGCAGCACGGTCCGGTCGCCATTCGCGCCGATCTTGATCAGGCGGTGGGCCCAGGCTTCGCTCACGACCAGCGAGCCATCGCGATGGAGGGCGACACCCGCCGGATACGCGAGGTCCGACGCCACCTTCTTCGCTTCGCCAGTGCCGATGTCGAGCCGCCACACGCTGCCGCTCGACTCGCTTCGCATCAGGTCGGCACGCCACTGGTCCGGGCGATGCCGACTCGAACCGTCCGTCACGATCACAGTCCGGTCATCGATTGCGGTCATTGCCGTGGGACAGCGGAGGGACTGGAGCGCGGTGGCGGATTCCGTCCGGACTTCGCCTGAGACACCGATGGCATGAACCCGGCCGTTCGCGGAAATTGCAACGGCACGGCCGTCCGGCATCGACGCCATGGCACAGACATCGCCATCCAACTGGCCTTCACGCGCGACCGGTCCGCCTTCCGTGCCAACCGAATACAGCTCAGCGCCGCTGCTGAAAAGCAGCTTCTCGCCGAGGTGGACCAGGTTGTCCGGCCGCACGACCTGCGCCACGCGGTCTGCCCGGTCGAGCAGGTTGTTGGGTTGCAGCGCGCCATCCATCGGAGGCACCGTGACCGCATGCCGGCCGCGCCCGAGCACGCGATCGAGAACGGACGTCATGAATCCTGTCGTACGGGTGTCGTTCATTGCGCGCCCCAATAGCTCTTCTGGCCCGTCCAATGCGGGTCGGCGTCCGGCAGTTTCAATCTGCCGATCCGGTTGTTGAGCAGTCCGCCGAGATACAGATAGCCTTCATGCTCGCGCATCGAAGTGATCATCGGATGGTTCTCTCCGCCAAGGTCCCAGAGCGACTCCAGCACTTCGCCTCGTTCATTGAACTTCACGACGCAGCCGGTGTTGATGTTCGGGAAGATCAGTTCCTGTGGCGACACGCGCCGGGCCATCCGCTTGCGGAAGCCCGGCATGCGCAGCGACAGATCCATCGACGGCGTGCGCATGCCGACCAGCGCCACCCAGAACGTGCCGTCCGACGCGCGGTTGATGTTGTCGGGATAGCCGGGCAGATCGTCGATCACGCGTTCGAGCTTGCCGGTCTTGGGGCCTGCGAACCAGTACCGGTTGATGCGGCATGCCCACGTCTCCGCGAAGAAGAAGGACTCGCCGTCATGCGCCATGCAGACGCCATTCGGGAAGATCAGATTGCGGATGACCGTGCGCGTCTTTCCGGACGCCGGGTCGTAGCAGATGATGCGGCCGTTGCCCCGGCTCTCGAGCGCGTCGTAGGCCCAGTTGTGCATCTCGTAGCGCACCGTGGCCTCGCTGAAGAACACGCGGCCGTCGGGCGCCACGTCGAGGTCGTCTGCCAGCTTGAGGCGGGAATCATCGATGACCGACCACGTCGTGCGGTTGGTTTCGTCGGTCAGCCGACGCACTTCCCGGTCCGGCGAGATGCTGTACAGGCCCATGCCGGCAATGCACACCAGCAACGACCCCGCGCGGTCGAAGGCGAGTCCCAATGGGTGGCCGCCGACGTGCGCGAAGACTTCCATCCGCTGGTGATCGGGTCCGAAGAACCGGACGATGTCGCCATGGCGAGTGCCGGTGTACAGATTGCCCTCCGCATCGAAGATCACGTCTTCCGGTCCCTCGACCTGCCCGAGGCCGATCAACTCGACATCCCTCAATCTGTCGTTCACCGCATAGGGCGACACGGCCTTCGCGTCGGTTTCCGGACAGTCCGGCAGCGACAGATAGGCCGGCGACACATAGACCTTTGCGAGCAGCTTGTGCTTGTTCTTGAGCCATCGGACATCTATGCCGATCGCGGCGAGCAGGATCAGTCCGAGTGCCAGCGAGCCCGCGCCGCTCTGAAAGCCGATCCGCACCAGACCATTCGTGATCAACAGGACGATCACGGCGCCCATCAGCGCCTTCACGACCGAGCCGCGTCCGCCGCCCAGGCTGTTGCCGCCAACGACCGCGGCGGTCAGCGCCATGATCTCGAGTCCGACACCGGTGTCCGAGCCCGCGCTGCCCAGCCGCGCGGCGTACATCAGTCCGGCCACGCCGCACAGCGCGCCGGAGCCGACATAGGTCAGACAGATGGTCCGCCGCACCGGAATGCCGACGTTGTAGGCCGACTTGCGCGAGCCGCCGATGGCCATGATGTGCCAGCCCGGCCGCGTCCGGCTCAGAAAGATGTGGGCCCCCAATGCAAAGGCGAGCGCGAGGCAGATGCTGAATGGCAGTCCGAAGATCGAGCCGATGCCGATGAAGTCCCAGACCGCCGATTCCGGAATGTTGGTGGAGATGTCCACTGCATGCGCCAGCAGCAGCATGTCGACCACTGCGCGGACGATGATCAGCATCACGAGCGTGGTCAGGAACGCCCGCAATCGCAGATAGCCGATCAAGACGCCATTGATCAGTCCGACGCCCGCGCACACCAGCATGACGACCGGAATGACCACGAACGTGGGCCATCCCACGACGTTCATCAGCAGCAGGCCGACGAGGTTGCCCAGCGCGAAGTTGGAGCTCACGCTCAGGTCGATGCCACCGGCGAGCATCACGATCATCATCGCGAAGACGACGAATGAGAACTCACCGAGCTGCCTGCTCGAATCGCTCAGGTTCGCTGCGCCGAAGAAGTTCGGAATCAGGCTGCCGAACACCAGGAAGACGGTGACCAATGCCACGAATGGCACGGCGTTGTCGATCCAGTTCTTGGACAGCACCTCACCGACGACATGGTCCGGGACGTACTTGTACCGCCATCGGGCGACGGCATGGGAAATTGACATGACGGGCTTCTCCTGAGACTGGCCCGCGCGTCCGGCGGGCCAATCGACTGACTGACTGACTGACCGACTGGCTTACTTCTTCTTGTAGTCGTCGAGGTTCCAGCACGAGTCGCCGCGCAGGTTGGCCTTGGTGATGACGGTGACCGGTGTCACACGCGAGATGTCCGTCGCGGGACGTCCGCTGGTGGTGAGCAGGGTCTTGACGACCTTCACCAGTTCGTCGGACTGCTGCTTGACGTCATAGGTCATGTAGGCGCTGAAGCTGCCGTTGGCAACGTTCGCGCAACCGGTTTTCGCGGCGCCGCCGTTGGTCGTGAGAAAGACCTGGTCCTGCTTCTTGGCCTCGCGGATCGCCGCGGCCGTGCCGGTGTCCTGCCCGTCCCAGAAGCCGATGACGCCGCACAGGTCGGCGTTCTGCTTGAGTGCGGTGTCGGTCACGGCACGCGCCTTGGATGCGTCCCAGTCGGCGGCCTGGTTGGACACGACCTTGATCTCCGGATGCTTGGCCAGCACGTTCTGCACGCCCTTCATCTGGTAGGTGCTGGCTGCGGCAGTCAGCACGCCCTGGACGATGCTGATCTTGCCGGACTTGCCGGAGCCGGTGCCGCACTTCTCGACGACGGCATTCGCCATCGCCTCGCCGATGCCCACCCAGTCGGCACCCACGAACGCACTCGTGTTCGCGGACGAGCGCATGTTCACCTGAACGACGCGGATGCCCGCGTCTTCGGCGCGCTTCAGGAGCCGTGCATAGGACTGGATGTCGGGGTTCTGCACCAGAAGTACATCGGGCTTCTCGCTGATCAGCGAGGTGATCGCCTGCGCACCCGCATCGGTGCTCCAGTTCGGATCGCGCACGACGATCTTCACGCCGAGTGGCTCGAGTTGCTGGCGGATCATCGCGTTCCAGCCGTCGGTCAGGTCGTAGCCCAGCGACGTGGGAACGAATGCGACCGTCTTGCCCTTCAACGCCGCGTCGTCCGCGTGCGCGGTGCTGACGATGCCGGTCGCGATGGTTGCGAGGGCTGCAATGGCCGTCGTCAGGCCGAGTTTGAGAAATCTGCTTGTCATGGTTTTGTCTCCTTCTTCGAATGTGCGTGGACGCACGGGTTTACTGCACTGAACTAGATATCTCCCTGCTGGGCGGTCTGCTCGTCACGCGGATTGATCAGGCTGTCGAACACCAAGGCGCCGAGAAGAATGGAACTCTTGATGACGTTCTGCACCGTGTACTGCACGTCCAGAATCGTCATGCCGTTGAGCAGGATGCCGATCAGCACGGTGCCGACGAGCACATTGCGCACGCCGCCCTTGCCGCCACTGAGTCCGATGCCGCCGAGCACGACGACCAGGATGACGTCGTAGATCATTGTTGAATTGACGATGCGCGTGTTCATGCTTCCCACCGACGCGGCGGTGATGATTCCGGCGACGAATCCGATGCACGAAGCAATGGCGTACTGAAGCACGACGATCGGGCGGACTGGAATGCCGGTCATCCGGGCCGCCAGGTAGTTGTCGCCCATCGTGTAGATGTACCGCCCAGTCCGGGTGAATCGCAGGAACAGCGCGGCTGCGGCGGCCACGACCAGCAGGAAGACGACCGGCAACGGCACGCCCGCGACCTCGCCCTGCCCCAGGTGGGTGAACCACGCGGCGTTCTCGGGCACGTAGACGACGTCGAGCGGTATCAGCTTGAGCCGGCCGAGTCCGTAGACGAAGGTGCCCATGGCCAAAGTGGAGAACAGCGCCGGTATCTCGACATAGGCGACCAGCACGCCATTGACCACGCCCAGCAGCACCGCAAAGCCGAGTCCCACCAGCAGTGCGGTGCCCATCGGCATGCCGCTGTTGGCGAGTGCCAGCGTCCACGCGACCGAGATGGCCATGATGGCCACGAGCGACAGATCGATGCCGCGGCCGATGACGACCAGCGCCATTGCGAGGCCGAGAATACCGAGCACCGCCACGCTGCGAACCAGCGCGAGCAGATTCTCCCGAGTGGCGAATCCCGTGAGGAACAGGCTGAATCCGAGGAAGAGGATGACCGCGAGCAGCAGGACGATGCGCTCCTGAGTGAACCAGCCGGCCCTCAGGAAGGACGGCCCGGCCCCGAGTGCGGCCGCCCCGGTGTTGTTCGATGCTTCACTTGTCTTCATGTGCGGCTCGATTCATTTCTTTGGATGATTCAATGTCTTCAGGATGCGAGAAGGCCGACTTGAAGCCGTCGCTATTTCGCCCTGGCCAGAAAGCGTCGCAGTCCCTCTTTGGCTTCGTCCGAGGTGAAGGCGCGCTGACCCAGAACCGCCTCCCGACGGAACGCCTCGTCGAAAGGAAGGTGCCCCAGCGTCAGCGCGGCCTCCTTGATGACCTCGACCGCGACGGCGCCCTTGGCGGCAATGCCGCGCGCATAGGCCAATGCCACCGCTTCGAGTTCGCTCGGTGGAACCACCCGATTGAGCAGCCCCATCTCGGCCAGGCGCTTTGCAGGAAAGCGTTCGGCCGTGAGCATCAATTCCATCGCGAATGCGAACGGAATCTGCCGGACCAGCCGCACCAGCGTGCCGCCGGCGGGTGTAAAGCCCATCGATGCTTCCGGAAGCGCGAACACCGCCGTCTCCGAAGCGACGCGGATGTCGGCCGCCAGCATGATCTCGAAGCCGCCGCCCATGCACAGACCGTTCACCGCGGCGACGACCGGCTTGTAGAAGCCGTTCTGCTTGATGTGCGCACCGTCCCATTCGGAGATGTCGAAGCGCCCTTCCGCCAATGCCGGAATCGATTCCGTCAGATCGGCGCCCACGCAGAAGGCGCGCTCGCCACTGCCGCAAAGCAGCACGACGCGGACGGCCGGGTCGGCCTGCGCGCGCGCAAAGGCGCTGCCCAGCTCGTCGTACATCGCCAGCGTGAGTGCATTGAGCTTTTCCGGCCGGTCGATCCGGACCGTCGCGATGCCGTCTTCGACCTGGTAGACGATGCCCATCAGATCACCCCTTCCGACAGATGCCGCGCGTAATCGGCGGCACTGAGTCCCAGCCAATGCTTCAGGACGACCTCGTTGTGCTCGCCGAACGCAGGCGCCGCACCGGTCGCGACGGCCGGCGTCTTCGAGAGCTTCATCGGCGTACCGAATGCCTGCACGCTGACGCCGTCGATACCGACCGGCACGAGCATCTCGCGCGCCTTCAGGTGCGGGTCGGCGACGACATCCGCGATGGTCTTGATGGGCGTCATCGGGATGACGTCGCCGGCCATGGCTTCGAGCTCGTCCTTGGTGTAGCCGGCACACCAGCGGCGAACGATGGGCTCGACGCGGCGCGCGTACGTGGCCTCGTCGAAGCGCTTTTCCATGGTGTCGATTTCGGGGTCGTTCACCAGCTCGGGCTCGCCGAAGATCCTGCAGGCCTCGCGCCAGAACTTGTCGGTGTAGGCACCGAAGAAGACGAAGCCGTCCTTGCACGCATATTGGCCGTAGGGCCGCACGAAGGGATGGTCGTTGCCGAGCGGCTCGCCGATCTTTCCGGCCACCGTGTAATTGACGATCGCATGTTCGGTGAGCGTCATCACCGAGTCCTGCTGGGCCACATCCACCAATTGGCCCTGGCCGGTGCTCTTCGCATGAATGAGCGCGGCAAGCGCGGCGATGGCCGCATAGAACGATGCGGAGAGGTCGCCGATGATGGTCCCGACGCGCAGCGGAGAACCACCCTTCTCGCCATTGAGCGACCACAGTCCGCCGGTGGCCTGCGCGCTGTTGTCGTAGGCCGGGCGGCGCGAATTGGGGCCGGACTGTCCGAAGCCGCTGATCGACACATACACGAGCCGCGGATTGACCTTGAGCATTTCCTCGTGCCCCAGGCCCATCCGGTCCATCGTGCCGGGCCTGAAGTTCTCCACCAGCATGTCGGCCTTGCTGGTCAGATCACGCAGCAGCGACTTGCCGGCTTCTGTCTTCAAGTCGATGCTGACGCCGAGCTTGTGGCGGTTGTATTGCGCGAAGAAAGCGCTGGCCTTGCCCTTGTCGCCATCGACGAAGGGCGGAAACGTCCGCACGTAGTCGGGCTCGGAGGGGTTCTCGACCTTGATGACCGTCGCGCCCAGGTCGGCCAGCATCATGGTGCAATACGGTCCCGCAACCACGCGGGTGATGTCGATGATCACGACGCCGCGCAGCGGTCCGTCGCCCAACGGCAGATTGTTCATGTCAGAGTCCACTTGTCTAATCTCCATCGCGGCCTGCACCGCATGTTTCATTCAATTCGTTCTGCAGCGACAACACGCTGCCTCTCTCGATGTAGAGCGTCTCGCTCTGGACACCATCGAGCAACGCGGCATTGGATTCCGTGACGATCACCGAGAGGTCCGGATGCGTGGTCCGCAAAGCGATCAGCGAATCGCCGTACTGCCGCGCCAGCGCAGGCGCAAGCCCCTGGAAGGGCTCGTCGAGCAGCACGAAGCGGGTGCCGACCATCAGCGCGCGTGCCAGCGCGACGATCTTTCCCTGCCCGCCCGACAAGGCGGCACCCGAGCGCGGCAGCATCGGCTTGAGCTGGGGCACGACGGCGAGCACCGATTCGAGGCGCCGCGCAATCTCCTGCTTCGGCACCCCAAGAACGTCGCAAGGCAGCATCACGTTCTCCTGGACCGTGAGGGTCGGCAGGATCACGCGGTCTTCCGGCGCATAGCCGAAGCCGGCGGCGGCGCGTTGATGGGCCGGATGGCGCGTGATGTCGGTGCCGTCCAGCAACAGCCGGCCGGACCTGGGCTTCACCAGCCCCATCAGCGTGCGCAGCAACGTGGTCTTGCCCGCGCCGTTGCGGCCGACCACTGCGACGGTTCTGCCCGCAGGGAACGCGACGTTCACATTGCGCAGAACCGCGTGGCTCGCCAGATCGACGTTGACCGATTCGAGCTGGAAGGTCATTTCATCCCCAGTACTTCACGCCGCACGACGGCATTGGCAAACACGTCCTCGGGCGTACCGTCGGCCGCGATGCGCCCGTCGATCCAGGCGGCCACGCGCGTGGCGTACGCGGTCACGATGTCGACGTCGTGCTCGACGAACCAGCTCGTCACTTCGCGCTCCTCCAGTGCACGCATCAAGGTCTTCATGACGCCGTGCTTGTCTTCCGCCGCGACGCCGCTGGTCGGCTCGTCCATGATGACGAGGCGCGGTTCCAGCATCAACGCGATGGCGACGTCGAGCAGCTTCCTGTGGCCTTCCGGCAGCACCGTGACCGGCTCGCGCGCAAAGGGCGCGAGCTCGACGAGTTCGAGCATCTCGGCGACCGCCCGCTGGTTGGCAGTGCGCGACATCGGCATGAAGCGCGACAGCTTGCCGGCGTGGCCCACCGATCCGAGTTCGAGGCATTCCTGCACCGAGTGCTCGAGGAACAATTGCGGAAGCTGGAACGACCGCCCCACGCCCAGGCGCGCGATCTGCCGCGGTCCGATGGACGTGATGTCCTTGCCGTCGAACTCGATCGTTCCGCTGGTCGGTTTGATGTAGCCGGTGCAGATGTTGATGAAGGTCGTCTTGCCCGCTCCGTTGGCACCGATCACCGCCAGCCGCTCCCCCCGCTTCAGCTCGAAGTCGATGCCGTCGGCTGCGGTGATCCCGCCGAACTTCAGCGTCAGGCCGCGAGTGCGCAGCAAGGGCTCATGAAGACTCGCGCTCATGCCTCGCCTTTCCGCAACGGCGTCTTGCGGCGCATCCAGCCGGTCATGCCGGTGGGTGCGAAGAAGATCACCGCGATCAGGGTCGACCCCAGCAGGATCTGCCAGGCGTTCGTGAAGTACGCCGCCGCAACGAGCTTGATGACCTCGAACACGGCAGCTCCCAGGAACGCACCGACCGCATGGCCGGCGCCGCCCAGGATGGCAATGAAGACGTACTCGCCGGAGCGGATCCAGTAGCCGCTCTCGGGCGTCACGAGCCCCTGCACCAGTGCGAGCAACGCACCCGCGAGTCCAACCAGTCCCGCGGACAGGACATAGCCTTCGGCGAGCGACCGGCGCGCCGACAGTCCGATGTACTCGAGCCGGGTCTCGTTGGTCTTGATCGCGGCCATCACCTGGCCGGCGGCGGAATCGAAATAGCGCTGCACGAGGAAGAGCACGATCACCGCCAATGCCAGGGTGATCAGCAGCATCGCCAGCTCGAACTGGCCGCGCTCCAACACCATGCCGAGAACGGAAGGCCGCTCGAAGCGCAGGCCGTCGGTACCGCCGGTCCATGTGTAGAGCTTGCCGACCAGCGAGAACAGCACCATCGAGATGCCGAGATTCAACATGCCGAAGAAGATGCCGCGGTAGCGCGACAGGAATGCGGCGGCGACGATGCCGGCGAGCACGCTGGCGAACGTCCCGGCAAGGAGCATCACGATTGCGTCGGCCGCCGGAAAGCTGCGTGCCACGAAGGCCGCCGCATAGCCGCCGATGGCGGCGTACATGGCGTGGCCGAACGACACCTGGCCGGCGCGCATCAACACGGTCAGGCCCAGCGCGGCCATGCCGAAGCAGAGAAAGGTGATCGCGGGTACGCGCGTCCAGGGCAGCACGAAGCCGAGCGCGACGATGGCGGCGGCCACGCAGGCGATGCCAGCGACGAGTCTGTTGAATGTCATCGGATCCTCCGCGCGGCCGCGACCGTGAAGAGTCCGTGTGGCCGCACCAGCAGGACGACGACCATCATCAGATAGGGCATGACCACCTCGAGTTCGGGCAGGGTGTAGACGGCGATGGAGCGCGCCAGGCCGATCAGCACCGCGGCGACGAGCGCGCCGGTGATCTGGCCCAGCCCCGCGGTCGCGATGACGGCGAACGATGTGACGATCATCTCGGCGCCGAGTCCCGGAACGAACGAGGTCATCGGCACCGACAGCGCGCCGCCCAGTGCGCCGAGCACGCCGGCCAATGCAAAAGTCAATGTGCCGACACGGGCCGCGTTGATGCCCAGCGCAGTCGCCACCTCGCGGTTGTGGATGATGGCCACGATCTGCTTGCCCGCGACGGAGTGCCGCAACAGGAATTGCAGCGCGACGTAGGCAATCAATGCGATCGCGGGAATCAGCAGCAATTGGTAATTCATGAATGTCACGCCCAGGAAGTCCGACGTCCCCAGGCGGGTTGCGATCTCGCCCGCATTGACCGGCGTCGCGCCCCAGACCATCCGCTGGACATCTTCCAGCACCATGAATGCCGCGAAGGTGACGAGCAATTGCAGGATCGGGTCCCGGTCCTGGAAGTAGCGCAACAGAAAGCGCTCGAGCACGGCACCGAGCGCGCCCCCCACCACGATCGACGTGACGAACAGCGACGCAACCAGGACCAGCGTCGACTGCGTGTGTGGCATGAGCCACGCCACCACGCTGGCCGCGCTGTATCCGCCAATGGCGTAAAGGCTGCCGTGCGCCACGTTGATCACACCGAAGACACCGCAGATCAGCGTCAAGCCCAGAGAGATCAGGAACAGCAGGCCGGCATAAGACAGCCCGTCCACCGCCGCCAGCAGGATCAGATTCAGATTCATCGATTACGGGTCTTCGGCCGGTGCTCAGTTGCCAACGCGCAGGATCTGCTTGCTGTCGAGAAGCGACGGCTTCAGCGTCTTGACCCAATCGGCCGACTTCTGACCGACGGGTGCGGCCACCAGCTCAGCGGGGTAATAGGTCAACTGGCCGACCATCGGAAATGGCTGAGCCGGGTCGTTCTTCGTCACGCCGTAGAGCTGGCCCTGCAGCGCCTGGCCGTCTTCCCGCAGCTTGATGGGACGCGAAAGACCGCGGTACTCGAGCTTCTGCAACGTGGTCACGAGCTGCTCGGTGGTCGGCCATTGGCCCTTGTTCGCGGCAATGGTCTGCCGATAGGCACCCGTGGCCGCCTTCAGCGCCTGGATCATGTGATAGACCGCGAAGTTGGGATAGGCGCCGGTCTTGGCCTTGAACTTCTGGACGAATGCGGCAGTCTCGGGATCCTTCGCAAATTCGGGGTCACCGAAATAGCCGTCACCGACGAAGCCGACGATCACGCCCGGCGGAACGGCATTGCCGAGTCGTTCCAAAGACGAGTCTGCCAATGGCAGGATGAATTGCGACGACTTGAGCAAGCCGCGCTGCGATGCCTGGCGCAGGAAGGTGTCGAGGTCGCCGCCCCAGGCGGTCGACAACACGACGTCGGGCCGCAGCGCCTGCAGCCGCGTCACTTCGGTGGAGAAGTCAGGTGCGCCGAACTTGGGGAACATCTCGGCCACGACCTTCACGTCGGGGCGCAGTGCGGCGAGCGTGTTGCGGAAGATCTCCCACGAATCGCGACCCCATGCGTAGTCCTGGTTCACGACCGCGATGGTCTTGAAGTCCGGCTTGACCTTCAGCAGGTGCAGCACGGCGGCGACCATCTCCATGGTGCCGTTCGGCCCGGTCCTGAAGACGTATTTGTAGCGTCGCTCTTCGAGCACCTTTTCGGTCGAGCATTCCCAGAGGATGTTGATGACCTTCAGGTCTTCCGCCACCGGTGCGAGCGCGTTGCAATAACCGCTGGAGATGGCCGACAGCATCAGCTTCTCGCCGGGCTCCTGTGCAAGACGCCGGTATTCGGACAGGAACTTGTCCGCGCCCTGCCCCTCGTCGATCCAGGTCGGCTTGAGCTTCACGCCGTCGATGCCACCGGCGGCGTTGAAGTCGTCGATCCACATGTCGGCTGCCGCCTTGGCCGGCGCGCCAAGGACGGCGGCGGGACCGGTCATGAAGGTGCTGATGCCGAGCTTGAGTTCGGCAGGCTTGGCGGGCTGGGCGATCGATGTCGCTGTTGCCACTGCAGCGAGCAGGCCGAGGCCAGTCGCCAGAATTCTGGTGAGTCGTTTCACTTCGATGTCTCCTGAGATGCGCTCGGCACCGTTTATGGGAATGTGTGAATGGTGGTCGCATTGGCACGCTTGACCAATGTGTCTTGAAGCCAGTCCCGGGACTTCTTTATGGAGGTATTGCACAGCGGCGCATCGCCTGAGAATCCGGACTCGGGTTTCCACCTACCGATTTGATGTACAACGGTCCTCGTATTCCGCAAAAGCAAGCACACTGCAGACAGGAGACCGAGATGCCCGCCGAAGAGAACCATGCAATCCGACCCAGCAGCCCAACGGACAGCCCCAATCCGCTGACGCTGTATGCGAGCGAATTGCAGTCCGAGTTGCTCGAGATGCTCCAGCGCAATGCGAATCCGGGCGAGTTCGAAGGCATGCTGTCCCGGGTCGAGGCGAGCATCCATGAGCCCGCGCATCGCGAATTGCTGCTTGGCAACATCCGCGCGGCCGTTGCGGTGCGGCAGCAGCAAGCCGACCAGTTGAGGCGCGAGAAAGGATTGCTGGTCGTGCTCGAAACGGCGCACGACCTGACGGCCATTCGGGATCTCGAGCTGGTTCTGCAAGCCATCGTCCGGCGCGCCAGGCAGATCTTTGCGTCGGATGTCGGTTACCTGACCAATTTCGACCGCGTGCGCAACGACTTCTATATCCGGGCGACCGATGGCGCGATCTCGGAGCGTTTCAAGAACGTCCGAGTCCCGCCGGATCACGGTATCTGCGGCTATGTGCTGAAGCACAAGACGCCCTATCACTCGACCAGCTACCTGAGCGACGACGGCTTTGCACACGACCAGGGCATCGACCTTGCCATCAAGGACGAAGGCGTTCTGTCGCTTCTGGGCGCACCGCTGATGATCGGCAGTCACTGCATCGGCGTGCTGTGCATCTGCGATCGACAGGTGCGGCGGCATGCGCCGTGGGAAGTGTCGATGCTGGCCACGCTGGCGGCGCAGGCCTCCATCGCGATCGAGAACGCCCGCCTCTTCCAGGAAGCGCAGGTTGCATTGCAGCGCGCCAGCGAAGCCAATCAGCTGCTCCATCGGCAAGCCGAGGAGATCGAGGCGGCTGCCGATGCCCACGAGCGGATGACCAAGCTGGTGGCGCAAGGCTGCGCCGTCGGCGACATCCTCGCAATGGTCGCCTCCATGCTCGATGGCCATGTCGCGCTGCTGGACGAGGCGGAACAATTGATTCATGCCGCGGTCGACAACGCGTCGCTGCCACACGATGGACTGTCGTCATTGCTCGCGCGAGTCGATGTCCAGGATGCCGTGCACAAGGCGTTGAGCGAAAGCCGGCTCGCCGGTGGATCGCGGATTGCCGGGGCGGATGGCGGGCCGATCCTGCGGGTAGCGGCCTTGATGGGTGCCGACCGGCTGCTGGGCGCTCTCGTCATCCTGAAGGACAAGGACATGACGCAGACGCAGGTTCGAATCTTCGAGCGCGGCGCCCTGGTCGCCGGTGTCGTGCTGCTTTCTCAGGAGCGCAATGAGCTGGCCGTGAGCAGCGAGGCTGCGGCCACGATCCGTTCGCTGGTCAGCTGGCAGCAGGAGAACGTGGCCGCGCTCCAGGCCCGCGTCCAGCCGCACGGCATCGATCTGCATGCGCCGCTACAGATGCTGGTGATAAGCGTGGAAGGCCGACACATCGAGTACACGCTGCGTCGGGTGCGCGCGTCGCTGCCGCGCGGCATTCTGATGGAGGAATGTGAAGGGCTGATCGTCGCGATCTCCGCTGCCGATGTGTTCTCTTCCCTGAAGACGGCGATCGAGTCCACGGTCATCAACGATGCTCGGCTCGATGTGGTCGGCGTGACATCCAGCGTCATATCGCGCGCCGACCTGCTCCCGAGGCATTACGGCGCACTCAAGCGCGGCGTGGACGTCCTGCGGGCACTGGGCCGGATGCGCGAACTCGTGGCAGAAGAGTCGCTGTCGATGTACTCGCTGTTGTTCGAACAGCGACAGGCCGGGGAACTGGCATCGTTCATCGCAGCGACGGCAGGCCCGCTCATCGATCAGGACCGCCGCCGGAAGTCCGATCTCTGCGCAACGCTGCTCGCGTACTTCGAGCATGCGCAGAACGCGAAGCCGACCGCGGACGCGCTGAAGATCCACGTCAACACGCTACGGCAACGCCTGGAGACGATCGACGAGCTAATGGGCGATTGGCGCTCGGGAGGCCGGTCACTCGAATTGCACATGGCGCTTCGGATGCAGATGCTGCGCGGCCAATTGACGCCGCAGTTCGGTACCGAGACTGCACCTGCGCTTCGTTAGAAGCGCAGTGGAGCACCGCCCGATGCGCGCCGATCAGGCGGACATCGCGCGCGAAACCCGCGAACTGGATGTGCGTCCAATGGCGGCATCGATGAATTGCCCGGCGGCAACCAGTGCATCGAGATTCACGCCGGTGTCGTATTCCATGCCGTGCAGGAGGTAGACGAGGTCTTCGGTCGCCAGATTGCCCGACGCACCCGTTGCATAAGGACATCCGCCGAGTCCGGACACCGAGCTGTCGAAGGTGCGCACGCCCAATGCCAGCGATGCAGCCACGTTGGCAACCGCCATGCCATAGGTGTCGTGGTAATGCCCTGCCAATTGCGACACCGGCAGCTTTCTCATGCACGCTTCGAGCATGCGCGCGGTCGTCAGCGGATTGCCGCGGCCGATCGTGTCGCCAAGCGATATCTCGTAGCAACCCATCTCGTTCAGCAGTTCGGCGACTTCCGCCACCTTCTCCGGTGCCACCGGGCCTTCATAAGGACAGCCCAGCACACATGAAACGTAGCCGCGAACCTTGATGCCTTCACTCGTCGCGACCTCGATCACGGAGCGGAATCGCTCCAGGCTTTCGCGAATCGAGCAATTGATGTTGCGTTGAGAGAACGACTCGGAGGCCGAGCCGAACACGGCGACCTCGCGGCAGCCGGCGGCCATGGCGGCTTCCAGTCCGATCAGATTGGGTGTCAGCGCGCTGTACTGCACCCCCGGCGCGGCGGGTACGCGACGCATGACGTCGGCGCTTCCCGCCATCTGCGGCACCCACTTCGGCGAAACGAAAGACGCCGCCTCGATGTGCTTGAGCCCGGCGGCGACCAGCCGCTCGATCAGTCCGACCTTGGTGTCGACGTCGATTGCCGCCTTCTCGTTCTGCAGGCCATCACGTGGCCCGACTTCCACGATCTTCACGTATTCGGTCATGCCGATTTCCTTTCTGGCACCGATGCGACGACTCTCATCCGCCGACCAGCTTGACGAGCGCGGGCACGGTCAGCACCGCGGTGTAGTAGCCCATGAACTGGACGCCCGCATTGAAGCCGATGGTGCGCGACAACAGTCCGCCCATGAGTCCCATCGTGAGGATCACCAGCAGCCCGAGGAATTGGCCTTCCCACACGCTGATCACGATGATCAGTCCGACGAAGGTCGCGATGATGGCTTCGTGGCTGATCTTGCGGGACACGAACAGCGCCGCGCGCCGCGCGAAGTTCATCGCGAACGGATACGACACCAGCGCCGCGAGCAACACCGAGAGCATTCCGTAACCGAGGAACTCCCAGTTGTTCAGCAGGTTGTGCAGGTTGTGGGTCTGGCCGGTGACGGCGTCGACGGTGAAGCGCGGCGGCGCATTGAAGAGCGGTGCCGCCGGCCCTGCGGCCACCGGACTCAATGGCAATCCGAAGGCGATCAATGGAATCAGCGCTTCGGCGATATAGGTCGCTTCGGTCACGCCATTGCGGGCGGCGAGCACCGTCGTCAGACGGTGATACGCGTGCTTGATGCGCGAGCCCACCAGTTCGCCGAGCACCACGGTCATGGCGACCGGGCTGAAGACGAAGGTCGCGCTCGAGATGCCCGCCGTCGCCAATGTCCACTTCGTCTGGCTCTTGTCGAGCACCTTCAGCGGATTGGGGAAATAGCCCTTCCAGCCTTTCGCATCGGGCGCCAGTTGGAAAGTGCGCACGCTGTCGCGCTTCATGCGGCCGCGGTCTGCAGGCGAGATGACCGAGAACAGGTCGGCGACCAGCGGCCCGATCGCGATGCCCAGGAAGTAGCTGATGCTCAGCTTGACGTTGTACTTGGCCGTCAGCGTCTGCAACGCGATGATGACCACGACGAAAGGCACCAGCGTCGCCACCGAGGCCCAGCGGCCGCCGGAGAAGTAGGCGATCAGCACCGCAGCCGCGACGAAGATCCAGGGCGCGGCCTTGGTGATGCTCGGGCCGAACGGTGCCAGCAATACGGCGAACAAGACGGCCAGCGGGACTGCGACGAAGGCGGCAACGATGGCGCCGGACAGCATCTTGCGCAGTGCGATGTGCGGCACACCGAGGTTGCGCAGCACGTTGGCGTCCTGCATCAACGGCGTCGCCAGCGTGTCGCCGGGTATGCCCAGCAGCGCGGTGGGAATCGCATGCGTCATGTGCTTGGCCACGGCGCCGGCCAGGAAGAAGGTGAAGACGCCCGCGGGGGGCACGCCGAGCAGCACGACCAGCAAGGTCAGCGGCGCAAGCGTCGTGGTTTCGTCCGTGCCCGACACCAGGCCGATGGCCGCGAAGACCACCGCGCCGATCAGGCCCATGCCGGCCGCGACCAGTATTTGATCCAGGAGGGTGGCGTCCATCATGCTTTCCTTGCCGCGTTCGGCGTCGCGCGGGCTGCTTCAGCGCCGCCCGGCTGGTAATTGGCAAAGAGGTCGTAGATCTCCAGCTCCTTCATTTCCTTCACGACCGACGGCGGCAAGTCCGCCACCGAGCCCAGCGGTCCGGTCTGCTCCACCAGCCGGTCGAGCACTTCCTGGCGCCATGCCGGATCGGCCTGGCTGCCTTCGATCACCTCGCGCTTGGGCTTGAACAGGACGGCACAGACCACGCCCGAGACCAGGCAGCCGGCCAGGCCGGCCAACATCGCATAGGCCTTCGCCAGTTCAGGCGTCGCCACGCTGGCGACCAGCAGCCGGCTCGCGGCGCCGTAGCCAGCCAGGCTGATCACGATGCCGATGACGATCGCCCAGGCCAGATGCTTCACATCGGCCGTGTCGCCCCATACCTCGACCAGTTGCCACTTGCGAGGTGATCGGATGTCGCTCATTTGCTGCGCAGTTCGGCGAGCAGTGCGACCGCGCGGTCTGTGCGCACGTCGTGCTCACCCGCCATGCGCTTCGCGACGATGTCGATCTCGTCACCCGTTGCACCGGCGACCAGCGCGATGTTCCGTGCGTGCAGGGCCATGTGTCCGCGCTGGATGCCTTCGGTGGCCAGCGCACGCAGCGCACCGACGTTCTGCGCCAGGCCTACGGCCACGGTCACTTCGCCGAGTTCCTGCGCCGACTCGACCGCCATGATCTTCAATGCCAGGCGCGCCAGCGGATGCGTCTTGGTGGCGCCGCCGACCAGGCCCACGGGCATCGGCATCTCGATCGTGCCGACCAGGGCGCCGGTGGTGTCCTTCTCCCAGGTGGTCAACGAGGTGTAGCGGCCGCTGCGGCATGCATAGGCATGGGCGCCGGCTTCGACGGCACGCCAGTCGTTGCCAGTCGCGACGATCACCGGGTCGATGCCGTTCATGATCCCCTTGTTGTGCGTCGCGGCGCGGTACGGGTCGATGGCAGCAAAGGTGTAGGCGTCCAGGATGCCCTCGATGATTTCCTCGCCGCTGCGCTCCTTGGTCTTGAGCGTCTCGGGCGTGTAGCGCACCCGGGCGCGCGCCAGCCGCAGGTCGGCCAGGTTCGACAGGA
>JAZKDL010000422.1:0-4889 GCA_040387575.1 Pseudomonadota bacterium
CGCGATTCACGGCCGCACCGGCTCCGCGCCGGCCGGCACGTAGACCATCGTCCCGTCCTTCAGCCGATAGGCCGTGCCGGCCTTCTCGCCATCGCCCGCGCCCGATGCGCCGCTGGACCGGAAGCGCGTGACCGTCTGCCCGTCCTTCTGCAGGATCTCCATGTCGGGCCGGCCCGCGTTGCGGATGATGGTCAGCGTGTCGTGCGCGAACGGGTTCACCGGGTTCTGGATGACCGCGATCATCAGCATGCCGATCACCACCAGGAACACGTCGACCAGGTTGATGGCCGACAACACCGGGTCGTCGTCCTCGCCGTCCATGCCGTCGAGGATGCCGAAGCGGCGCCGCGTCATGCGGGCTCCCGCGCGTCGAGCACGGCGACCAGTTCGCGCATCAGCCAGCGTCGCCGCACCGTGTGGACCACGAAGGTGATCGACGCAGAGGCCAGCGCGACGATCACGCTCGCGAAGGCCGGCGCCAGGCTTTGCGCCACGCCTTGCGATTCGCCGGATGCGACCGCGACCAGCGCCGGGCCCATCGGGATCATGGTCGCGATCAGGCCCAGCATCGGCGCGACGCGGCTGCACAGCCGCACGCCTTCGAGCTGCTTCAACACGGCCAGCTCCATCTGCTCCTGGCTCGCGCCCGACGCAGCCAACGGCCGCAGCACCAGCACGCGCGACGCGTCGCCACGGCGCTGCAGCGCCTCGACACCGAAAGCGCCCAGGCTCCAGACCGCGTAGACGAAGCACAGCAGCACGCCCAGCGTGACCGGCCAGAGAAACAGCCGCGCGAGTTCGAACAGGACGGCGTCGAGCGCGAGCATGCTCAGTCCTCGATGCCGCGCTGCGCCGGAATGCCGGCCTTGAACGCGTGCTTGACCATCTGCATCTCGGTGACCGTGTCGGCCAGCTCGATGATCTCGGGCGGGCAACGGCGGCCGGTGAGCACAACGTGCACGTGCTTCGGGCGCGCGCGCAGGGTTTCGAGCACGCCTTCGAGCGGCAGCCAGCCGTAGATCAGCGGATAGGTGATCTCGTCGAGCACCACGAGAAAGAAGTCGCCGGACAGGATCGCCGCCTTCGCCTTCTCCCAGCCGTCGCGCGCGAGCTGGCCCGAGCGTTCGAGGTCCTGGCTCTTCCAGCTGAAACCGTCGCCCAAGCCTTCGATCGGTATGCCGATCTGCTCGAACATGCGGTGCTCGCCGAAGCGCGCGCTCGGCACCTTCATGAACTGGTAGATCTTCACCGGCTTGCCGCGGCCATGGGCACGCAGCGCAAGGCCGAAGGCGGCGGTGCTCTTGCCCTTGCCGTCGCCGGTGTTGACGATGACGATGCCGCGGCGCTCGCCCTCGGGCTTCTCGTAGGGCTTGGCGGCGGGTGGCGTTTCTATCTGCATGGTTTGTCCATCAAGTCATTCGGTTCGATCACTTCGATCACTTCGATCATTTCGGTAGAGCGATCCATTGCCCCGCGATCGGGTGCACGGCCACGCGATCGTCGAACACCCGCTCCAGTGCGCGGTGCGTGGCGGTGTCGCCGCAGGCGCCGTGGTGCGCGATGCGGCCGGCGGCCATCACGACGAGTTCGTCGGCGCACAGCGCCATCGACAGTTCGTGCAGCACGCTGACCACCGTGTGGCCGGCGGCGACGAGCGCACGGGCGGTGAGCATCCAGTCGGACTGGTGCGGCGGGTCGAGGTTGGCGAGCGGCTCGTCCATCAGCAGCACGTCGGCTTCGACCGCGAGCGCGCGGGCCAGCAGCACGCGCTGGCGCTCGCCGCCCGAGAGCTGGCCCAGCGGCCGGTCGCGCCAGTCCCAGGCCTGCGTGCGGCGCAGTGCGCGCTCGACCGCGGCACGATCGGCGTCGCCCGGCGCGGCCAGCCAGCGCTGGTGCGGCAGGCGGCCGAGCATCGCGATGTCGTAGACCATCAGGTCGTCGGCGCTCGGCTCGCCGGCACCGCCCTGCCCCAGCCACGACAGCCGGCGGGCGCGCTGGCGGCCCGGCAAGTCGCGCAGCGGCGCGCCGCCCAGCAGCACCTCGCCGCTGTGCGCCAGCAGGCCGGCCAGCACGCGCAGCAACGTCGACTTGCCCGCGCCGTTCGGCCCGACGATGCTGGTCCAGCGCCCGGCCGCGATCGCCAGGTCGATGCCGTGCAGCACGTCGTTCTGGCCGAGGCGCGCACCGACGCCGCGCGCCTCGATCGCTGCAGACGATGCAGGCGCGCTCATCGGCTTCTCCGATGCATCAGCCACAGCAGGTAGCTGCCGCCCAGCACTGCCGTCAGCACGCCGACAGGCAGTTCCTGCGGCGCGATCAGCCAGCGCGCGAGCAGGTCGGCCGTCATCAGCAGCAGCCCGCCCATCAACGCCGACAGCAGGATCAGGCGCGCATGCGTGGTCTTGACGGCGGAGCGCACCAGGTGCGGCGCGCCCAGGCCGACGAAGGCGATCAGCCCGGTCTGCGCGACGGCAGCGCCGGTCGCCATCGCGAGCACCGCGACCAGCGCGGCACGCATCGCGCCCAGCGGCAGGCCGAGGCTGGCGGCGGTCGCCTCGCCGAGCGCCAGGCCGTCGAGCACCGGCGCCAGCGCCCAGGCCAGCAACAGGCAACCCGCGCCGAAAGCCGCCATCAGTGCGCAGGCGCTCCAGCCGACCAGGCCGGTGCTGCCGAGCATGAAGCCGGTCAGCGCGACCAGGATGTCGGCCGAGCCGATGGTGATCAGGTCCTTCAGCGCGCCCAGCACCACGCCGACGATCACGCCCGCGAGCAGCAGCCGCAGCGTCTGCTGCACGCCGCGCGCGAGCATCAGCGTGAGCAACACGGCCAGCACCGCACCAACGAAGGCCGCGCCGGTGAGCCCGAGCCGCACGACCCACTGCGTGCTGGTCGGCGACGCACCGAACATCAGCAGCGCCACCGCCACGCCCAACGCGGCGCCGGACGCGCTGCCCAGCAGGTACGGATCGGCCAGCGGATTGCGAAACAGCCCCTGCGCCACCGCACCCGCCAGGCCGAGCAGCGCGCCCGCCAGCCAGGCGCCGAGCGTGCGCGGCAGCCGGATGTCCCAGACGATCTGCAGCGCGATCGGGTCGTGCCGCGCCGCGAGCACGCTCTCGAAGCCGGTGCTGCCGACGCCGATGCCCAGCAGCAGCACCAGCGCGCTCAGCACCAGCAGCGCCAGGCCGAGCCAGTTGGCGCGGATCTTCTGCGTGCTCATGTGGTGGTCGACGATGTCATCGCGGCGCCTTGTCGGCCAGGCATTGCGCCATCAGCCGCGCCGCCTCGCCCATGCGCGGGCCGGGCCGCACCAGCACGTCGGCATCGGCCGCGTTGAAACGGCAGACGCGCCGCTCGCGCACAGCGCGGATCGCGGCCCAGCCGGGCCGCTCTTCCAGGCCGGTGGCGCTGCGCTCGCCGACCATGATCAGGTCAGGGTTCGCGCGCACCACGTACTCGGGGTTGAGCTTCGGAAACGGGCCGAGCGCCGCCGGCACGATGTTCTTCACGCCGAGCCGAGTGAGCGTCTCGCCCATGAACGAGCTTTCGCCCGCGGCATACGGACCGTTGTTGACCTCGAAGTACACGCGCGTGTTGCGCAGCCCCGGCGGCAGCGACTGGGCCGCGGCCGACACGCTCGCATCGATCGCGCGCCAGACGCGCTGCGCATCGTCGCTGCCCAGCACCTGGCCGAGCTTGTCGAGCACGCGCTTGACGTCGACATGGTTCTTCGGCTCGAGCACCAGCACCTTCATGCCGAGCGCTTCCAGCCGCTGCGTGACGCGCGAGGACTTGGCCAGCAGCACCACATCGGGCTTGAGCGCGACGATGGCTTCGACGTTCGGATCGAGCCCGCCGCCGACCTGCGGCAGCGCACGCACCGACGCGGGCCAGTTGGAGTAGCGGTCGACACCGACCAGCCGCGCACACGCATCGAGCGCGCAGACCGATTCGGTCAGCGACGGCAGCAACGTGACGATGCGCTGCGGCGGCTGCGCGAGATGCACCGTCACGCCGCGTTCGTCGGTGATGTCGGCGGCTTGCGCCTGCGCGGCACCGGCGGCGCACAGCGCGACTGCGGCGAGCGTCGTCGCCAGCGCAGTGGCCACCCGTGCGCGCCAAGGTCGGCGCGCGTTCATGTGATTCATCCGGGTTCCTTCAGCGTGAGCGGCAACCCGGCCGCCATTAGCGTGACGCGGTCGCATTCGGCGGCCACGTCCTGGTTGAGCCGGCCCAGAGCGTCGACGAAGGCACGGACATCGCGTCCCATCGGGATCACGCCGAGTCCGATCTCGTTGCCCACGAGGATCAGCGGGCCGCGCGCATTGCGCAGCGACTGCAGCAGCGCGTCGGTCGCTTCGCGCGGATCGACCGGCGCGCCCGTCATCGGCATCAGCAGATGGGTGAGCCACAGCGTGAGGCAGTCGACCACGACCAGCGTGTCGGGCGCGCTCAACGCGGCCAGCGTCTCGGCCAGCGCGCGCGGCTCCTCGATGGTGGCGAGGCCTGGCACGCGCTCGGCGCGGTCGGCCTGGTGGCGCGCGATGCGCTCGCGCATCTCATCGTCGTGCGCTTCTGCCGTCGCGACCAGCACCGCGCGATGCGTCGCCGATGCGGCCAGCCAGGCGGCGGCGCCGAGCTCGGCGCGGCGCGACTTGCCGCTCTTCTGGCCGCCGAGGATCAGTTCGCGCTCAGGCATCGGTGAAGACCAGCGGCGCGGGTTGGAACAACGCCGCGGCCGCTTCCGGGCTGGACGGCAGCCACGCGTGGAAGTAGCTCGCGCGCACGCTGCCGCGGATGAAGACGGCTTCGCCCGAACCGACCGGCTGCGCAACGCCGGGCCGGGCCGTGCGCGCGGCCGGCGCCATGGGCGTCTCGCACGATGAATA
>JAZKDL010000423.1:0-4050 GCA_040387575.1 Pseudomonadota bacterium
CCCCGACCAGTTGGCCCGGCAGCAGGAAGTTGGTGGGTTCGGCGAACGACTTGAAACCGGAGAGCTTGATGGAATTGAGACGCACGAGTGGTCGTTCCGTCCTGGCGCGAACGCCAAGGTATTGATTTGTAAGGAAAACGCACGCCGGATGGCGGCCGCCCGAGGCTGATGATGATAACGCGCGCTCCCCGACGGAGTCGCCTCGTGACGCCCTCTTGCCGACCCTTGCCGCGGCCCTGCGGATCCAGGCGAAAAAACGGCCGGCGCAAGCCGTCTCGTTCGATGCATCCGTCACGACGCGGCACCTAGAATCCGCGAGCCCTTCTCCATTTCAAACCTTCCAGGCAATACATGAGTTCCATCAATTTCATCGGCGGCGAAAAAGGTGGCGTCGGCAAGTCGGTCACGTCGCGGGTGCTGGCGCAGTACTTCATCGACCACAGCCGTCCCTTCACCGGCTTCGACACCGACCGCTCGCACAGCTCGTTCACGCGCTTCTACGAAGGCTTCGCGTCGCCCGTGGTGGTCGACAGCTACGAAGGCCTGGACACCATCGTGAACGGCTTCGAGTCGAACCCGAGCCAGAGCGTGATCGTCGACCTGGCCGCGCAGACGCTCGCGCCGCTGTCGCGCTGGATCAAGGAATCGGACCTGTTCGACGTGTTCGCCGAACTCGGCGTTGCCGTCAATTTCTGGCATGTGCTGGACGACGGCAAGGATTCGAGCGACCTGCTCGGTACGCTGGTCGACACCTTCGGCAAGCGCCCGAACTACGTGGTGGTGCAGAACTACGGCCGCGGCAGCGATTTCGGCCTGCTGCTCGCCTCGTCGTCGCTGGCCAAGGCCACGGAAGCCGGCGCACGCGTGATCACGCTGCCGCGTCTGCACGATGCCAGCATGCGCAAGATCGACGCGCACAACAGCAGCTTCTGGAAGGCCGTGAACGACCGCGAAGGCGCACATGCGCTGGGCCTGCTGGAGCGCCAGCGCGTGAAGAGCTGGCTGGCGACCTGCTACGCGGCGTTCGACACGCTGCCTCTGTAATTCACGATCTTCAGGATCTGGCCGCGTCGAGCAGCCAGGTCCGAAACGCCTGCATCGCCGCACCTTCGGGCTTCGACTTGAGGCGTGCGAGCCAATAGCTGCCGTTCTGCGTCGCGATATCGAAGGGCTGCACGAGCCGACCCTGGCGCACTTCGCGCGAGAACATGGCGACCGGCAATAGCGCGACGCCGGCGCCCTGCGCGACCGCCTCGGCCATCGTCAGCGACGAATCGAATACCGCGCCGCGCACCACCGGACATTCGACGCCCGCGGCAGCGAACCAGGCCGCCCATTCATCGCTCCGGTAGGACCGCAACAGCATGGCGCCGTGCAGATCCGCCGGCCGCCGCAGTTCAGCGGCCAGCGACGGCGCGCACATCGGCGACAAGGGCGACGGCATCAGCGCTTCGGCATCCGTGCCGTGCCAGGCGCCGTCGCCGAAACGAATCGCATAGTCCAGCCCCTCGCCTGCGATGTCGACCCGGTTGTTGTGCGTGAACAGCCGCAGATCGACAAAGGGATGCAGTTGCTGGAAATCCTGCAGGCGCGGCATCAGCCAGCCGACGGCGAAGGTGCCGACCACGCCGACCGTCAGCACCTCGCGTTCATGGCGCACGCGGCCGTCGCCGAACTGCGCCAGCACGCTCGAAATGCGCCCGAAGGACTGCACCAGCACAGGCAGCAGCGCGGCGCCCTCGTCGGTCAGCACCAAGCCGCGCGGCAGGCGACGGAACAGCGGCGCACCGATCCGCGCCTCCAGGTTCTTCACGTGCTGGCTCACCGCCGTCTGGGTGACATGGAGTTCGAGCGCGGCCCGGGTGAAGCTGAGGTGGCGCGCCGACACCTCGAAGGCGCGCAAGGCATTGAGTGGAAGCTGCATGTGGTGATCCTCGAGCCCCAGATTTTCTTATGGCTCGCCTGCTTTCTTTGCATTGGATTGCGCGTGCGGCACTCGCTATGGTCCAGGCTCCCGACACATCACTTCAAAAGGAAAAGAATGCAGAGACGCATGTTCGCACTGGCGCTGGGCAGCAGCCTGGCCGGCCTCGCGACCACCACCCATGCCAAAAATTTCAATGGCGCCGACGGCATTGCCGAAGCGGTTGCTGCAGCCGAATCCGTGAGCGGCGGCCGACTGGGCGTGTGCATCCTCGATACAGCGACCGGCAGACGCTTCGGCCATCGCGCCGACGAGCGCTTTCCGATGTGCAGCACCTTCAAATGGCTCGCTACGGCCTGCGTACTGCAGCGCGTCGATGCAGGGCGTGAGCAACTGGCACGGCCGATCGCCATCCCGCGTTCGGCGATCCTGCCGCACTCGCCGTCGACCGAGCCGCGCGTCGGCGGGCGCATGACGATGGCAGAACTGTGCGAGGCCGCCATCACGCAAAGCGACAACGCCGCCGCCAACCTGATGCTCGCCAGCTTCGGCGGCCCGGCCGGGCTGACGCGCTACCTGCGTGGGCTCGGCGACAAGCTGACGCGGCTTGACCGCAACGAACCTTCGCTGAACGAAAGCACACCAGGCGATCCGCGCGACACGACCACACCGGCCGCCATGCTCGGCTTGCTGCAGACGCTGCTGATCGGCGATGCGTTGAAGCCGGCGTCACGCGATCAGTTGCGCGATTGGCTGCTGGCCAACCAGACGGGCGAAGGCCGGTTGCGCGCGCGCTTGCCTGCAGGTTGGCGCGTGGGAGACAAGACGGGTTCGGGCGCGCACGGCAGCCACAACGATGTCGGCATCGTCTTCCCGCCTGGACGGCCGCCGCTGCTGGTCGCGACCTATCTCACGCAGACCGCGGCAACGCTGGAACAGCGCAATGCAACGCTGGCGGCGGTCGGGGCGCTGCTGCCGGCCATGGCAGGCGCCTGATGACGGCGCAGAGATCGGGCCGCGGCGTTGCCGGCCGACTCAACGCGCCCGCTTGAACAGCAGGACGATCAGCAGAATCGCAAAGCCGACGAAGCAGATGAAGGACCAGTTCGCGATCGACAGGCCGAGGAAGGTCCAGTCGATCTGCGAGCAGTCGCCGCCGCCACGGAAGATCATCGGCAGCGCGCGCTTCAACGGGAAGGTCTCGATCATCCCGTAGAGGTCGCGACCGCAGGAGACGACCTCCGGCGGATACCACTGCAGCCAGCTCTGCTGGGCCGCGGTGTAGGCGCCGCCGACCGAGGACACCAGCGCCAGCAACGTACCGAAGACCTGCAACCCGCGGCGAGCGGTCGCGCCGCCGATGGCCGTGAAGATCGCCACCAGCACCAGCGCGTAACGCTGGACGATGCACATCGGGCAGGGCTCGAGGCCGACGACGTGCTGCAGGTACATGCCGAAGGCCAGCATCAGCACGCAGGCGAGACAGATCAGGGCCAGCGCGCGACGCGGCGCGGAAAAATACCAAGAGATCAAGGAGACACCCAGTCTTCGACGAACACCCTGGCCTTGCGCGGCGTGGCGACAACGATGTCGCCCTCCTTCAAGCCCAGGTCCCGGAACTGTTGCGCAGGAAGTTGCGCTTCGATGATGGTTCCGGTCGCTGGATTATCTGGATTCGTTTCGGTGGGCTCAAGTTCCAGCCGCGCGATCGGTCCGACCACGATGGCACGCGACAGCGTCGCGACGATGCCCGTCGGCCGCGCGCCCGGCACGTAGCGCTCGACTTCCAGGTCGTGCGGCCGCACATAGGCCAGCGCACGGCTGTCCTTTACCTGGCTGTGCTCGGGCGCATCGATGCGAATGCCCTGCACGCTGACCTCGCCATCGCGCGCACGGCCCTGAAACAGGTTCACGTCGCCGAGGAAGCCGTAGACGAAGGGGCTGGCCGGATGGTCCCAGACCTCCTGCGGCGAGCCGACCTGTTCGATCTGCCCCTTGTTGATCACGACCACGCGGTCGGCGACTTCGAGCGCTTCTTCCTGATCGTGCGTGACGAAGATCGACGTGACGTGCAGCTCGTCGTGCAGACGGCGCAGCCAGCGGCGCAGTTCCTTGCGGACCTTGGC
>JAZKDL010000424.1:0-7438 GCA_040387575.1 Pseudomonadota bacterium
TTCGCTCATCGTTTCGAGAAAGGAACTCCAGATGCAACGCAATCCCTCCGCCACCCTGTTGCTGAACCACCCATCGCTCGACCAATCGGGCGGCGGTCAGGCGACGGTTCAAAGCAGCGCACGGCCAGCACATCTGCTTGAGAGCGCCGACCTGCTGCGTGGCAGCAAGACCGTCGCCATCCTTCACAACGGCTCGCTCTACAGGCTACAGGCCACCAAACTCGGCAAGCTGATCCTGACCAAATAAGGTCGCTGCCCATCGCGCAAGTTTCATCGTGGGGCGACTCGAGGAGATCACTCTCCAAAGGGTCGTTTTTTGCTAGCCAACGGTTCGCCGACTAGCCAAGCTTTTTTTCACGCTGATCATCAAAAAGAAAACGCCGACCGCTGGGTCGGCGTTTTGCATTGCGCGGCGGGCTCCCCGCCTCAGAGGCCAATGGCAGCGATCCCAGCCTTGGCGATTTGCGCATCCTCTGTGGATTTGACGCCGCTCACACCAACGGCGCCAATCACATGTCCGTCCTTCACGATAGGCACACCGCCCTCGAGCATGCCTTCGACCAACGGCGCGGTGAGGAATGCGGTCCGTCCACCGTTGATGATGTCCTCGTAGACCTTGCTTTCACGGCGTCCCATGGCTGCGGTATGCGCTTTTGCAGGCGCAATATGGGACGATAGTGCCGCAGCGCCATCCAGGCGCTGGAGCCACAAAAGGTGGCCAGCATCATCCGCGATGGCAATGGTCACGGCCCAATTGTTCTTGAGTGCTTCGGCTTCTGCCGCTGCAGCGATTGCCTTGACGTCTGCGAGTTCGAGAAAAGATTTGGTCTTCATATCAGGTTGGATTGGCGTAAACGAACGAGCATACCGTCACGCGCATCCAGAACCCACACCAGCTGTAGGCACATAGCGGACCGGCTTTTGTGACCCAACCGTGAAGCGGTCCACCTAGAATGAAGCGAGCTGCAGTGTTGCAGCCAAACCCAGGAGTTTCAGCAATGAACGACCGCGTCACTACCCTCGACACTTCCGTCGGCTACGGCCAGACGCTGCCGCAGGCGGAACGCCAGCGCGTGCTGCGCAACACCTATTGGCTGCTCGCCCTGAGCCTTCTTCCTACCGTGCTGGGCGCTTGGCTAGGCGTGTCGACCGGCATCACTCGCTCGCTCAGTGGTGGCTTCGGCCTGATCGTCTTCATGGCCGGCGCATTCGGCTTCATGTTTGCCATCGAGAAGACCAAGAATTCTGCGGCGGGCGTTCCGGTATTGCTCGCCTTCACCTTCTTCATGGGCCTGATGCTCTCGCGGCTTATCGCAATGGTGCTGGGCTTCAAGAACGGTTCTGAACTGATCATGACGGCCTTCGGCGGTACGGCCGGCGTGTTCTTCGTGATGGCATCGCTCGCGACAGTGATCAAGCGCGATCTGTCCGGCATGGGCAAGTGGCTGTTCGTTGGCGCAATGGTGTTGATGGTCGGCGCGATCATCAATGTCTTCGTCGGCTCAAGTGCCGGGATGATGGCCATCTCTGTTGCCGCCATCGGGATTTTCTCTGCCTACATGCTTTATGACCTGAAGCAGATCATGGATGGCGGCGAAACGAACTACATCAGCGCCACGCTCGCGCTCTACCTTGATCTGTTCAACGTCTTCCAGAGCCTGCTTGCGCTGCTCGGCATCATGGGTGGCGAACGAGATTGATTGAAACGTCAGCGCCTCTTCGCTGCATCATAAAAAAAGGCCTCGAGGGGCCTTTTTTTATGCGCGATCGAAAACCGCAATCGATTCGACGTGGGCCGTGTGCGGGAACATGTTGACCACCCCTGCAAACGTACAACGGTAGCCAGCCTGATGCACCAGCAGCCCGGCATCACGGGCCAATGTCGACGGATTGCAACTCACATAGACAATGCGCTCCGGCGGCGCCCAGCCGCCTTCATGGGGATCGATTTGCTGATGCAGGTCTACAAGCGCCTTGGCCAACGCGAAAGCACCCTCTCGAGGCGGATCGACCAGCCACTTGTCTGCTGCACCATCCGCCACCAACATGGCCGGTGTCATCTCGAACAAATTGCGCGCGACGAAACTCGCATTCGACAAAGCGCCACGCGATGACGTCGCCGGCCGATTCAGGCGGAAGTTTTCTCCCGCGCGAGCCACCAGGGTATCGCTGCCCTCGATACCCAAGACCTCACGCGCACGCGTGGCAAGCGGCAGCGTGAAATTGCCCAGCCCGCAAAACCAGTCGATCACGCGCTCGTGAGACTGCACGTCGAGCAAACGCAACGCCCGACCGACCAGTGCCCGGTTGATATGCGGATTGACCTGGGTGAAGTCCGTTGGCCTGAACGGCATGGTGACGCCGAAGTCGGGCAACTCGTAGGACAGCGGGATGCCACCCTCATCCAGCAACCTAACGGTTTCCGGTCCCTTGGCCTGCAGCCACCATTGCACCCCCTCATGAGCAGCCGCGAAGGCCCGCAACCTGGCTGCATCGTCCGTTGACAAAGGCACGAGATGGCGCAGCACGAGCGCGATCGTTCCGAGCTTCGTGCTGCCTGGTGCGTCACCGCAGGCGAGTTCGATCTGCGGACAGGTATCGCGCGCATCGAGCGATGCGATAAGGCCGCGCAACGGAACCAGCATGTCGCTGATGCGTGCAGGCAGCACCGGACATACCGTCATGTCTGCCAGATAACGGCTCTTGCGCTCGTGGAAGCCAATGAGAACCGCCCCCTTCTTGACCACATGGCGCACCGAAAGCCGTGCGCGATAGCGGTAGTGCCAGGACGGCCCGGCCAGTGGGCGCAGCATGGTTTCCGCGCGAACCTTGCCGAGGTGCCAAAGGTTGTCCTCCAATGCGCGTTGCTTGACGGCCACCTGCGCCGAAGCGTCCAGATGCTGCATCTTGCAACCGCCGCAAGCACCGGTATGCAGCCCAAAATGCGGGCAGCCCGGACGCACACGCTGCGACGACTCGCGCCGAATGGCAGTCACCGTACCCTGCGCCCAGTTGTTCTTCTTGCGGTGAACATTGAGCTGCACTTCTTCGAAAGGCAATGCGCCTTCGATGAAGACGACCATGCCATCCGCCGTATGTGCAACGCCTTGCGCGTCGAGATCGAGCGACTCGACGTTCAGCCATTCATCGCTCGCGTGGGTCGCCCCTTTTTTTTCTGTCGTATCCGTCATGCGCCGATTGTCTCAGGCGCGCAAGCGTACCCGGCGTTGCCGGGCGCTGGATTCGCGCTTACCGTGCCGGCAAGTAGCGCGAAGGGTCGACTGGCTTGCCCTGTCTTCGGATCTCGAAATGGAGCTTTACACGATCTGCATCGCTGCTGCCCATTTCGGCGATCTTCTGACCGCGCTGCACGGACTGGTCTTCCTTGACCAGCAGTGTCTGGTTGTGCGCGTAGGCCGTCAAATAAGTGTTGTTGTGCTTGAGGATGATCAGGTTGCCGTAACCACGCAGCCCAGCTCCCGCATAAACCACTCGGCCGTCGGCCGCAGCGAGTACCGAATCACCGGCCTTGCCACTGATGTCCAGTCCCTTGTTCTTTGCTTCGTCGAAGCCGGCAATCAATGTACCGCTGGCTGGCCAGATCCAACCCACGTCCTCGTCACCGCCGGATGCGGCCGGTTTGGCGGGTGCAGGTACCGGTGAAGGCGGTGCCGATGCCGTCGTGCCGTTCGGTACGGGCATCACGGCAGCTGGCGGCGTCACGGGTCGCGTCACGGCACCGGATGAATCTGCGGTCGCAGATGGCGGGATCACCCGCAAAACCTGACCCACTTCGATGCGGTCCGGGTTTTCTAGATTGTTCCAGCGAACGATGTTCTGCCAGCTCTGGCCGGTTTCAGCGCCGATGCGGCGCAGCGTGTCGCCAGGGCGAACCGCGTAGTAACCGGGCTTGCCATAGTTCTCGATGCCCGGCAGCGGCTTGCCCGACGCGTCTGTAGTAATGGGGGGCACGCCTGCTGCGGACGGTGCCGTTGTCGCGGTGGAGGCCCGGTCCTCGACAGGTGCCGGAACGCGCGGCGGCGCCGTACAAGCCGCCAGCGCCAGGGCCGAAGCCAGCGTCACGCCAGCAAGCCAGCCCCGATTGCCAAATCCCTGCATGTGTTCTTCCTTCAAGCAATTCCTGATTTTAGGGGGACAAAATGAACGGCCTCCAATACACGGCGCTGTAACTCGGTGGCCGTCTTGTCGATCACAACGAGTGCCTGCCCGCGTCCTTCGGACTGTGTCGGTGCCACGATGCGGCCGCCAACGGCCAGTTGGTCGATCCAGGCTTGTGGCACTGAATCACCGCCAGCCGCAGCGATGATGCCCGCATACGGCCCGCCCTTGGCGTAGCCTGCCATGCCATCGCCGAATAGCAGATGGACGGTGGCCAGGCGAAGCGGCCGCAGATTGACGCGGGCTCGCTCGTGCAGGCCACGTAATCTCTCAATGCTGTAAACCTCGCTGGCCACGTGGCTCAGCACGGTCGCCTGGTAGCCGCAGCCGGTACCAATCTCCAGGACGCGTCCGAGCCGTGCATCGGTCTGCCCTGCGAGCGACGGCGCCCCGAGCAGCAATTCGATCATTCGAGCAACCACATTCGGCTTGGAGATCGTCTGCCCGAACCCGATCGGCAGGCTGGTGTCTTCATACGCCTGATTGACCAGGGCACTGTCGACGAACATATGGCGTTCGACGTTCATCATCGCGCGCAACACTCGGGCATCGCCGATCCCTTGCGCGGCCAGTCGCTGAACCATCCGGGCGCGGACTGCGTCGGAGGCCATGGAAGGGGTCGAAGGCATCGTCGGCCTTGCCGGCACCGCTGGCATCCGTCCACGCGTCGCCGCTGAGGCCGTGGGAGTTAGCCGAACGGGAAAGCCAGGGCGCTGCGTCGCCATCAAGTCTTCGCGAGACCACCATGCGGCGGCACCCACATCACTGGACTTGGACGCAATGGCATGGTCATCAAACCAGTCGCGCCACCGAATCACGCCACTGACCAAGATTGGCATGATCCGTCAGATCAATCTGCAGGGGGGTCAACGACACATGACCAGCCGCAGTGGCATGGAAATCCGTGCCCTCGCCACTGTCCTTTGCACCGCCAGCGCCAGCGATCCAATACATCGTTTCGCCTCGCGGACTGTCCTGAGTGATGACTTTCTCGGCTGCATGACGCCGGCCCAGCCGACAGACCTTGACAGGCTTCAGCTGGTCGAATGGCTTGTTCGGGACATTCACATTGAGAAGCCAGGGGGCGCCATCGAGCATCCGCTCACGGCGAACCTGCTCCACGAGTCGTCGCGCGACCTGACCGGCCGCATCGACGTTCGACCAACCCTTCTCGATCTGCGAGAAAGCGATCGCCGGAATACCAAACAGATACGCCTCCATGGCAGCACCCACCGTACCGGAATAAATTGTGTCGTCGCCCATATTGGCGCCATTGTTGATGCCCGAAACCACCAGGTCCGGTCGGTACCCCAGCAGACCCTTGAGGGCGATGTGGACACAGTCTGCCGGCGTCCCGGTCACATAGCGAAAACCGTTGTGCGCATGGTGCACGTAGAGCGGTGCAGCAAGCGTCAGCGCGTTGGACTTGGCGCTGTTGTTGTGCTCGGGCGCCACTACGTCGATCTCGACATCGGGCAGATCCTTGAGCGCGTCGTACAAGGCCAGAATGCCGGGCGCCTGGAAGCCGTCGTCGTTGGAAATGAGTATCTTCATGACTGTCTTGGAGTGCGCGGAATTGTAGGTTGCGGTGGTCGCCGCAGGGACAACGGCACCCTGATGCGCCGCCTATCATGCCCGCATTCAACGACACCACCGCACTCGAAGGAGACATCGACATGCATGCCTGGCTTTGCGAAACCCCAACCGGCGTCGAGGCGCTGACCTGGAAAGAGCTACCCACCCCGCAACCGGGACCTGGTGAAGTGCTGATCGCCATCAAGGCCGCAAGTCTCAATTTTCCCGACCTGCTGATCGTGCAGAACAAGTACCAGATGAAGCCGGCGCTGCCCTTTGTGCCTGGTTCCGAGTACGCGGGCACGGTCGAGGCGGTTGGCGAAGGCGTCAAGCACCTGCGCATCGGCCAGAACGTGGCATGCCTTTCAGGTACCGGCGGCTTCGCCACGCACACCCTCGCACCCGCCGCGCTGTGCATGCCATTGCCCGATGGCTTCAGCCACGTGGACGCAGCCGCATTCATCATGATCTATGCGACATCCTGGCATGCGCTGATGGACCGCGCGCAACTGAAGGCGGGTGAAACAGTGCTGGTGCTCGGCGCGGCAGGCGGGGTTGGCACTGCGGCGATACAGATCGCGAAAGCCGCAGGTGCCCGGGTTATCGCCGCAGCCTCGACAGACGAAAAGTGCGAACTCTGCAGCTCTATAGGGGCGGATGCGACCATCAACTACACCACCCACACCTTGCCGGGCGGGTTCCGCGACGCGATCAAGGCTGCGACCGAGGGCAAGGGACCAGATGTGATTTACGACCCGGTTGGTGGCGACTTCGCAGAGCCGGCATTTCGTTCGATCGCATGGCGGGGCCGTTATCTCGTCGTCGGATTTGCCGCTGGCCCCATTCCGGCGCTTCCATTGAATCTGACGCTGCTCAAAGGGGCGTCATTGGTGGGCGTTTTCTGGGGTGATTTCGCTAGGCGTGAGCCCAAGGCGAATGCGGCCATGATGGCAGAATTGGCAACCTGGTATGCACAGGGGAAAATCAAGCCAGTGATCGACAACAAGATGCCAATGAATGAATTGAAAGCCGCTTATGCGCACATGGGATCGCGTGGCGTCAAAGGAAAACTGGTGATGGTCAACTGAACATAACCTGACTATTCCCTACTTCTCCCATCAAAAAGCCCGCGTTGCGGGCTTTTTCATTGAGATTTCAAGCACACGCAGCGAGTCACTTGATTTCAAAGTCGGTCAACGGCTTTCCCGATGCCAGCGCTTCTGTAATCCAGCGTGGCTTGCGGCCTCGGCCACCCGACCAGGTTTCGCCGGTTGGGCTGCGGTATTTGGCCTCCGCCTTCGCAGTAGGTGCGCTTGCCGCACGTTTGACTGAGGATGCGCGAACATTGAGTTTCAGATCGGCTGCACTCAATCCATATTCCGCGATCTTCTTGCGTAGCTCCTCGATGACACCAGCACGCTCGTGATTGCGAAGCTCTTCGGCCTGCTTGCGCAATTGGGCGATCTGCTCTTCGTTCTTCTTGATCTGCGAATTGATGTCGGCAAGAGTGGAGGAAGCCATGCTTGTGTCCTTGAATTGAATTGGAAAACGCGAAATTCTAATTCAACCTGAAATTCACACAAGAAAAAAGGGCGCCTGCTTTGTAACAGGCGCCCTTTTTCAGGAAGGTTTGGGGTGGCTGATGGGACTCGAACCCACGACGACCAGAATCACAATCTGGGAC
>JAZKDL010000425.1:0-7183 GCA_040387575.1 Pseudomonadota bacterium
ACTTGCTCATCTTGCGGCCCTGGCTGTCGACCGTGAAGCCGTGCGTCAGCAGGCCGCGGTAGGGCGCACGGCCTTCGAGCGCGGACGCCAGCAGCAGCGACGAATGGAACCAACCGCGGTGCTGGTCGTGGCCTTCGAGATAGAGGTCGGCCTCGGGGCCGACATCGTGGTGCACCGTGGGATGCGTACCGCGCAGCACGTGATAGAAGGTCGAGCCCGAGTCGAACCACACCTCGAGGATGTCCGTGCTCTTGGTGTAGCTCGGTGCGTCCTCGGCGCCGAGGATTTCTTCGGTTGTCACGCGGCTCCAGGCCTCGATGCCGCCGTGCTCGACGATGTCTGCCGCCTGGTCGAGGATCTCCATGGTGCGCGGATGCAGCTCGCCCGAATCCTTGTGCAGGAAAAACGGGATCGGCACGCCCCAGCTGCGCTGGCGCGAGATGCACCAGTCGGGCCGGTTGGCGATCATGTCGTGCAGGCGCGCCTTCCCGTTCTCGGGATAGAAGCTGGTCTGCTCGATCGCCTCGAGCGCGGTCTGGCGCAACGTCTTCGGCGCCTTGTCCTTGGTGAACACGCCTTCGCCTTCGTCCATCCGGATGAACCACTGCGCCGCGGCGCGGTAGATCACCGGCGTCTTGTGGCGCCAGCAGTGCGGGTAGCTGTGGGTGATCGTCTCAGTCGTGAGCAGGCGGCCGGCGTCGCGCAATGCGGCGATGACTTCCGGCACGGCTTTCCAGATGTGCTGCCCGCCGAACAGCGGAAAGTCCGCCGCATAGGTGCCGTTGCCCTGCACCGGGTTCAGGATGTCGTCGTAGGCGAGGCCGTGCGCGACGCAGGAGTTGAAGTCGTCCACGCCGTAGGCTGGCGACGAGTGCACGAGGCCGGTACCGTCGTTGGCCGTCGCGTAGTCGGCAAGGTAGACGGGCGACAAGCGGTGGTAGCCGGCGTCGACGTCGTACAGCGGATGCTCGAACTCGAGCCCGCCGAGCTTCTCGCCCTTGGTCACGGCCAGCACCTTGCCGTCCAGTGCATAGCGGTTCATGCACATCTCGACCAGCGATTCGGCCAGCACCAGCAGGCCGCGTTCGGTGTCGACCAAGGCGTAGTCGAGCTCAGGGTTCAGGTTCAGCGCCTGGTTGGCGGGGATGGTCCACGCGGTGGTCGTCCAGATCACGGCGAAGGCGTCTTTTTCGAGCGCCGGCAGGCCGAACGCGGCGGCGAGCTTTGCCGGATCGTGCGCCTTGAAGGCGACGTCGATCGTCTGCGACTTCTTGTCGGCGTATTCGATCTCGAACTCGGCCAGTGACGATCCGCAGTCGAAGCACCAGTACACCGGCTTCAGCCCGCGGTAGACGAAGCCGCGCTCGATCACGCGCTTGAACGCGCGCAGCTCGCCGGCCTCGTTCGCGAAGTCCATCGTCTTGTACGGATGGTCCCATTCGCCGAGCACGCCGAGGCGCTTGAAGTCGGCCATCTGTTGCGCGATCTGCTCGGTGGCAAACGCACGGCTCTTGGCCTGCATGTCGTCGCGGCTCAGATTGCGGCCGAATTTCTTCTCGATGGCGTTTTCGATCGGCAGGCCGTGGCAGTCCCAGCCCGGCACGTAGAGCGCGTCGAATCCCTCGAGTTGGCGCGCCTTGGTGATCATGTCCTTCAGGATCTTGTTCACCGCGTGGCCCATGTGGATCTGGCCGTTGGCGTACGGCGGGCCGTCGTGCAGGATGAACTTGGGCGCGCCGTGGCGGGCGTCGCGCAGCCGCTTGTAAAGGCCGGTGTCGTCCCATTCCTTGACCCAGCCGGGTTCGCGTTTCGACATGTCGCCGCGCATCGGGAAGGGGGTGTCGGGCAGGTTCAGGGTGGCGCGGTAATCGGTGCCGCCGTCGGTTTTGTTGTCAGCCATGGAAGTTCCAGAAGGTCTGCGCTGCCATGCAACGCGCGAAGAATCGGTGAGGGCGTGCGGCGCTGAAGGACGAAGCGCGGCACGCAGCGAATGGCGAAGGAGCGGGAAGGGCTTCCCGCCCTAAATTCGGTCGCGCGTGGTCTGACGGTGGGTTTCCGCGTGGGTCGAGGCAAAGAACGCACGTGCGTCTTTGCCATCCTTCGCGATGCCCGCAGTCAGGGCTTCCAGGCTGGTGTAGCGCAATTCGTCGTGCAGTTTGTGCAGCAGTTCCACGCGGACGATTTTACCGTAGGCCCCTTCGGAACCGAGTTCGGCGGGCCAATCGAGACAGTGGGTTTCCAGCAGCACGCGGCCGCCATTAACGTCGTTGGCATCGAGCGAAGGTCGTACGCCGAGATTGGCGACGCCTTGCAGCGGCCGGTCGGCCAGCCCGTGGACCAGCACGGCGAAGATGCCGCTGGCGGCGGGTTTCCAGTGCTTGAAACGCAGGTTGAGCGTGCGAAAGCCGTCGTCGCGACCCGGTGCCGACGCGCCGAGCGCGCGGCCCAGCTTGCGCCCATGAACTACGTGCCCCGAGATGGCGTACGGCCGGCCGAGCAGCGTGTGGGCGTCGCCCATGCGGCCTTCGGCCAGCGCATCGCGCACCGCGGAACTCGACACGCGCAGCCCGCGCACTTCATAGCTGTTCATCCGCGCCACGTCGAAGCCGTGCCGGATGCCGGCCTGGTCGAGCATCGCGTAGTCGCCGGCGCGCTTGGCGCCGAAACGGAAGTCGTCGCCGACCAGCACATAGCGCGCGCCCAGGCCTTCGATCAGCACGTCACGGATGAATTCGTCGGGCGTCTGTGCTGCCAGCCGCGCATCGAAGGGGAGCACGATGGTTTGCGCCACGCCGCTGCCGGCAAGTTCGGCGAGCTTGTCGCGCAAGGTGCCGATCCGCGCGGGCGCGAGTTCGGGCCGCTTGTTCAGGGCCGCGAAGTAGTCGCGCGGATGCGGCTCGAAGGTGAGCACGCAACTCGGCAGGCCGCGTTGGCGCGCTTCCGTGTTGAGCAGTGCCAGCATGGCTTGGTGTCCACGGTGGACACCGTCGAAGTTGCCGATGGTCAGGGCGCAGGCCGGTGCCACGCCGGGATGCCGAAAGCCGCGAAAAACCTGCATGAGTTGATATATTTTTGATAGCGCCGCATGCCCGCTGGACGGGCAACTCAACGCATATCTGTCATAAAGCCGGTATATTGTGACGCACTGCGTCAGCGCGCGTGCCGTCCCGGTTTGTGCGCCGACCCTGGTCTTTCCGAGTTTCTTCCCTGTTTTGAGGAGGCGAGTGGTGAAGGTCTTGAAGTTGTCTGCCCAAGGGCTGCCCCAGTCGTGGATCACGCTGGAACAGGCCGTGATCCACTACGCGGCGGACGAGGTGCGCTGGGAAGTCGGCGCGCAGGTCGCGATCTTCCGAGGCGGGCACAACGCGGTGACCGGCAAGCAGTCTCAGATTGCGATCAACAGCATCATCGGCACCAAGGGTGTGCCCCGCATCAACCCCTTCCATCAGCGTCCCGGCCTCACCAACAGCAAGCTGTTCTCGCGAGATCGCAACGTCTGCGCCTATTGTGGCGGCCACTTCCACGAAGACGAACTTACGCGCGAACACATCATTCCGTTCGCACAGAACGGCATCGACGTCTGGATGAACGTCGTGACGGCCTGCAAGCCGTGCAATCACCGCAAGAGCAGCCGCACGCCGGAGCAGGCGAACATGCCGCTTTTGTATGCGCCATATGTGCCCAGTCTCTGGGAGGACTTCATCCTGCGCAACCGCCGCATTCTGGCGGACCAGATGGAATTCCTGATGGCGCATCTGCCGCAGAGTTCGCGTCTGCATATCTGACGAACCGTCGCCGACTCGGACTTCGAGTGCGCGCACCGGCTCTGCAGGCGGAGTCACCGGTCAATAGCTCAGTTCGAGCACGCTCACTTGGCCGCTGGTCAGCGGCCAGATCTGCCCAGCCAAGCGCTCGCCGTTGAATTCCGCGACCACGGCGCGCGGCGCTGCATCCGCCAGGCGCAACTTGCTGCTCGCGACGCCGGCGCCTCGCGCTGGCACCCCAGGCAACGCATTGGCATCGAAGCGCATCGTGTCGCGCTGCGCATCGAAGTAGCCGCGCGGTCGTGTGAGGATGACCAGCGCCGGTGCATCGCGATCGGCGGCGGCCACGCGTTCAGGCCGCATCTGCACGATTGCACTTGAACGCGGGAACGGGCTGCGGTAGATGTGCGTCGTGTCGTAGCCGTCTGCGCTGATCACGAATTCGAACGCGGTGTTCGACGCGGCAGCGAATGGCCCCCAGCGTCCGTCTGCACCGATCGTCTGCTCCCAGGCAGCCGCGCCGCGCCGCAGGCCGGTCGCCGGGTCGACGACGAACACGCTGAGGCGTGCGCCAGACAGCGGCAGGTTGTTCGTGAAATTGCCGCTGGTTGGGCGCAGCGAATCGGTCCCCAGGCCGGTGACGCGGCCGGACAGCGTGATCTGTGCTTCCGATACAGGCTGGAGCGTGGCTGGCGCGCTGCCGGTCAAGAAGCGCCAGGTGGCGTCGAACGCGGCCGGCGAAAAGGATGTCTCGCGGTGATCGACGCGCGGCAGGACGATGTTGCTCGCACCCTTCAGTGCCGGCCCGTCGTAGCCGATGTTCGTTGCCTTGCCCGGCGCACCGATCCAGAGTCCGTCGGGTTGCGCGAACTTGTCGTTGTTGTCGGAGCGCAGCGTGAGCCAGCGAACGCCCGGCGTGACCTCGTCGCCCGCCGGTCCCTTCGGCGCATTCAGCGCCTGGATGAAAGGCGACAGGGCGGAGAACTCACTGCCCTCGTTGAATCCCTTGATCGCCCAGATGCCGTGCGCCGGATTGCCACCGAGCACCACATGGCTGACGACCTGGTCGCCGCCGCCGTTCTGCACGTAGTTGCGGATGGTGTTGCCACCGCGGGAATTGCCGATCAGCACCACCTTGCGGGCGCCCGTTGCCTTGAGCACGCCGTCGACTTCGGCTTTGAGAAAGGCCATGGATTCGGCCGTGGAACTACGCCCGGGCTGAGCGACGGCATCGTTGTCGCGCGCCAGCGGCATGGGTTGATCGAAGGCGAACAGCCGTTCTCGTGGCCAGCCGTTCGATTCGAAACGCCAGATCGTCGTCTGCCATAGCGCTGCCGAATCGCCGTTGCCGTGCACGAACACGATCGGCGGGCGCTCGTCGATCGACGGGGCGCCTGCGCAGGCGGCAAGAAGAGTGGAGGCGATGCCCATGGCGATGAGTGTGCGACGTGAATGCATTTGCAAGCTCCGTTCCAACATGAAAAAAGCGCCCGAAGGCGCTCAACTTGATCCAGGCGGCGACCCGCCTTCTCCAGCAGCGCTGTGGGTCCGGCTTTGCCGGACCGCTGGCGTTGCCTCAGGAAGAAGGCCGCGCAGTGCCCGATTAATTGAACACGCCGGCAGTGTCCTGCAGCCGCGCCGACACTTCGCCGAGCTGATGCATCGAATCGCCGAAGGTGAGTTCGAGCTGGGTCAGCTTGCGGAAATAGTGGCTGCCGATGTATTCATCGGTCACCCCGATACCGCCATGCAGTTGCACGGAATTTGCCGCCACATAGCGCATCGACACGCCGAGCTGGTACTTGGCGCGCGCCAACGCCTGGCGGCGCTCGTCGGCCGGCGCATTGAGCTTGAGCGTGGCGTAGTAGCTCATCGAGCGTGCGAGCTCGACCTGCATCTTCATGTCCGCCACCCTGTGGCGCAGTGCCTGGAAGCTGGCGATCGTCACGCCGAACTGCTTGCGCTGGTTCATGTATTCCACGGTGACGTCGAGCGTCTTGTCGAGCACGCCGACGCCTTCCGCACAGGTCGCTGCGATGCCGATGTCGACCGCATGCTCGAGCGCTGCCAGACCGTCGGCGGTAACCAATGCGCCGGCTGCCTTGTCGAATACGACTTCGGCGGCACGGCTGCCGTCTTGCGTGCCGTAGCCGTGGGCCTCGACGCCGCTCGCGCTGCGCTCGACCAGGAACAGGGCGATCTTGCCGTCGGCCTGCGCCGGAACGAGATAGGCGTCCGCTTCATCGCCTGCTGGCACCAGGCTCTTGTGGCCCGTCACCGTCCAGCCGTCGCCGGATTTCGTGGCGGTTGCTGCGCACACGTCGAGTCTGTAGCGCGCTTTGCGCTCCTGGTGCGCCAACACGACGATCGCCTGGCCACCGGCGATGCGCGGCAGCCATGCGTCTTTCAGTTCGCTGCCTGCATAGCCGCTCAGCACGCCGCCGGCGATCAAAGCTTGTGCGAAAGGCTCGAGCACGATGCCGCGACCGAGTTCTTCCATCACGACCATGCCGGCGACCGGGCCCATGCCGAGGCCGCCGTCGTCTTCCGAGATGTAGAGGCCGCCCAGCCCGAGTTCGGCGAGTTCGTCCCAGGCCTCGCGCGAAAAGCCGCCCTTGGCTTCTATGCCGCGACGGCGTTCGAAGGCATAGCCCTTGTCGACCCACTTGCGCACTGCGTCGCGCAGTTGTTCCTGGTCGTCAGAAAAATTGAAGTCCATGTGTGTCTCCTCAGCCCAGAACCGTCTGCGCGACGATGTTGCGTTGAACCTCGTTCGAACCGCCGTAAATGGTGGTCTTGCGCATGTTGAAGAAGGTCGATGCCAGCGGCGCCAGCGCCGGATTGCCGCCGGGGAAATCGCCTTGCCAACCGGCATGCATGGCTTCGCGGATCAGCGGCAGGGCGTACGGGCCACCGGCCAGCAGCATCAGTTCGGCGTAGCGCTGCTGGATCTCGCTGCCGCGGATCTTGAGCAGGCCGGCGACGTCCAGCGAGTTCTTGCCCGACGTGGCGGCGGACAGCACGCGCAGCACCATCATCTCGAGCGCGACGACGTCGACTTCGAGCTTGGCGATCTCGTCACGGAAGCGCGGGTCGTCGTAGACGCCTTCGCTCTTGGCGATGCGCTTGAGCCGCTCGAGTTCGCGCTTGGCACGATTCACGTCGGCGATGTTGGTGCGTTCGTGCGACAACAGGTGCTTGGCGTACGTCCAGCCCTTGTTCTCCTCGCCGATCAGGTTTTCCGCGGGCACTTCGACGTTGTCGAAGAACACCTCGTTGACCTCGAAGCTGCCATCGAGCAGCTTGATCGGGCGCACCGTGACGCCTGGCGACTTCATGTCGAGCAGCAGGAAGCTGATGCCGGTCTGCGGCTTGCCTTCGGTGCTGGTGCGCACGAGGTTGAACATCCAGTCGCCGTA
>JAZKDL010000426.1:0-1793 GCA_040387575.1 Pseudomonadota bacterium
GCTCCTGCAGCGCCTTGCGCACCAGCGAGAACTCGTAGTACTCCAGGTAGCGCAGGCCGCCGTGGATCAGTTTGGTGGAGGCCGACGACGTGTGCGACGCGAGGTCGTCCTTCTCGCACAGGATGACGCGCCAGCCGCGGCCGGCCAGGTCGCGCGCAATGCCGCAGCCGTTGATGCCGCCGCCGACGACCAGGACGTCGCATTCGCTAAAGTGGGAGTCGCTCAAGATGGGCTCGTTCAATTCGATCAGGCGATTTGTACACGATGCCGCACGATCCGGACTCCCAGGAGACAGACAGATGACCTACCTTCTTGCCCTCGATCAGGGCACTTCCAGTTCTCGCAGCATCGTGTTCGATCGCGAAGGCCGTATTGTCGCCATCGCGCAGCGCGAGTTGCCGCAGATCTATCCGCAGCCCGGCTGGGTCGAGCACGACCCGATGGAAATCTGGCGCGGCCAGCTGGCCACCGCCCGCGAAGTGCTGGCCAAGGCCGGGCTCACAGCAACCGACATCCACGCGATCGGCATCACCAACCAGCGCGAGACCACGCTGCTGTGGAACCGCAAGACCGGCCAGCCGGTGCACCACGCGATCGTCTGGCAGGACCGGCGCGCCGAGCCGATCTGCGCCAGACTGCGCGACGACGGCATGGCCGACACGATCCGCGACAAGACCGGGCTGGTGATCGACGCCTACTTCTCCGGCACCAAGCTGCGCTGGCTGCTCGACCACGTACCTGGCGCGCGCGACCAGGCGGCGCGCGGCGAACTCGCCTTCGGCACCGTCGACAGCTGGCTGATCTGGCAGCTCACCGGCGGCAAGGTGCACGTCACCGACGTCAGCAACGCGTCGCGCACGATGCTCTTCAACGTCCACACCAACGCGTGGGACGCGGAACTTCTGAAGGCGCTCGACATACCGATCCAGCTGATGCCCGAGGTGAAACCATCGAGTGCCCATTTCGCCGACACCGACGCGGCGCTGCTCGGCGCGGCGCTGCCGATCGGCGGCGTGGCCGGCGACCAGCAGAGCGCGCTGTTCGGCCAAGCCTGCTTCGGGCCCGGCATGGCCAAGAACACCTATGGCACCGGCTGCTTCCTGCTGATGCACACCGGCGAAGCCTTCCAGCCATCGACCAACGGCCTGCTGGTCACGAGCGCCGCGCAGACCGGTGCGCAGCCGCAGTACGCGATGGAAGGCAGCGTGTTCGTCGGCGGCGCGGTCGTGCAGTGGCTGCGCGACGGCCTCAAGGCGATCAAGGGCAGTGCCGAAGTGCAGTCGCTGGCCGAGAGCGTGCCCGACGCCGGCGGCGTGATGATGGTGCCGGCCTTCACCGGCCTCGGCGCGCCCTACTGGGACGCCGACGCGCGCGGCACCATCACCGGCCTGACCCGCGGCACGACGGTCGCCCACATCGCCCGCGCCGCGCTGGAAAGCATCGCCTACCAGAGCGCCGCCCTGCTCCAGGCGATGAGCCGCGACGCCGTGGCTGCGGGCGGCGCACCAGTGTCCGAGCTGCGCGTGGACGGCGGCGCCTGCGTGAACGACCTGCTGATGCAATTCCAGGCCGACCTGCTGGGGATACCCGTCGTGCGGCCGGAAGTCATCGAGACCACGGCGCTGGGCGCGGCCTATTTGGCGGGCCTGTCGACCGGCGTGTACGGCGACGTGGCGCAGTTGTCGGCGCTATGGCGCGTGGAACGCAGATTCATGCCGACGATGGGGCGTGCGCAGGCGGGCGAGGCGATGGCGCGGTGGGAACGTGCGGTGCGGCAGGCGACGGCGGCCTGA
>JAZKDL010000427.1:0-17771 GCA_040387575.1 Pseudomonadota bacterium
GCACGAGAAGATCGAGACCAACAACTTCCTGATGATCGTGCTGATCCTGCTGGTCATCGCGATCGGCGGCCTGGTCGAGATCGTTCCGCTGTTCTTCCAGAAGTCGACCACCGAGGCCGTGACCGGCGTCGAGCCGCTCAAGCCGCTGCAGCTGCTGGGCCGCGACATCTACATCCGCGAGGGTTGCTACAACTGCCACTCGCAGATGATCCGGCCGTTTCGCGCCGAGACGCTGCGCTACGGCCACTACTCGGTGGCCGGCGAGTTCGTCTACGACCACCCGTTCCAGTGGGGCAGCAAGCGCACCGGGCCCGACCTGCACCGCGTCGGCGGCAAGTACAGCGACGAGTGGCACCGCATCCACCTGAACAACCCACGCGACCTGGTGCCGGAGTCGAACATGCCGGCCTACGGCTGGCTAGAGAAGACACCGCTCGACGCGACCGAAGCGGCGCCGCACATGCGCGCGCTGAGCCGCGTCGGTGTGCCCTATACCGCCGAGCAGATCGCCGGCGCCCAGGCCGAAGTGCAGGGCAAGACCGAGATGGACGCGCTGGTCGCGTACCTCCAGTCGCTCGGCCTCGCACTCAAGTAAGGCGCACGCCATGGACGTCACCACCCTTCGCATCGCGGCCACGCTGGCCTCGTTCGTCACCTTCATCGGCATCTGGGTCTGGGCCTGGTCGCGCAGCCGCACGGCCGCGTTCGAAGAAGCCGCCCAACTGCCATTCGAACAAGACTGAGAGCGAGAGCAAGCATGAGCGATTTCATCAGCGACTTCTGGTCGAACTACGTGGCCTTCGCCGCGGTCGCCAGCATCCTGGCCTGCGGACTGCTGCTGTGGCTGACGGCCCGCGCACGCACGCCGGCGTCGGACGACAACACCACCGGCCACGTCTGGGACGAAGACTTGCGCGAAGCCAACAACCCGCTGCCGATGTGGTGGGTCGGGCTGTTCGTCATCACCATCGTGTTCGGGCTCGGCTACCTGTTCGTGTTCCCCGGCCTGGGCAGCCGGCAGGGCGAGTTCGGCTGGAGCGCGCGTGAGGAATACGCCGGTGAAGTGGCCAAGGCGAACGCGGAGCTCGCACCGATCTACGCACGCTACGTCGCGATGCCGGCCGAACAGGTCGCGGCCGACCCGGGCGCGATGGCGATCGGCGAGCGCCTGTTCCTGAACAACTGCGCCCAGTGCCACGGCTCCGACGCGCGCGGCAGCAAGGGCTTTCCGAACCTCACCGACGGCGACTGGCTGCACGGCGGTACGCCGGACAAGATCCAGGAGACCATCACGCTCGGGCGCATCGGCGTGATGCCACCGATGGCCGAAGCGGTCGGGAATGCGGAGGACGTGAAGAACCTCGCCAACTACGTGCTGAGCCTGTCGGGCAGCCCGCACGACTCGGTGCGCGCCGGGCTGGGCAAGAGCAAGTTCACCGCTTGCGCTGCTTGCCACGGCATCGGCGGCGTGGGCAATCCTGCGATCGGCGCCCCCAATCTGAGCGACCGCATCTGGCTGCACGGCTATGGGCAGGACGCGATCATTTCGATCATCAACACCGGCAAGACCAACCAGATGCCGGCGCAGCAGGGCCGCCTGACCGAGGCGCAGATCCACGTGCTGGCGTCGTACGTGTGGGGCCTGTCGAACACTGCGGTCGCGGCGCGGTAGCGGGCCACGTCATGCAGAAAGTCGTCCTGTACGCGGCGCAGAAGAAGATCTACCCACGCAGCATCGACGGCCTGTTCTCGCGCTGGCGCTGGGCCATGGTGTTCGTCACGCAGCTCGTGTTCTACGGCATGCCGTGGCTCGAATGGGGCCAGCGCCAGATGGTGCTGTTCGACCTGGCGGCGCGCCGCTTCTACATCTTCGGGCTGGTGCTGTACCCGCAGGACCTGATCTACCTGACCGGCCTGCTGGTGATCGCGGCGCTGTCGCTGTTTCTGTTCACCGCTGTTGCGGGCCGGCTGTGGTGCGGCTATGCGTGCCCGCAGACGGTCTACACCGAGATCTTCCTGTGGATCGAGGAAAAGATCGAAGGCCCGCGCAGCGCACGCATTCGGCTCGACAAGGGCGCGATGTCCCTCGAAAAGCTGGTCAAGAAATGGTTCAAGCACCTGGTGTGGCTCTGCATTGCGCTGTGGACCGGCTTCACCTTCGTCGGCTACTTCACGCCGATCCGCGAACTCGCCATGGCGTTCCTGCAGGGACAGATGGGCTCGTGGGAAGTGTTCTGGGCCTTCTTCTACGGATTCGCGACCTACGGCAATGCGGGCTTCATGCGCGAGCAGGTCTGCAAGTACATGTGTCCCTATGCGCGTTTCCAGGGCGCGATGTTCGACCGCGACACGCTCGTCGTCAGCTACGACGCCGGCCGCGGCGAGGCGCGCGGCCCCCGCGGCAAACAGCACGACCGCAGCGGCCTGGGCGACTGCATCGACTGCACGCTGTGTGTGCAGGTCTGCCCGACTGGCATCGACATCCGCGAAGGCCAGCAGTACGAGTGCATCGGCTGTGGCCTCTGCGTGGACGCCTGCAATACCGTGATGGACAAGATGGCCTACCCGCGCGGCCTGATCCGCTATGCCACGCAGAACGGCATTGCCGCGCGGTGGTCGCCGCGCCAGGTGCTGGCGCGCGTGCTGCGTCCGCGCGTGCTCATCTACGCCAGCGTGCTGGTGGCCTTGTGCATCGGTCTGCTGGCCAGCCTGGTCGTCCGTACGCCGCTGAAGGTCGATGTGGTGCGGGACCGTGCATCGCTCTCGCGCATCGTCGAAGGCGGCATGCTGGAGAACGTGTACCGCCTGCAGGTGATGAACGCGACCGAGCGGCCGCAGCGCTACCGCATCTCGGTGCGCGGCCTTGACGGCCTGTCGGTCGCCGCCGGAGACCTGGCCGTGGTACAGCCGGCTGAATCGCGCTGGGTCGCAGTGCGACTGCAGTTGCCCTACGGCACCGCACCGGCCGGCTCGCACACCGTGCACTTCGACGTGCGGGCGATCGACGGCGACGCCCGTGTGTCGGAGAAGGCGATCTTTCTCGTACCCCGCTGAACTCGGAGAACAAGCCATGAACACTCTTGCATCGAACACGTCCGCCACTGCCGATACCCAGGCGGGTGAGGGCGCACAACCCTGGTGGACATTTCCTCTGGTCTGGATGGTGATCGCCGGCCCGGCCATCGTGGTGGTGGCCGGCTTCGCCACCCTCTGGCTGGCCATTCGCACACCCGACCCCGTGGTGGCCGACGACTACTACCGCCAGGGACTGGAGATCAACAAGACGCTGGCGGCCGGCAAGACCTTGCTGCCCGCGCAGACCGGCCGCAACCACGCGGCGACGCCGGGCAACGACCTGCCGTTGCTCCGGCGCTGAACCCCGACGCGGTGCCATGAAACGCCGAATCCGCCGCCTGGCCTGGATCCTCTGGCCTTCGTTCCTGCTGGCCTGCGTGGTCGAGATGCTGGTGTTCGCCTTGGTCGACCCGAGCGACGTGCATTGGCGCGGCGAACCGCTGCCGCTGTCGCGCCAGGGGCTCTACACGGCGAGCTTTTTTGTGTTCTGGGTGCTGGCGATGGGGTCGAGTGCGATGACGGTGTTACTGGCGATGTCGCGGCGGGAGGTGAATGCCAAGACGGCGGGGCGGTGATTGGGTGGTTCGGGGCTCGCCACCAAGCGAACGTTCATCCAGCCGACCGGCAGCCCCCAGGGCGCGTCAGCTTGGCTGAGGCAGGCCCGGCAACAGCTTTTCGATGGTGATCGGGTAGTCCCGCACGCGCACGCCGGTCGCATTGAACACGGCGTTTGCGACCGCCGCCGCGACGCCAGACAGTCCAAGCTCGCCGACGCCTTTGGCCTTCATGGGCGAGATCGTCGGGTCGACCTCGTCGAGAAAAACGACGTCGAGGTTCGGGATGTCCGCATGCACGGGCACTTCGTAACTTGCGAGGTCGTGATTCACGAAGAATCCGTGCCGCTTGTCCACGGCCAAATCTTCGAGCAGGGCCGCGCCGACGCCCATGGTCATCGCGCCGATGACCTGGCTGCGGGCGGTCTTCGGGTTGAGGATCCGGCCTGCCGCACAGACAGCGAGCATCCGGCGAATGCGAATTTCGCCGGTGTAGGCGTCGACGGCGACCTCCACGAAGTGCGCGCCGAAGGTTTCTTGTGCGTACGCCTTGGGCAGGCTCTCGCCGAACTCGACGAGATCCTCCGCCACGAGATCGCCGCCGCGCGCCGCGCTCGCCAACGGCATGCTGCGGGTGCTCGAGCGCACCTCGCCATCTGCGAATTGGATGTCCGATCCATTGAAGTGGAGACGTTCGGCCACCGCCTCGCGCAGCTTCACGCATGCCGCATACACGCCGGATGTCGAGCTCGTTGCGCCGCGCTGACCCACCGATCCGACCGTCACCGGAAAATCGGAATCGCCCAGCCGAACGACGACCTTGTCCAGGCCCACACCCATCATCTCCGCAGCCGTCTGCGCGATGATCGTGTAGCTCCCGGTCCCGATGTCCGTCATGTCGGTTTCGACGGTCACCACGCCGTGCCGGTCCAGCCGTACCCGAGCGCCCGAATTGCGGGTGCGCGCGCCGCGGACCGCCGACGCGACGCCCATGCCGATCAGCCACCGCCCTTCGCGTCGGCTCCCAGGCTTCGAGGTGCGCTGGCCCCAGCCGAACCGTTCGGCACCGGTGCGAAGCGCCTCGACGAGCTTGCGTGTCGAGAACGGTCGTGATGCGTTGGCGGGATCGACCTGGGTGTCGTTGAGGATGCGGAGTTGCACCGGGTCCAGGCCGACCTTATCGGCCAATTCGTCCATCGCGACCTCGAGCGCCATCATTCCCGAAGCTTCGCCCGGTGCGCGCATGGAACTGCCCTCCGGCAGGTTGAGCACGGCGAGGCGGGTCTTGGTCATCCGGTTGGCACCGGCGTAGAGCAGCGGCGTCTGGATCGTTGCGGGCTCAGGAAATCCGTTCGGGATGTTGCCCGAACAGGTCTCGTGTCCGATGGCGACGATGCGGCCGTCCCGGTCGGCACCAACGCGCACGCGCTGACGGGTCGCGGGCCGGTGCGTCGTGTTGTTCGCCATCAGGGGGCGGGTCAGCACCAACTTCACCGGCCGGCCCGAAACGCGGGCAGCCACCGCGGCCAGGATCGCGTCCGCCATCGATGTGGCTTTGCCGCCGAAGCCGCCGCCGATGTACGGCGAGCTGATGCGGACGTTGCGCTTTTCGATCCCCAGCGACTTGGCGACATCGCGAGCTGCCCAGTCGATGGTCTGCACCGAGGTCCACAGCGTGAGGCGGTCGCCGTTCCAGGCCGCGATGGTCGCGTGCGGTTCCATCATCGCGTGGCTCTGGTCAGGGGTCGTGTAGCGAGCGTCGACGGACACTGGCGCCGTCGCGAAGGCCCTCTCGAAATCGCCCAGCGCGCTGTCGGGAATCCGCTCGGGCCGGACGGCGGTGGGTTGCGCCGCCGCCAGGTCGAAAACACCCGGCTCCGCGAGGTACTTCACCCTGACGAGATGAGACGCGGCGCGCGCCTGCTCGAAGGTCTTGGCCACCACCACGGCGACCGCCTGGTGGTAGTGCAGGACACGGGGACCGGCGAGCGGCGCTGCGCCGATGAAGTCGCCCAGCGCGAGCTTTCCCGCGTTGTCTGCCGTGACGATGGCGATGACACCGGCGGCTGCGCGCGCCTCGTCCAAATCGATGGAGATGATGCGACCCGTGGCAATGGCAGCGCCGACGATGAACCCGTGCACCTGGCCGGCCACCACATCGTGCCGCTCGGCGGCATACGGCGCGACACCGGTAGTCTTGAGCTGGCCGTCAATGCGATCGACCGGCTGGCCGATCACTTTGAGCTGATCGATGGGGTTGGCGGTGGCAGGACTGTCGAACTTCATGGCTTGGGCCCGGACATCGCAGCCAGCGCTTCCGACAGCGCGGTGCTCGCCCGTTGCGCGGCCTGTGCGTCCCCGCGGTCGGCCAACACCTGAATGAGCTCGCGCAATTGCGCATTGCTCAAGCCGACCCGCAGGCTGGCGGCCATGTGCGAGCGCAGTTGCGCCTCCACGCCCGGCATGGCCGCCAGGGCCCCGACGGTGGCCAGTTCGCGGCTTTGCCAGTCAAGGTTGTCGCGCTCGAAGATGTCGCCGAACAGGTGTGCCTGCAGAAACTGGTTGATCACAGGCGCGAAGTCGAAAACCGGGCCTTGGACCGGGCCGCCCGAGATCCGGGTCTGGTTGGCCGTGCCGGCTGCCAGCAAGGCGTCACCCGTTGGAGGCAGGCGGCTGGGCTCTACGCCTTGAGCGTCCTGAACGCCACGCTTTCGACGTGCCTCCACGACCTTCATCAGTTCACCCAGTGCGTTGAGGCTCCGCGGGAACCCGGCATACGCGTAGAGCTGCATCAGAATTTCCTTGGCCTCGCTGACGGTCAAGCCTGCGTCCAGTCCCTGATTCAAGGCCGCTTCGAGCTTGGGCATGTCGCCGGTGGCCATGGACGCCGCGATCAGCGGGATGGCCTGCTGCTTGGCCGACAGCGTGTTCGACGTGGGTGGTGTGCTGTTCATGGTTTGCGATGCTTGGGCGGGGGGCGCCGCGTAACTCGATGCGGCCCATAGCGCTACGGTCATGGTCAGGGCGACCCGTAAAGGCGACATGCGTGCGCTGGATCTCACCGCTGGCTTCCGTACTGGGCATCGCTGACCTTCTCGAGCCAATCGACGGCCTTGCCGTCCGACAGTTCGGTGATGGCGATGTGCGTCATGGCCGTGGTGGGCGCGGCGCCGTGCCAGTGCTTCTGGCCGGGTGGGATCCACACGACGTCGCCGGGCGTGATGTTCTCCACCGGATCTCCCCATCGTTGCACGCGACCGGCGCCGGCTGTGACGACCAGCGTCTGGCCGATCGGATGCGTGTGCCAAGCCGTGCGCGCACCAGGCTCGAAGGTCACGTACGAGCCAGTGGCGCGCGTCGGGCCGTTCGGTTTGGGGAAGAGCGGATCGACGCGCACCGTGCCTGTGAAGAATTCGGCCGGCCCCTTGGCCGACTGCTGTGATCCGTTGCGCGCGATCTGAAGCGCGCTCTGGCCCTTGTCCTCCTGCGCCATCGCAGAAGCGGCCATGGAAAGGGAAATTGCGGTCATCGCAAGTGATTTCATGTGCTTGTGTCCAGGTTGTCGTTCATTCAAAACAGTGCGTCAGCGCTTCGGCGGCGCCTCGACGTCGGAATAGACCTGAACGCTGTCTGGCAAGCGCGCGCCCTGAACGTGAATCGCCGACACGGCCGCATTCAGTTCTGCAAGTTCCGACGCTGTGAAGCGAACCGAAGCCGCAGCCGTGTTTTCGACCATGTGCGCCATCTGCGTCGTGCCTGGAATCGGCACGATCCACGGTTTCTTCGCCAACAGCCAGGCCAGCGCGATCTGGGCTGGTGTCGCGTTCTTGCGCAGCGCCCAGCGCTGTAGCAGATCGACCAGCGTCAGGTTGTGCGACAGGTTCTCCGGCGAGAAGCGCGATTCGATCTTCCGGATGTCGCCATCGGCGAAACGCGTCTTCGCATCGATGGCGCCGGTCAGGAATCCAACGCCGAGCGGGCTCCACGGTACGAAGCCGATGCCCAGCTCTTCGCACAGTGGCAACAGCCATTGTTCGGGGCCGCGCCACAGCATCGAGTACTCGTTCTGTACCGCCGTCACGCGCTGCTCGGCATGCGCGCGCCGCAAGGTGTTCGGCCCCATCTCACACAGGCCCCAATGCAGGACTTTGCCTTGCGCCATCAGGTCCTTGATCGCTCCGGCGACATCCTCTATGGGAACGGCCGGGTCGACCCGGTGCTGGTACAGAAGGTCGATGCGATCGGTGCGCAGGCGCTTGAGCATCCCTTCCACCGCCAGCTTGATGTGATCCGGTCGGCTGTTGAGCCCAGGGCCGCGCTCGCCCGTCTGCAGGTCGATGTTCCAGCCGAACTTCGACGTGATGACGACCTGATTCCGGATCGGCGCGATGCCCTCGCCGAGGATGCGCTCAACCTCGTGAGGTCCGTACGCCTCGGCCGCATCGAAGAAGGTGACGCCGCCGTCGTGGGCGGCACGAATGATCCGGATCATCTCGGGCCGGCTCGGCACGGTGGTCTGGTAGGTCCGGCTCATGTTCTGCACGCCGAGCCCGACGCTGGAGACCTCCAGCGTGCCGAGCTTTCGGCGCGCTGACGACGATGACGACGATGACGGCTGCGCAGACGCGGTGCGACTCACCATCGGTAGCGCCGCAAGGGCGCCGGCCGAGGCCAGGAAGCCGCGTCGACCGCGGCCTGAGGGTGTAGCGTTCTGAACCTTCACAGGTCCAGCCTCCGCTCGCTCATCCACTTGACCATGGCCGGGTCTCGGTGGGAGAAGAAGCTGCTGGTCGCGTTGTCGAGCGTCGCAATCTCGGCAAGGTCGGTGGCGTCGAGTTCGAAGTCGAAGACATCCAGGTTTTCCTGCATCCGCTCCTTGCGCACCGACTTTGCCAAGGCAACGATCCCCCGTTGAACCAGCCAGCGCAGCACTACTTGGCCGACCGACTTGCCGTAACGCGCGCCGATGCCGATCAGCTTCTCGTTCTGGAACAGGTTGTTCCGGCCCTCAGCGAACGGTGCCCATGCCTCGGCCTGCACGCCGTTGTCGCCCATGAACGCCGAACTCTCCGTCTGCTGGTGGAAAGGGTTGACCTCCACCTGGTTGACGGCCGGCTTGATCTCGTTGAAAGCCATGATGTCCATCAGCCGATCGGGTTCGAAGTTGCTCAAGCCGATGGCGCGCAACTTACCGGCCTTGTATGCCTCTTCCATTGCCCGCCATGAGCCATGCACGTCAGCGTACGGCTGGTGAATGAGATAGAGATCGAGGTAGTCCAGTTTCAGGCGGGCGAGCGATTTGTCGATGGCGTCGCGCGTGCGTTCGTAGCCGGTGTCCTGCACCCACAGCTTGCTGGTGACGAAGAGTTCTTCGCGCGGCACACCGCTCTCGCGCAGGCCTGCGCCCACCGCCGCCTCGTTCATGTACGAAGCAGCCGTGTCGATGAGGCGGTAGCCAGATTCGATCGCATCGACGACGCTGCGCTGGCATTCCTTCGGATCGGGGATCTGGAAGACGCCGAAGCCGAGGATCGGCATTTGGAGTCCGTTGTTCAGGGTGACGTGTTGCATGGCAAGTTCCTTGGGTTATTTCGAAGTGGCCGGCGATGCGCCCAGCCAGGCGTTGACGCGGTCCATGGTTTGTCGCTCCTGGTCGGCTTGCATCGAGAAGGCGGGCTGAAGCCGGGCGTTCGGCGCGTGCTGTGCAATGACGCGCTCGCTGCTGCCCAGCCCGTACCCGCCGTGCGTGATGAACGGGACGACGGTCTTGCCCGGCAAGTCGTGTGCCGACAGAAAGCTGCGGATGATTGGCGGCGCGGTTTCGCCCCAGATCGGCATGCCGAGGAAGACCGTGGCGTAAGACGCCATGTTTTGCACCTTGGTCTTCAGAGGCGGTTCGACGCCCTGATCGCGCTCCTGGCGTGCCTGCTCGACCGTCGCCAAGTACTCATTCGGGTAAGGCGTTGCGGGCAAGATCTCGAACAGGTCAGCCCCGAACGCTCGTTGCAGCAGCCCGGCGATCACGCGTGTATTGCCCGAGCGGGAAAAGTACGCGACCAGCACCGGCGCCTCGGGCCGCGCGATCTGGGCGCCCGCCGCGGCCGAGGCTTGCGTGACTTGGCCAAGCGAGAGTCCAGTTATTCCTGTCATGAGCGCGCGGCGGGTCGGCTTCGACATGGTGTCTCGATCCCTCAAGCCGCGAGCGATGGCATGCGCCCGATGAGTTTGTCGAGCGTGATCGGATAGTCGCGCACGCGCACGCCGGTGGCGTTGTAGACCGCATTGGCAACGGCCGCGCCGACGCCGCACAGGCCCAGTTCGCCAACGCCCTTGGCCTTCATGGGCGAGGACATCGCATCGGTCTCGTCGAGAAAGATCACGTCCTGGTGCGGGATGTCGGCATGCACCGGCACTTCGTAGCCCGCGAGGTCGTGGTTGACGAAGAAACCCAGGCGCGTGTCGACCGCAAGCTCCTCCATCAACGCGCCGCCCACGCCCATGGTCATCGCGCCGATGACCTGGCTGCGCGCCGCCTTCGGGTTGAGGATGCGGCCCGAGGCGCACACCGCCAGCATGCGTCGCACACGGACTTCGGCGGTGTACGCGTCCACGGCCACTTCGACGAAGTGCGCACCAAAGGTCGACTGCTGGTACTGCTTGGCCAGTTCCGCGAATTCGATCGCGTCTTCGACCGAGAAGCCGGCCTCGCCTGCCACTTCGGCAAGCGCCATGCTGCGACCACCTGTGTGCACCATGCCGTCGGCAAAGCTCGCGTCGGCCGGAAAGCCCGCGCGTTGCACGACCGCCTCGCGCAGCTTCATGCAGGCGGCATACACGCCGGCGGTGGAACAGTTGGCGCCCCACTGGCCACCCGATCCGGCCGATACCGGAAAGCTGGAATCGCCCAGCTTGACCACCACGCGCTCCAGCGGCACGCCCATCATCTCTGCCGCCGTCTGCGCAATGATGGTGTAGCTGCCGGTGCCGATGTCGGTCATGTCGGTTTCGACCGTGACCATGCCTTTGCCATCGAGCTTGACGCGTGCGCCCGACTTGGTGACCTGGTTGCCGCGGTACGCCGCCGCCATGCCGATGCCGATCCATGCGCGGCCTTCACGACGCATGGCCGGCTTGGCGTTTCGTTGCGTCCAGCCGAAGCGCTCGGCGCCGAGGCGCATGCACTCGATCAGATTGCGCTGGGAGAAGCGGCGTTCGGGCTTGGCGGGGTCGACCTGCGTGTCGTTCAGCACGCGGAAGGCGATGGGGTCGAGAGCAAGGCGCTCGGCCATCTCGTCCATCGCGATCTCCAGTGCCATCAGTCCGGGCGCTTCGCCTGGCGCGCGCATCGCATTTCCTTCTGGCAGGTCCAGCACAGTCAAGCGCGTGCCCGTCAGACGGTGCTCACCAGCGTAGAGCCATTGGGTCTGCTGCACCGCGTTCTCGGGCTTGCCGCTGACCAGGTTGCCGGACCAGCTCTCGTGGCTGATGGCCGTCAGCTTGCCCTCCTTGGTCGCACCCAGCCGGATGCGCTGGATGGTCGCTGGCCGGTGCACGGTGTTGTTGGCCACGAGCGGGCGTTGCATCGCAACCTTGACCGGCCGCCGCGCGATGCGCGCGCCGATGGCCGCCAGAACGGTGTCGGCACGCAAGAAAAGCTTGCCACCGAACCCGCCGCCGATGAACGGAGACATCAGGTGAATCTTCTCCTTCGGCATGCCGAGCGTGGTGGCTAGATCGGTCACGGTCCAGGCGATCATCTGGTTCGAAGTCCACACCGTGAGTTGGTCGCCGCGCCAGGACGCCGTGGTGGCGAACGGCTCCATCATGGCGTGCGACTGGTCGGGCGTGGTGTAGGTCTGGTCCAGGCTCACCTCGGCACCGGCAAAGGCGGCTGCGAAGTCGCCGACCTTGTTGTCGCGGTCCACGGTCTTGCGGTCCGAGGCCTTCTCGGCCGACAGGTCGAAAGCACCGTCGGCACGGGTGTAGCTCACCTTCAGCAACTGCGCGGCAGCGCTCGCCTGCTCGAAAGTTTCCGCGACCACCATAGCGATCGCCTGGTGGTAGTGATCGACACTGGGGCCGCCGAGCAGCCTGGCCGTGTTGAAGCTGCCTTTGCCGAGCTTGCCGGCGTTTTCCGCTGTGACGATCGCAATGACGCCGGGTGCTGCCTTGGCGCGTGTCTGGTCGATGGCGGTGATGCGGCCCTTGGCGATCGCGGCACCCACGATGTAGCCGTAGGCTGCATTGGGGGCGACATCGTGGCGCTCGTAAGCGTAAGGAGCGGTGCCGGTGGTCTTGAGCGGACCGTCGATACGGTCGACCGGCTTGCCGACGACCTTGAGCTGGTCGATCGGGTTTGTGGTGGCGGGAGTGTCGAATTTCATGCTCAGCCCCTCGCCTCGGTCAGCACCGCATCGAGCGTGCGCTCCACCAGCGTCAGCTTGAAGGCGTTGTGCTCGGTAGGCTTCGCGTTGGCCAGCAAGGCGGCGCTGGCTGCCTTGGCGCCGCGTGGCAGCTCGCGGTCGGCAGCATCCACGCGCCACGGCTTGTGCGCCACGCCGCCGAGCGCCACGCGGCCCGTGCCGTCGGGCTGCACGATGGCCGCGACCGAAACCAGCGCGAAGGCGTAGGACGCGCGGTCGCGCACCTTCTGATAGACATGCTTGCCGCCAACCGGTGGGGGAAGTGTCACCGCCGTGATGAGCTCACCTTTGGTCAGCGCCGTTTCAATGTGCGGCGTGTTCCCGGGAAGCCGATGGAAATCGACAATGGCGATGGTGCGTCGTCCGCCGTCGGGGCGGAGCGTCTCGACCTTGGCATCTAGCACCCGCATGGCCACAGCCATGTCGCTCGGATGCGTCGCGATGCACGCATCGCTGGACCCCACCACGGCAAGCTGCCGGCTGACGCCGCCCAACGCCGAGCAGCCGCTGCCCGGCTGGCGTTTGTTGCAGGCCTGGTTGGTGTCGTAGAAGTAGGGGCAGCGGGTGCGCTGCAGCAGGTTGCCCGCAGTCGTCGCCTTGTTGCGCAGCTGACCGGACGCACCGGCAAGCAAGGCGCGCGAGAGCACGCCGTAGTCGCGCCGTACGCGTGCGTCAGCGGCCAGGTCGGTGTTGCGCACCATCGCGCCAACGCGCAGGCCGCCGTCGGGCGTGGCCTCGATCTTGTCGAAGCCGAGGCCGTTCACGTCAATCAAGTGGCCGGGCGTGTCGATCTCGAGCTTCATCAGGTCGAGCAGGTTGGTGCCTCCAGCGATAAAGCGTGCACCCGGCGTGCGGGCGGCCGATGCCACAGCTTGCGTGGGCGAGGTGGCGCGTTCGTAGCTGAAGGCCTTCATGCCTTCACCCCCGCGACTTCGGTGATGGCGTCGACGATGTTGCTGTACGCACCGCAGCGGCAGATGTTGCCGCTCATGCGCTCGCGCAATTCGGCGACCGAAAGGAGTGGCTTGAGCGTCAAGTCCGCGCTGACATGGCTGGGAATGCCTTGTTCGATCTCTTGCAGCACCCCGACAGCGGAGCAGATCTGCCCGGGCGTGCAGTAGCCGCACTGGTAACCGTCGTGCTTGACGAATGCCGCCTGCATCGGGTGCAGGTTGCCCGGCTGGCCGAGCCCCTCAATGGTGGTGACGGTAGCGCCTTCATGCATCACAGCGAGCGTGAGGCACGAGTTGATGCGCCGGCCGTCGACCATCACGGTGCAGGCGCCGCACTGGCCGTGGTCGCAGCCTTTCTTGGTGCCGGTCAGGTGCAGGTGTTCGCGCAGGGTGTCGAGCAAAGTTGTTCGGGTGTCGAGCGACAGGCGGTGGGTCTTGCCATTGACGTTGAGCGTCACCGGCACGGGCGTTCCGGCGATTGCGGGCGCAGCCGGAGCGGCGGACGCCGGGGCAGAAGCCAGTGACGGGACCGCGGCGGACGCGGCGCCGGTTTGCAGCAGCCCGCGGCGGGAGATCGTGAATTCATCGGGGGATGTCATGGGATTTTTCCTTGTCTTCCAGTCGCGGCCACACCCTGCTGGGTCCGCAAAATGAATGTAGGCGTCCTCAGAGCGCTGCACTAGACAGCTTGGGCTTGCAAGACCAACAAGCGGACCTTGCGAATGGGCTGCTCCCAACCGGTGATGAACCTTCTTGAACCGGAAAGGTCATGTTGATAATCGCCAGTTCAAGGAACAAGCCCATGCCCATCAATGAACTGCGGTCCATCGCCACCTTCGTGAAGACAGCGGAGTTGGGTAGCCTGCGGCAGGCGGCCGCGGCACAGGGCATGACGCCGCAGGCTGCAAGCCAAGCGTTGGCCCAGCTCGAGAAGCACCTTGGCGTGCGACTCTTTCACCGCACCACACGCAGCATCTCGCTTACAGATGAGGGCCGGCACTTCCTGGAGGTGGCGCTGCCACCTTTGCTGGGGATGCAGCGGGCGCTTGAGACCACTCGCCAGGCAAAGGACGGCATTGGCGGGCCCTTGCGTATCGTTGGTCCCTTGTCGGTCTTTGCGCCAGTACTGTGGCCTTTGCTTGACACCTTCTGCCGTCGTTATCCGGAGGTCCAGCCAGACGTGCAGCTCGACGACCGGATCGGCAATTGGGTGGAGGACCGCGTCGACGTGGGCTTCCGCATCGGCGCATCGCCTGCCGACAACGTCATCGCAAGAAAGCTTTTCCCACTGCAGCTCATCATCTGCGCAGCCCCGGCTTACCTCGCCAGACACGGGGCCCCCGCCGATCTGGGCGCGCTTACCGCGCACAGATGCAGCGCCTTTCGCAACCCCGGAACGGGACGCGTGCTTCCCTGGTACGTCAAAGTGGGTGACCACGTGGTCGAGCATCAGGTGCTCCCGGCATTGACGGTCAACGACGAGGCACTCGAAACTGAGGCCGTCGTGGCGGGGCATGTGGTCGGGCTGCTGACAAGCGTCGCCGCTGCGCCTCACATTCGGTCCGGCCGGCTCGTCCCGCTGCTCGTGGAGCACGTCGTCGATCGGTCCAGCGTCTTTGTCTATTACGGCAGTCGCCCGGCCCAGCCGGCGCGGGTGCGTGCCTTCATCGAAGTGACCGTCGAATTGCTGGCTGACAACCCTGCTTTTGTGCTTACTACCGAAGAGTTGAGGACTGCCGAAATCGCCGGTCGTGCTGCGACCAAAGACTTGGTCTGATGAGTGTCGTTGAGTTGCCGAGCCTTACACACCGCGCGCGCCAGCCGTTCAATCGCCGCCGCATCAAGAATCGCAGCCGCAGCGTTTGCAACGCCATCGCCTTCCACCCGGTGCTTTGCTCGACGACCAGGGTCCGCTTTCAGGCTTTAAGGCGCCGTTGCAGACCCCCCTTTAACCCACAGCCCCTCAACAAGCCGGCGAATTCACAAGACGCCGCAGCGCCTCCGCATCCACGATCCGCACGTGTCTTTGCTGCACCTCCGCAATCCCGTCCTCCACGAACTTCGACAGCGTGCGGCTCACCGTTTCGAGCTTGAGCCCGAGGTAGCTGCCGATCTCTTCGCGTGTCATGCGCAGCACGAGTTCGGACGCCGAGAAGCCGCGCGCATGCAGGCGCTGCACCAGGTTCAGCAGGAAGGCCGCAAGGCGCTCTTCGGCGCGCATGCTGCCCAGCAGCAGCATCACGCCGTGCTCGCGCACGATCTCGCGGCTCATGATCTGGTGCACGTGGCGCTGCAGCGCGGTCACTTCGCGCGACAGTTCCTCGATGCGTTCGAACGGCATCACGCAGACCTCGGCGTCTTCGAGCGCGACGGCGTCGCAGGTGTGGCGGTCGTTCACGATGCCGTCCAGCCCGATGATCTCGCCGGCCATCTGGAAGCCGGTGACCTGGTCGCGGCCGTCCTCGGTCGTCACGCGGGTCTTGAAGACGCCGGTGCGGATCGCGAACAGCGAGGTGAAGCGCTCGCCGTTGTGGAACAGCGCCTCGCGCCGCTTCACCTTGCGCCGTGTCGCGACGATCTCGTCGATGCGCTCGAGCTCCGCGGCGTTCAGCCCGACGGGCATGCACAGCTCGCGGAGGTTGCAGTTGGAACAGGCGATCTTGATGGTTTCGGGTGTCATGGCGCAGGCGGTGTCGGCCGGCCGCCTGTCTCGGCAGCGCGGTCGGTGTGGGTCCCTTCGGCCGCATTGTCGGCAGGCGATCGGACCGTGGGATTGATCCATGTCAAGGGAGCGGACGGCCGTTGGCGGCACAGTGCCTGCATGCCGATTTCCGTCCTTGCCGATCCCGTTGCACCCGTTGCTGCTGCCATCACTGCGGCGCCGATCCTGACGCCCGACACGCTGCGCCGCTTCGACGTCGCCGGGCCGCGCTACACCTCTTACCCGACCGCCGATCGCTTCGTCGAGGCCTTCGGCGCCGACGACTACGGTCAGGCGTTGCGACAGCGCGCGGCCGGCGCGCGCGGTGGCGCGATGCCACTGTCGCTGTACGTCCACATCCCGTTCTGCGAGTCGCTCTGCTACTTCTGCGCCTGCAACAAGATCGTGACGCGGCACCACGAGCGCGCCGACGAGTACCTCGACCATCTGGAACGCGAGATCGAACTCCAGGTGGCGCAGCTCGGCCGCGGTGCCGCCGTGAGCCAGCTGCATCTCGGTGGCGGCACGCCAACCTTCCTCGACGACGCTGCGCTGCGCCGGCTGATGTCGATGCTGCGCGCCGCCTTCACGCTGGTGCCCGGCGGCGAGTACGCGGTCGAGGTCGACCCGCGCACCATCGACGAGAAGCGGCTTGCCGAGCTGGCCTCGCTGGGCTTCAACCGGCTGAGCTTCGGCGTGCAGGACTTCGACCCGGCGGTGCAGAAGGCGGTGCACCGCATCCAGCCGGCCGAGCAGGTGTTCGACCTGGTCGCCGCAGCCCGAAAGCTCGGCTTCGGCTCGCTCAACGTCGACCTGATCTACGGCCTGCCGAAGCAGAACGCCGCGTCGTTCGACCAGACGCTGGCGCAGATCTGCGCGCTGCGGCCCGACCGCATTGCGCTCTATGCCTATGCGCACCTGCCCGAGCGCTTCAAGCCGCAGCGGCGCATCCACGGCGATGAGTTGCCCGATGCGGCGACGAAGATCGAGATGCTGTCGCGCTCTATTGCGGCGCTCACGTCGGCCGGCTACGTCTACATCGGCATGGACCACTTCGCGCTGCCCGATGACCCACTCGCCATCGCCAAGCGGCAGGGCAGGCTGCACCGCAATTTCCAGGGCTACAGCACGCAGCCGGACTGCGACCTGGTCGCGCTCGGCGTGTCGGCGATCGGCCGCGTCGGCGCCACCTACAGCCAGAACGCGAAGACGCTGGAGGAGTACTACGACCTGATCGGGCAAGGCCGTTTGCCGGTGGTGCGCGGCCTGGCGCTGTCGCGCGACGACGTACTGCGGCGCGCGGTGATCATGGCGCTGATGTGCCAGGGACGGGTCGACTTCGAGTCGATCGAGCTCGCGCACCTGATCGGCTTCCGGCGCTACTTCGAGGCCGAACTGGCCGCGCTCGCGCCGCTGGAAGCGAAAGGCCTGGTCACGGTCGATGCGCATGGCGTCAGCGTCACGGCCACCGGCTGGTTCTTCGTGCGCGGCATCGCGATGGTGTTCGACCGCTATCTGCAGGCCGATCGCAATCGCACGCGCTTCTCGCGAATCATTTGAGCCAGCGATGCAAACCGCGTTGGCCGGCACCGCATTGCTGATGGGGTTGGCCGGCGGGCCGCACTGCGTGGCGATGTGCGGCGCGGCTTGCGCGGGCACCGTGCGGCTCGTTCGTGCACGTGTACCGGGCGGCGGCGTGGCGACGTTGACGCCACCGGACGCCGCCACCGCTTCCGCGACCGTGGCGCTGCATGCAGGCCGGATGCTCGGTTACGCAGCTGGCGGCGCAGTGGCCGCAGCGACGGTGCAGAGCCTCGGCTTCGCCAGCGCGCACGTTGCGGCGCTGCGGCCGCTGTGGGTGCTGCTGCACGTCTTCGTGTTCGGCTGGGGCGCGGTGCTGACGGTCACCGGACGGCAGCCGTTGTGGGCGCACGAGGTGGGCCGCCGGATGGGCAATTGGCTGCGGCCCTTGGCCGGGTCGCTGCGCGGCGTGTTCGCTGCGGGCGTGCTTTGGCTCGCGATGCCTTGCGGCCTGTTGTATTCGGCGTTGATGCTTGCGTCGCTC
>JAZKDL010000428.1:0-1696 GCA_040387575.1 Pseudomonadota bacterium
ATGACGCGCGAGGTGCTCGAATGAATTTCCTCTGGCCTCAGTTCCTCTGGCTGCTTCTGGCAGTGCCGCTGCTGGTGCTGCTGTACGTGTGGCTCATGCGCCGCAAGAAGAAACTGGCGCTTCGCTACGCCAGCCTGTCGATCGTGCGCGAGGCGATGGGTGTGCGCCAGACCATGCGGCGCCACATTCCGCCGCTGCTCTTCCTGCTGTCGATGATCGCCATGCTGCTGGCCGCTTCACGGCCGATGGCGGTCGTCACCCTGCCGTCGAACCAGCAGACCATCATCCTCGCCATGGACGTGTCGGGCAGCATGCGTGCCACCGACGTGCAACCGAATCGGCTGGTGGCCGCACAGGAAGCGGCCAAGGCCTTCATCAAGGACCTGCCGCGCACCGTGAAGGTCGGCATCGTCGCCTTCGCCGGCAGTGCGCAGGTCGCGCAACTGCCGACCACCAACCGCGACGATCTGGTCACCGCGATCGACAGCTTTCAGCTGCAACGGGCCACCGCCACTGGCAATGCGATCGTGGTGTCGCTCGCCACGTTGTTCCCCGACGCCGGCATCGACGTCTCGAACTTCAGCGCACCGAACCGCGCACGCGGGATTCCGATCGAGCAGGCCGGCAAGGCGGCGCCCAAGGAATTCGTGCCGGTGGCACCGGGCTCCTACACCTCGGCCGCGATCATCATGCTGACCGACGGCCAGCGCACCACGGGCGTCGATCCGCTCGATGCGGCCAAGGTCGCGGCCGACCGCGGCGTGCGTGTCTACACGGTCGGCGTCGGCACGGTGGACGGCGACACGATCGGCTTCGAAGGCTGGTCGATGCGCGTACGGCTGGACGAGGACACGCTCAAGTCGGTCGCCAACAAGACACAGGCCGACTACTTCTATGCGGGCACGGCCAGCGACCTGAAGAAGGTCTACGACACGCTGAGCTCGCGGCTCACGGTCGAGAAGAAGGAAACCGAGGTGTCGGCGCTGTTCGCGCTGGGCGCCGCACTGCTGGCGCTGCTGTCGGCCGGCCTCTCGCTGTTCTGGTTCAACCGGATTCTTTGAATCCGGCCACGAGCGGGGTCAGCCGCCGGCTGGCCCCTTTGGCCCTTTTGGCCCCTTTGAAACTCGCGGCAGTGCGTGCGCATCGATGGCATCGCCGGCCAGGATGAAATGCCCGCCCGCCACATGGTGCAGCGTGCGCAGTTCGTCGTGGCCCTCGAAATGCCAGCGGCCGTTAGAGAAGACGCGCGCGTCGGCCTGCGCGGCGACGACCTCGCCGAGGAACAGGTCGTAGCGGTCCTGGATCGCCGGCTCGGGCAGCAATCGGCACTCGAGCCAGGCCACGCAGCCGTCCAGCAGCGGCGCGGATGTCGCTTCACCGGCAAAGGCACTCGCGCCATAGGCCGCGAACTTGTCGATGCCTTCGTCCTTCATCAACGCCAGCCCGGAACTGCTGCCGAGCGCTTCCGTCAGATCGGCCTGGGCGCGGGTCGGCACCTGCAACGCGAAGGTGCCCGAGGCTTCGATCAGCTTGCGTGTCCAGGTGCTCTTGTCGAGCACCACTGCCACCTTGGGCGGGCTGAAATCCAGCGGCATCGCCCAGGCGGCCGCCATGATGTTGCGCTGGCCGCCATGCGCGGCGCTGACCAGCACGGTCGGGCCATGGTTGAGCAGGCGGTAGGCCTTGTCGAGCGGAA
>JAZKDL010000429.1:0-2519 GCA_040387575.1 Pseudomonadota bacterium
AAATGCTGATCCGCATGGGCGCGAAGATCGAAGGCCACGGCACCAGCCACATCCGGATCCAGGGCGTCGAATCTCTGCATGCCTGCGAGCACGCGGTGGTGGCGGACCGGATCGAAGCCGGCACTTTCCTGTGCGCGGTGGCAGCGGCCGGTGGCGAAGCCGTGTTGCGCCACGCGCGCATCGACCATCTCGACGCCGTTGCCGACAAGCTCCGCGAGGCGGGCTGCGAGGTCGAAGGTGTCGACGGCGGCGTTCGCGTCGCGTCCGTCGGCGGTCCGTCGCTGAAGGCGCAGGCTTTCCGGACCACTGAATACCCAGGTTTTCCGACCGACATGCAGGCGCAGTTCATGGCGCTCAACTGCGTGGCGAAGGGTTCTTCCGCCGTCACCGAGACGATCTTCGAGAACCGCTTCATGCATGTGGACGAACTCGTGCGGCTCGGCGCCGTCATTCACATCGATGGCAAGGTCGCGGTGGTCGAGGGTGGTCACCAGCTGTCGGGTGCGACCGTGATGGCGACCGACCTGCGAGCCTCCGCAAGCCTTGTCATCGCCGGCCTCGTGGCCGATGGCGAGACGCTGGTCGACCGCATCTATCACCTGGACCGCGGCTACGACCGCATGGAAGCCAAGCTGCGCGGACTCGGCGCTGACATCGAACGCGTCTCGGGAGCCAACGCATGATCACACTCGCCTTGTCCAAGGGACGCATCTTCGAAGAAACGATGCCGCTGCTGGCCGCCGCCGGCATCGAGGTCACCGAAGACCCGGAGAAATCGCGCAAGCTGATTCTCGCCACCACCAACCCCGACGTGCGTGTCGTGCTGGTCCGTGCGTCGGACGTGCCGACCTACGTGCAATACGGCGGTGCCGACCTCGGCGTCACCGGGCTCGACGTGCTGCTGGAACATGGCAACCAGGGGCTCTACCAGCCGCTGGACCTGCGCATCGCCGCCTGCCGCCTGAGCGTCGCCGTGCGGGCCGATTACGACTACGCCACGGCCGTGCGGCAGGGCTCGCGCCTGAAGGTCGCGACCAAGTACGTCGGTTTGGCGCGCGATTTCTTCGCGACCAAGGGCGTTCACGTCGACCTGATCAAGCTCTATGGCAGCATGGAACTCGCGCCGCTGACCGGCCTGGCCGATGCCATCGTCGACCTGGTGTCGACCGGCAACACGCTCAAGGCGAACCACCTGGTCGAAGTCGAACGCATCATGGACATCAGCGCCCGCCTGGTCATCAACCAGGCCGCGCTCAAGCTCAAGCGCGAGCCGATCCGCCGCATCGTCGAAGCCTTCGAATCTGCCATTCCTTCCGTGGCCGCCCAGTAACGCGGCATCCGACCATGACCCTGACCGCCAAACCCGCCCGCCTGTCCACCGCCTCGGCCACCTTCGAGGCCGATTTCAAGGCGCGACTGCATTGGTCGGCCGAGGCCGACGCGGCGATCGAGCAGCGCGTGGCCGAGATCCTGTCCGATGTGCAGAAGCGCGGTGACGCGGCGGTGCTCGAATACACGCGCCGCTTCGACGGTCTGGCGGCCGACGCGATGGCCGCCCTGGAACTGACGCAGAGCGACTTCAAGGCGGCTTTCGACTCGCTGCCGGTCGTTCAGCGCGAGGCCTTGCAGAACGCCGCAGCACGTATCCGCGCTTATCACGAGGCCCAGAAGAAGGCCTGTGGCGAGAGCTGGAGCTACCGCGACGCCGACGGCACTTTGCTCGGCCAGAAGGTGACGCCGCTCGACCGCGTCGGCATCTACGTGCCGGGCGGCAAGGCCGCTTATCCGTCGAGCCTGTTGATGAACGCGATTCCTGCCCACGTAGCCGGCGTCAGCGAGATCATCATGGTTGTTCCTACGCCCGTGAAGGGCAGTGTGGCAACCGGCGGGGTGGGTGGTGGCGCCTCGGCACAGGGCGAGCGCAACGTGTTGGTGCTCGCCGCAGCCTACGTGGCGGGCGTCACACGCGCCTTCACGATCGGCGGCGCGCAGGCGGTGGCGGCACTGGCTTACGGCACGCAGACGGTGCCGGCCGTGGACAAGATCACCGGCCCCGGCAATGCCTACGTGGCCGCCGCCAAGCGCCGCGTGTTCGGTACCGTCGGCATCGACATGATCGCGGGGCCGAGCGAAATCCTGGTGCTGGCCGATGGCAGCACGCGGCCCGACTGGGTGGCGATGGACCTGTTCAGCCAGGCCGAGCACGATGAACTTGCGCAGAGCATTCTCCTGTGCCCCGACGCGGATTACATCGACCGTGTGCAGCAGGAAATCGACCGGTTGCTGCCCACGATGCCGCGCGCCGCGATCATTGCCGCGTCGCTCAACGGCCGCGGTGCGCTCATCCACACGCAGAGCATGGAAGAGGCCTGTGCGATCAGCAACCGCATCGCGCCCGAGCATCTCGAAGTCAGCAGCAGCGAACCGCAGCGCTGGGAGCCATTGCTGCGCCACGCCGGCGCGATCTTTCTCGGCGCCTACACCAGCGAGAGCCTGGGCGACTACTGCGCCGGCCCGAA
>JAZKDL010000430.1:0-17960 GCA_040387575.1 Pseudomonadota bacterium
CATTTCGGAACGCTTCAGGGACTCTTCGAATAGGTCGGCAAAAGATTCAGACATTGTGTTTTCCTTCCGTCATGCAGGGTTTGCAGGCACACCATTGCGACTGCGTAGGGTCTGGAGACGGCGGTTGTGGGCTGGTGCCCGGGTTGAGTTGAACAAATCGTCAGGCCGGTGCGCTGTCGCGCGGCGGGGACCTGCCGGACCGGCAGCTGTTCAGGCGGACCTGAAGGGCTGCGTCTGCTGCCACCACGACAGAACCTGATCAACCGATTGAACGATTGAAAGGCTGGAATTGTCGAGGAGGCGTGCATCCTGCGCGGGTTTGAGAGGCGCTACGCTCCGGGACGAATCCCGGGCATCGCGGGCTTCCAAGTCGGCACGCAGACTGTCGAGTGTAGTTGAAATCCCTTTAGAAATCAACTGCTTATAGCGACGTTCGGCGCGTTTGGCTGCGCTGGCGGTCAAGAAGACCTTGAGCGTTGAATCCGGGAAGATCACGGTGCCCATGTCGCGTCCGTCGGCCACGAGTCCAGGCAGGCTGCGGAAGCGTTTTTGTAGCGCGAGCAAGGCGGCGCGTACGGCTGGCAATGCGGAGACGCGTGAAGCATCGAGTCCCGCTGTCTCTGCCCGAATGGCGTCGCTGACGTCTTCGCCGTCCAGAAGTACCTTGCCCTGGCGAAATTCCAGTGGCAAGTGCTCCGCGAGTTCGGCGATCCGTGCCTCATTCTCGGGCTCGGGCGCAAGGCCATTGCGGCGCGCCACCAAGCCCGTCACACGGTATAGCGAACCCGAGTCGAGATAGTGGTAACCCAGCGCATGGGCTATTTCAACCGCGAGCGTTCCCTTACCAGAGGCCGTCGGGCCGTCGATGCAGATCACTGGTATGTGGTCGGCTTCTGTGACGGAGAAAAGCGTCTCGAAATAGTCGGGGAAGGTCTTCGCGACACATTGCGGCTCCAGGATGCGCACCGCGATCGCGTCCGGGTTGAAGGCAGTCAGCGAGAAGCACATGGCGACCCGGTGGTCGTCGTAGGTCCTGATCGTTGCGGCGTGCCACCGTCCGGCTGGCAGTGGGTGCACGCGGATGAAGTCCGGGCCGGATTCCACGGTGGCGCCGAGCTTGCGCAACTCATTGGTCATGGCATCGATGCGATCGGTTTCCTTGACCCGCCAGCTTGCAATGTTGCGCAGCATGCTCGGCCCGTCGGCGTAGAGCGCCATTACCGCGAGCGTCATGGCCGCGTCGGGAATGTGGTTGGCGTCGAGGTCGATCGCCTTCAGCGGCCATGCGCCGCGGCGGACCTCGAGCCAGTTGGCGCCGCGGTCGACAAGCGCGCCCATCTGTTCGGCCGCTTCGATGAAGCGGATGTCGCCTTGGATCGAGTCGGCGCCCACGCCTTCGATCCGGATGCCATGGTTCGACGGATCGGCGGCGATGGCCCCGAGCGCGATGAAATAACTGGCCGATGAAGCATCCGCCTCGATGTAGATCTCGCCGGGCGAGCGGTACCGGCTGCCAGCTGGGATCGTGAAACGCTCCCAGCCGTCGCGCCGCACCGCGATGCCAAAGCGCGCCAACAGGTTCAGCGTGATCTCGATGTAGGGGCGCGAGATCAGTTCGCCGACGACCTCGATCACGATGTCGCGTCGTGCCGCCAGTGGGAGCGCCAGCAGCAGCGCCGTCAAGAACTGGCTCGACACGTCGCCACGGACGCGGATCGGTCGATCGAGCGCGAGTGCATCATGCTTGACGGGGTGGATGCGCAGCGGCGGGTAGCCCGGATTTCCGAGGTAATCGATGTGGCAACCGAGTTGCGTGAGCGCATCGACCAGGTCGCCTATCGGCCGCTCGTGCATGCGGGGCACGCCGCGCAACTCGAAGTCTCCGCCCAGCAGAGCGAGCGCAGCAGTCAGTGGACGCATCGCCGTACCGGCATTGCCGAGGAACAGATCGGCTTGCGTAGCGTGCATCCGCCCGCCGAGGCCTTCGATGCGCAGGCTGCTGTCCGATTGGTCAATGCTGCAGCCCAGCGCGCGCAACGCGTCGAGCATGACGCGCGTGTCATCGGAGTCGAGCAGGTCGTGGACGGTGGTCACGCCGTGCGCGAGCGCTGCAAGAAGCAACACGCGGTTTGAGATGCTTTTGGAGCCCGGCAACTGCACTGTGCCACTGGCCGACGCGAGACCGGGGATGTCGAGGAAAGGAGAGGAGAACATCGTGTCAGCCCAAGCTCGAGCCGGAGCCCATCGTCCATTGCGATCGCATGCTGCTGGCCGACGCGATTGCATTTTTGAGAGCCGCCGAGTCACCATCACGCAATGTTGCTTCTAGCGCGTCGAGCGCGTGCCGAAACGCCTTCGCCTGCAGCAGCACCTGCTCGCGGTTCGCCAGCAGCACGTCGTGCCACATCGTCGGGTCGGCTGCTGCGATGCGGGTGAAGTCACGGAAACCGGGACCGGCGAGTTCAAGGAACCGCTGCCCCTCAGGCTGAGATGCGATTCCGTTGACGAATGCAAAGGCCAGCAGATGAGGCAGATGGCTCACTGCGGCGAAGGTGCTGTCGTGGGCTTCGGGCGTCATGGTGAGCACCTGCGCGCCGATCGCCGACCAGAGCGTTGCCGCGCGCTGGATGTTGACGAGGCGGGTGGTTTCGACTGGCGTGAGCACGACGTGCCGACCCGCATACAGCGCGGCATCTGCATGTTCGACGCCCGATCGTTCCTTGCCCGCGATCGGATGCGCCGGCACGAAACTGCCGAACTGCGCCTGCAGACCGCGACGGGCGGCCGCGATCACGTCGGATTTGGTCGAGCCGACGTCCATCACCAGCGTTTCAGCTGAAATGCCGGGGCGAATGGCCGCGAAGGTGATTTCCGAGGCGGCCACCGGCACTGCCACGAGCACGAGATCAGCGCCGGATACGGCGTGCAATGCGGACGGTGCCGTTGCATCGATTACCCCGAGCTGCTGCGCCTGTTCGGTGGTCGACGCGGATTGGCTGTAGCCAACGATCCGCTTGACCAGTCCGGCACGCCTGAGCGCCAGGGCGAATGAACCGCCCATCAGCCCGCAGCCGATCAGACCCAGTTGGTCAAACATGGGTCAGGCAGTGACCGGGTAGGCGCCCAGCACCTTGTAGAACGCGCACAGGGTGCGCAGCTCCGCCAGCGCCGCTGCGACGTTGGGTTGCGAAGGATGGCCGTCGAGGTCGATGTAGAAGTAGTACTCCCACTGACCGGTACGGGCCGGACGCGATTCGAAGCGTGTCATCGAGACCTTGTTGGCCTTGAGCGGGACCAGCAGGTCGTGCACTGCGCCAGGCCGGTTCGGTACCGAAACCACGAGGCTGGTGCAATCGCGGCCGGTTGCTGGTGGCATCGCAAGTGTCTGCGGCAAGCAGATGACGGCGAAGCGCGTTCGGTTGTATGAGTCATCCTGCACCGCATGGGCAACGATGTGCAGGCCGAAGCGTGCAGCGGCGCGGTCGCTGGACAGCGCAGCCCAGGCCGGATTTTCGGCAGCGAGCCGCGCACCTTCTGCATTGCTCGACACCGCGCGGCGTTCGGCATTCGGGAGATGCTTGGACAGCCAGGTCTGGCATTGCGCGAGCGCCTGAGGATGCGCCAGAACGGCTTCCACGCCGTCGAGCGAATTGACGGTGCGCAAAAGATGGTGGCGCACGAGCAGGCTCACTTCGCCGACGACGTGGGCGGGCGAATGCAGGAACAGATCGAGCGAGCGTGTGACCACGCCTTCCGTCGAGTTCTCCACACCGACGACGCCATACTGTGCGCTGCCGGCAGCCGTTGCATGGAACACTTCGTCGAAGCTCGCGCAATAGATGAGATCGGCGGCGCCGCCGAAATACTCCACTGCTGCCTGTTCGCAGAACGTGCCCTCGGGCCCGAGCACAGCCACACGCTGCGGTGATTCCAGTGCCAGGCAAGCCGACATGATCTCGCGCCAGATAGCCGAGACATGAAGGTCCTTCAGCGGTCCGCGGTTGCTCTGCTGCATCTTCGCGATGACCTGTGCCACGCGATCGGGACGGAAGAAGGGTGTGCCCTCTCGCTTCTTGACTTCGCCGACCTGCTGGGCGACTTGCGCACGCTGGTTGAGGAGGTCGAGCAGGCGTTGGTCGAGCGAGTCGATCTGCGTGCGCAGATCGCTCAGGCTGTGGGAAGGGTCGGGGGAGGGAGTGGAGTCTGGTGCGGTCATCGGTCGGTCGCGCTACTAGGCATGCGATCGCTCGAATTCTCGCATGTAGGTCACGAGCGCCTGAACGCCTTCGAGGGGCATTGCGTTGTAGATGCTGGCCCGCATGCCGCCCACGGACTTGTGGCCTTTGAGCTGCAACAGGCCAGCTTCCCGTGCGCCGGCGAGGAAGGCGTCGTTGCGGCTTTCGTCGCGCAGGAAGAACGGCACGTTCATGCGTGACCGGCAGTCGGTTGCGATGCGGTTCTCATACAGCGCGGACCCGTCGATGAAGTCGTACAGCAATTTCGCCTTCGCGATATTGCGGCGCTCCATTGCAGCGATGCCGGTCGCGTCGCCTTCAGCCTGCTGAAGTAGCCACTGAAAGGTCAGCCCTGCGATGTAGATGCCCCATGTTGGCGGCGTGTTGTACATCGACTGGTTGTCGGCAACTGTTTTGTAGTTGAAGGCACTCGGGCAGATTTCGAGCGCGCGGCCGAGCAGGTCGTCGCGCACCACCACGATCGTGAGCCCGGCCGGACCGAGGTTCTTCTGTGCACCGCCGAAGGCCAATCCGACCCGACGCCAGTCGACCGAGCGCGATGCCACATGCGACGAAAAGTCGATCACCAGCGGCGCGTTGCTGCCGAGCGCTGCCAGATCGGGCAATTCGTGGAACTCGATGCCGTTGATCGTTTCGTTGCTGCACACGTGCACATAGGACGCATCCGCGGACAACTTCCAGCTGGCCGCGTCAGGCAGGGATGTGTGCTTTCCCGACGCGTTGCTGGCCACAACGCGCGCCTCGCAATAGCGTTGCGCTTCCTTGTGGGACTTGACGCTCCAACTGCCGCTGATGACGAAGTCCGCCGCCGTGCCGCGTGACAGGTTCAACGGGACGATCGCGTTCTCGCCCAGCCCCCCGCCCTGCATGAACAGGATATGGAAGTTCTCGGGCACTGCCAGCAGCGTGCGGAGGTCTGCTTCAGCCTGCGTCGCAATCTGCCCGAACTCTTTTCCGCGGTGGCTCATCTCCATGACGCCCATGCCGCTGCCATGCCAGTCCAGCATTTCGCTGGCCGCGCGTTGCAGCACGGCTTCGGGCATGGCGGCGGGACCGGCGGAGAAGTTGTACGGGCGTTGTCCCGCTCGCGTCGTCACTTCTTGGCGGGCGCCTTGGCAGGCGCAGCAGCCTTGGCGGCGGGCTGGTCGGGCGGCGCGGTCGGTGCGCCCAGCGCCTGTGCCACGCTGGCGTCCAGTGCGCGCATCTTCGGCTCGACGGACGCGCGTGTTTCCGCGACGAGCTTCTCTGTCAGCGCAGTCTGCATCTTGGGGTTGAGATCCTGATACTTCTTGCTCAGCGGCGAGCTGATCCATGCCAGCAACTGGCGCAGTTCGTCTTCGCTGAACGTCTGCTCCATCAGCGGACCAATGGTGGTCGGCGCGAGTTGCAGCGCCTTGTCACGCACCACCGGGTAGGTCTCGTCGAAATACCTCTTGAGTTCGGCGTCCGCAGCTTTGGCAGCGCTTTCGCGCTTATCTGCGGGCACTTGCGTTTGCAGGTACTGGGAGCCTGCCTGGGCGATCGGTGCGCTCGACTGTTCGACCAGCCCGCGTGCCAAGGCTTCGATGCCTGGCCGCTGCATGTCGAGAAACTGTTTGACCAGCGCGGCTTTGTCTTGCGCCATGGCAAACGAACTGGCGGCCACTGCTGCGGTCACTAGCGCTAGCTTGATGGTTTTATTCACTAGGATTCTCCGTTGAAGATATGGATGTGTTGTCGTCAGGCTCGATATCGACGTTGGCGTCGTTCTCGACGATGCGTTGCAGCCCACTGAGCTTGGCGCCTTCGTCGAGTCCGATCAGCGTGACGCCTTGCGTGGCGCGCCCGAGTTCCCGGATTTCGGAAACGCGTGTACGAACCAGCACGCCCTTGTCGGTGATCAGCATGATCTCGTCGTCGGCGTGCACCAGCGTGGCGGCCACGACCTTGCCGTTGCGCTCACTCTGTTGAATCGCAATCATGCCTTTGGTTCCGCGGCCATGACGCGTGTACTCGGTAATGCTTGTGCGTTTTCCGTAACCGTTCTCGGTCGCTGTGAGAACGCTTTGCGCTTCGTCTTCAGCAACGAGCATGGCGATCACACCCTGGCCATCTTCGAGCATCATGCCGCGAACGCCGCGCGCATTGCGTCCCATCGGGCGTACGTCGTTTTCGTCGAAGCGCACGGCCTTGCCGTTGTCGCTGAAGAGCATTACGTCGTGTTTGCCGTCGGTCAGCGCCGCACCGACCAGGTAGTCGCCCGCATCGAGGTCGACGGCGATGATGCCGGCCTTGCGAGGGTTGCTGAATTCGTCGAGCGCCGTCTTCTTGACCGTGCCCATCGAGGTCGACATGAAGACGTATTGGTCGGCGGGAAAGCTGCGCTTCTCGCCCGTCAGCGGGAGCACCACATTGATCTTCTCGCCGTCCTGCAGCGGGAACATGTTGACGATCGGCCGGCCGCGCGAGCCGCGCGAGCCAGCCGGCACTTCCCACACCTTGAGCCAGTAAAGCCGGCCGCGATTGGAGAAGCAAAGTATGTAGTCGTGCGTGTTGGCGATGAAGAGTTGGTCGATCCAGTCGTCTTCCTTGGTCGCCGTCGCCTGCTTGCCGCGGCCACCGCGCTTCTGCGCCCGGTACTCCGAGAGTGGCTGGCTCTTGATGTAGCCGCTGTGCGACAGCGTCACGACCATGTCGGTCGGCGTGATCAGATCCTCGGTCGAGAGGTCGAAGGCGCTGTGCTCTATCTGGCTGCGGCGTGCGCCCAGCTTGGTCTGGCCGAATTCGGTCTTGATGGTGGTCAATTCGTCGCCGATGATGGTCGACACACGCTCCGGCTTGGCGAGGATGTCGAGCAGATCGTCGATCTCGGCCATGACTTCCTTGTACTCGGCGACGATCTTGTCTTGTTCCAATCCCGTGAGGCGTTGAAGACGCATTTGCAGGATTTCCTGGGCTTGCGTGTCCGACAGGCGGTACAGGCCATCAGCGCCCATGCCGAATTCAACCTCGAGGCCATCCGGGCGGTAGTCGTCGGCATTGATGGTCCCGCCGTCGGCACGCGTGCGAGTGAGCATTTCCCGCACCAGCTTGCTGTCCCAGCTGCGCGTCATCAGCTCGGCCTTGGCGACTGGGGGCGTCGGCGCGTTGCGGATGATCGAGATGAACTCGTCGATGTTTGCCAGCGCCACGGCGAGGCCTTCGAGCACGTGACCGCGTTCGCGCGCCTTGCGCAGCGTGAACACCGTCCGGCGCGTGACCACTTCGCGGCGGTGCGTGAGGAAGACCTGGATCAGATCCTTCAGGCTGCACAGCTTGGGTTGACCATCGATCAGCGCAACCATGTTGATGCCGAAGGTGTCCTGCAGTTGCGTCTGTTTATAGAGGTTGTTCAGCACGACCTCTGGCACTTCGCCGCGCTTCAGTTCGATCACTAGCCGCATGCCCGATTTGTCGGACTCATCCTGGATATGGCTGATGCCCTCGATCTTCTTCTCGTGCACGAGCTCTGCCATGCGCTCCTGCAGCGTCTTCTTGTTGACTTGGTAGGGAAGCTCGTCAACGATGATCGCCTGGCGTTGACCGCGGTCGATGTCTTCGAAGTGGCACTTGGCACGCATCACGACCTTGCCGCGACCTGTGCGGTAGCCGTCCTTGATGCCATTGATGCCGTAGATGATGCCGGCGGTCGGGAAGTCGGGCGCCGGCACGATTTCCATCAGATCGTCGATGGTGGCCTCGGGGTGGCGCAGCATGTGCAGGCACGCGTCCACCACTTCATTCAGATTGTGCGGAGGAATGTTGGTCGCCATGCCGACCGCGATACCGCCGGCGCCGTTGACAAGCAGGTTGGGCAGCTTGCTAGGCAGGACTGCCGGTTCGCGCTCGGAACCGTCGTAGTTGTCCTGGAAGTCGATCGTCTCCTTGTCGATGTCCGCGATCATCTCGTGGGCGATCTTGGCGAGGCGGATTTCGGTATACCGCATGGCGGCAGCCATGTCGCCATCGACGGAGCCGAAGTTGCCTTGGCCATCGACCAGCATGTGCCGCATCGAGAAGTTCTGCGCCATTCGCACGATGGTGTCGTATACGGACTGGTCGCCGTGCGGGTGGTACTTTCCGATCACGTCCCCGACGATACGAGCGGATTTCTTGTACGGCCGGTTCCAGTCATTGTTGAGTTCATGCATCGCGTACAGGACGCGCCTGTGCACGGGCTTCAGGCCGTCACGTGCATCGGGGAGCGCGCGGCCGACGATGACGCTCATGGCGTAATCGAGATAGCTACGGCGCATTTCCTCTTCGAGACTGATGGGCAGGGTTTCTTTGGCGAAAGAGGTCATGAGCGGCAGACAGACAGCAAGGAGGCGAAATTTTACGCCGTTGACGGTGTCGCACCTGAGCAACACAAGGCCCGTATTCCGCTTCCGTCCTACGTTTGCGGCCTCCGCGGCGCCCTGTTTGCGAAAGACCCTATGGCACAATCGTCTCAACGTTTTGGGTGGTGGTCACTTAAAGCGTCCTTGATTCGCAGCGCGGCTGCGGCTTTTTCCCCAAGAGGAGAACCATGAAGAAACTGAATAAAGTGGCGATGATGTTTGCAGTCGCTGCGCTCGCCACTGCCGCCGGCGCGCAGACCCGTGTCACCGCAGCGAATGGCGGCCCCGTCATCGACAACTGGCAAAACGCAACTGGCGAGCTGGTCTGGAAGAACGGCACGAACGAACTGTGCTGGCGCGATGCCAACTGGACGCCCGCCACCGCAGCCGCTGGTTGCGACGGTGCTCTGGTTCGCGCTGCCGCTCCTGCCGGCCCTGCCGTAATCGCTCCGGCACCTGCCCCGGCACCCGTTGCACCTCCTGCACCTCCGGCAGCTTCGAAGGTGACCTTCGCAGCCGACGCATTCTTCGACTTCGACAAGTCTGTTCTGAAGCCAGAAGGTCGCGCCAAGCTCGACGATCTGGTGTCGAAGATCCGTGACGTGAACCTGGAAGTCATCATCGCTGTCGGTCATACCGATTCGATCGGCTCTGACGCCTACAACCAGCGGCTGTCGGTTCGCCGTGCGGAAGCTGTCAAGGCTTACCTGGTGACCAAGGGCATCGAACGCAATCGCGTCTACACCGAAGGCAAGGGCGAGAAGCAGCCTGTGGCTGACAACAAGACCGCCGAAGGTCGCGCAAAGAACCGCCGCGTCGAAATCGAAGTGGTTGGTACCCGCGCAAATCGTTGATTCGAAAGAGTCTCTGAAAAAGAGCCCCGCTTTGGCGGGGCTTTTTTATTTGCATTTCATTTTCAGATGATTTGACACCTTTGCCCACCTCGTCGATTTGGTGGTGGTCGCTGATAATCGCGATATGACTGATACTGTGAATGCCGACCCGGCAGAGCTGGCCAAATTTTCGGAACTCGCACATCGTTGGTGGGATCTCGAAAGTGAGTTTCGGCCGTTGCATGAGATCAATCCGCTGCGACTGGATTGGATTGATGGAATCTCACCGATTGCGTCACTTCGTGTGCTGGATGTTGGCTGTGGCGGCGGTATCTTGGCTGATTCGATGGCTCGGAGGGGTGCGGATGTTTTGGGTATCGACCTTGCCGGCAAGGCGCTCAAGGTAGCTCAACTTCACGCGCTTGAAGCTGGGACACGCGGTGTCAAGTATCGGGAAGTGAGCGTCGAAGCGCTGGCTGAGGAACAGCCAGGAAGCTTCGATGTCGTGACATGCATGGAAATGCTCGAGCATGTACCAGCGCCCAATTCCGTGATCAGGGCTTGCGCCGATCTCGTGAAGCCGGGAGGCTGGGTGTTTGTATCTACGATCAACCGAAGTCCAAAATCCTTTCTATTTGCCATCGTAGGCGCAGAATATTTATTGGGGTTGCTGCCGCGCGGCACGCACGAGTATCAGAAGATGATTCGGCCTAGCGAGCTTGCGGCTTATGGTCGTGAAGCATCGCTCGACCTGAGGCATACCCGAGGGCTGGAGCACAACCCATTGACACGTCGGTACTGGCTAAGCTCCGACACGAGCGTTAACTACATGTTTGCCTTCAGGAAGCCGATGTGATGGCAAGTTCATCCATCAGTGCCGTGCTTTTTGATCTTGATGGCACGCTGATCGACAGTGCACCGGATCTCGGTGCTGCCGCCGACAAGATGCGGACCGACCGTGGTCTGCCATCGCTACCCATCGCTTCTTATCGCCACATGGCTGGTGCAGGCGCCCGCGGCATGCTTGGCATAGGCTTCGGATTGACACCAGACGCGCCGGAGTTTCCGGCCATGCGCGAAGAGTTTTTTCGAAATTATGAGTCCCGCATGCTGCTTGCCACCCATGTCTTCGATGGGGTGGCTCAGCTGCTGGGGGCGTTGGCCGAGCGTGGCCTGCGCTGGGGTATCGTGACCAACAAGGCCTCGCGGTTCACAGATCCGCTCATGCGCGCGATGCCTTTGTTCGCGTCTGCCGGAGCCATTGTGAGTGGCGACACAACGCCGCACGCCAAGCCGCATCCTGAGCCTCTGTTCGAGGCGGCTCGACGTTTGGATGTCGATCCGGCGTGCTGCATCTATGTCGGGGACGACGAGCGGGACATCATTGCAGGCCGTGCTGCCGGTATGCGAACGATCGCAGCGACCTATGGCTATATGGGTGCAACCGCCGATTCGGCGCTCTGGCAAGCAGATGGCACGATAGCTTTGCCGTTCGACCTCTTGCAATGGTTGGATTCGGCATAAAATGAGTCGCTTGGGGCTGCACTGGTTTCGACGTGGGTTCGGAATCGCGGCGGGGCATGTCGAGCTGAATGCGCTCGTAAAACAGATTCAAACAAACTAACTGCAAACGACGAACGTTTCGCACTCGCCGCTTAATTGCCGGTGAGCTTTGCAACAGCAGGCCGATGGGCTGGGCAAGGGGGTAACAGAGCAATCTGAAGCCTCCCGGCTGCAAAGATAATTACATGGGCTGGTTTCGATCCGGGTACCTTGGATCGGAACGAGAAAATAGGGTGCTGGCGTTCGGTGTAGCGTGCGACTGCGCGACACCGGAGGTGAGATCTAAATCAGATCGCTAAACATGTAGAACTGCGCGAAGATGGCTTGCGGACGGGGGTTCAAATCCCCCCAGCTCCACCAAACTTACCCATGCACACCACGTTTGGTTTCGCATGGATGCCTCGGTAGACGGGAAGACGCGGGCAAAATATGCCCGCGTGATGCTTTGGCGTGTCGTCTGGTCAGAACCCGACAGGTTCGGTCTGCGTGCGAGATTCAACTGCACTCTTATGCGCTTCGACTGCTTTCGCTGTCGACTGCGGCACATAGCTCACCGTCAATTTCTGACGCAGCGCATTTTCCACTTTCTGTTTCGATAACAGCGACTGCGTCCCGCAAACGCTGCAGCGGTAGAGCCGTACGAGGGGAATCGCGCGCATCCACAGGGAGCGGGGCGCACGCTCCATGTGTCTGAGGCCGCAGGCACAAGTCGATAGAAGCATGATGGTCACCATCGATTCCGATTTTGAAACTCCGAGCAAGAACGCTCAGTGCCATCGATTATGTAGAAGTTTGTGACAATTTGCACAGTTCGTCCGAGTTTGCTGCGGGACTGGTTGCGTTTGCGGCGCTCTGTCATCGGCGACAAACCGAATACTTTGTACTTATTTATGTCCAGGCATGCAGTGCCATCGGTTGCTTCGAAGCTCGGCAACTGGTTCTTCGGCAGACGGGCTTGAGTGCCAACTTTTCCACATGAGGAGCACAGTTTGATCCGCTTTTACAAGTTGCGATGGTCTTTAGGGGTCTTGCTGGCAATGTCGATTGCCGTTTCGCCAGAAGTTGATGCGGCATCGTTCGCTCCTGTCGCAGCGGAGCACGGGATGGTTGTTACGGCTCAACATCTTGCTACACATGTCGGCGTGGACGTGTTAAAGCAAGGCGGTAATGCGGTAGATGCGGCAGTTGCCGTCGGATATGCCCTGGCAGTGGTCTATCCGGCGGCCGGCAATCTAGGCGGAGGGGGCTTCATGACTCTTCAGCTCGCGGATGGACGTAAAACTTTTCTCGACTTTCGTGAGAAGGCGCCCCAGGCCGCGACACCAGGCATGTACCTCGATGCCGCTGGTAACGTGATCAGGGGGCTCGGCACACGCGGGCACCTCGCGGTGGGTGTGCCGGGGACGGTGTCGGGCCTGGAATTCGCCCGTAGCCGATATGGCACGTTGACTCGGCAGCGTCTCATTGCCCCAGCCATAGCGCTGGCAGGGGGCGGTTTCCGGCTCGAACAGGGTGACATCGACATGCTCGGTTCGGCCACGGCCGACTTCGAGAAAGACGCTGCGAGCGGCGCGATCTTTCTGAACAAAGGCAAGGCGTTCGATGCCGGCGAGCGCCTCGTGCAAAAAGACTTGGCCGCGACCTTGCGCGCGATCTCGCGCCATGGGACTGATGGCTTTTACAAGGGCTCCGTCGGGGCCGCCATCGTGGCGTCGAGTCAGGCTGGCAAGGGAATCCTCACGCAAGCTGACCTCGATCAGTATGCAACGCGCGAGCTTGTGCCGATCGAATGCGATTACCGTGGGTACCATGTGGTGTCCGCACCGCCGCCGAGTTCCGGTGGGTTGATCATCTGCGAGATTCTCAACATCCTTGAAGGTTATCCGCTGCGGGATTTGGGGTACCGTTCCGCCGAGGCGATGCACTATCAGATAGAAGCCATGCGCCACGCCTATGTCGATCGCAACAGCTACCTGGGCGATCCTGACTTCGTCAACAATCCGGTGAGCCGCCTGCTCGACAAAGCCTACGCGGCGCGAATCCGGGCCGCAATCGATCCGCAGAAGGTCGCCATCTCCGCCGAGCTCAAGCCCGGCGTCTCACCGCACGAGGGCAGCAACACCACGCATTACTCCATCGTCGATCGATGGGGCAATGCGGTGTCCGTGACGTACACGCTGAACGACTGGTTCGGTGCGCGCGTAACAGCCGCCGGTACGGGCGTGCTCCTCAACAACGAGATGGACGACTTCACATCCAAGCCCGGTGTGCCGAACCTCTATGGGCTGGTACAGGGCGAGGCGAACGCGATCGCGCCTGGCAAGCGGCCGCTGAGTTCGATGAGCCCGACCATCCTGTCGAAAGACGGCAAGCCCGTGATGGTGCTGGGGACGCCGGGTGGTAGCCGAATCATCACTGCCGTGCTGCTGACGATCCTCAATGCGGTCGACTACGGCATGAACGTGCAGGAAGCGGTCGATGCGCCACGCTTTCACCAGCAATGGCAGCCGGACACGACCAATGTCGAGCCTTATGCTCTGAGCCCCGATACCCGAAAGCTCCTGCTCGGCATGGGGCACAAGCTCGGAGATGCGCAACCGGCCAATCATCTGGCGGCGATCATCGTCGGCGCGCCGTCGCTGCACGGCAGGCCGGTGGGGCGCAATCGTTTCTACGGTGCCAACGATCCACGGCGCAATACGGGGCTGGCGCTGGGATACTGAGGGCCTGATTTCTTCAATGCGCCAGCTTGCTGGCCCACTCTTCCGTTTTATGCAGCTTCAGGAAATTCTCTACACCCAGGGCTTTGGCACACGGCGCGTCTGCATCGGGCTCGTGCAACAGGGCTGGGTGACAGTCGATGGGCAGGCGGTGGTCGATCCGGCAATGGACTTCCCAGTCGCCGATGGCTGGGCTTTCGCGGTGCAGGGCGCCGCGTGGGAGTACCACGAGAAAGCCTATCTGCTGCTCAACAAGCCGGCAGGAACGGAATGCTCGCAGAAGCCTTCGACCTATCCCAGCATCTACACGCTGCTTCCATCTCCATTGCGGCTTCGCCCCAACAAGGGCGCCGTGCAGGGCGTGCAGGCGATCGGGCGGCTCGATCAGGACACCACCGGACTGCTGCTGCTGACCGATGACGGGCAGTTCATCCATCGCATGGGCTCACCGAAGCACCATGTGCCGAAGGTCTACGACGTCACCGCCAAGCATCCGGTCGATGCGTCGCAGGTCGAGCGGCTGCTAGCCGGTGTCGTGCTCGACGACGATCCCAAGCCTGTCCGCGCCGCCGCCTGCGAGGCCACTGGCGAGCTGCAGCTACGGCTCACGCTGACCGAGGGAAAGTACCATCAGGTGAAGCGCATGCTCGCGGCAGTCGGCAATCGGGTCGAGGGACTGCATCGGTCGCGCATCGGCGGCCTGACCTTGCCGGACGACCTCGCGCCTGGCCAATGGCGTTGGCTCACCGCCGACCAGGTGGAAGCGCTGCGAACAGCACGCTGAGGTCAGCCGGCCGCCAGGGTCGAGCGTTAAAGTTCCATTGCTCGCCGTCACGGAATTCCTTTTGCAAGCTACTCAAGCTCCTGTTTCCTCGATCGGCCGCCGCGCGGCCATCCTGCTCGCCCTGGTGGCGTTCGTTCTGCCAGCAGCGGCCCAGCAGCGGCCGCCGCTGTTCGTCCTCAATTCGCTCGATGCGACGGTCAGCGTGATCGACCCTGTCAGCTGGACCGAGAAGCAGCGCATTCCGACTGGCAAGGAGCCGCATCACCTGTACATGACGCCGGACGAGAAGTCGGTCATCGTTGCCAATTCCGCAGGCGATTCGCTGACCTTCCTCGACCCGCGGACGGCTGCGGTCCAGCGCGTGGTCTACGGCATCATCGACCCGTACCAGCTGCAGTTCTCGCGTGACATGAAGTGGTTCGTCACGGCTGGCAACCGCTTGAACCATGTCGATATTTACCGCTGGGACGGCAAGGACCTCAAACTTGCCAGTCGTGTGGCGACGGGCAAGACGCCGAGCCATATCTGGATCGATGCCGCCAGCACGGTGGCCTACGTGACGATGCAGGACAGCGACGAGTTGATCGCTGTCGACCTGGCGACCCAGAAGATCCGCTGGCGCGTGGCGACCGGCGCGATGCCGGCAGACATCTTCGGTATTCACAACGACCGTACGCTGCTGGTCGGATTGACCGGCAGTGATGGTGTTCAGGTGTTCGATGTGGCTGGCGAAAAGCCGGTGGCAGTCGGCAAGATTCTCACTGGCAAGGGCGCGCATGCGTTCCGCTCCGGTGGCGACGGCCAGACCGTGTTCGTGAGCAATCGCGTCGCCAACACGATCAGCCGCATCGACTTGCGTACGCTCAAGGTCATCGAGAACTATCCCGTGCCGGGCGGTCCGGACTGCATGGACCTGTCGGCGGATGGCAAGACCCTTTTCGTCACGTCCCGCTGGGCCAAGCGGCTCAGCGTGGTCGACCTGGCAAACACCAAGGCCGTCGTCCGGACCGTGAACGTCGGGCGCTCGCCGCACGGCGTATGGACGCTCGAGCATGCGCCCCGCTGAGCGCGGCATGCGGCGCTGGGCGCCGGCGCTTCTGGCCGCGTTGCTTGCGGCCGCGTGGTTGCCCACCGGTGCCATGGCCGAGGGGGCATGCGAAAAGCCTGTCTACCTGACGATCGACACTGGCCACATGGGCGTTGCGCCGCTGATTGCCGATGTGTTGCATCGCCAGAACGTGCGGGTGACGTTCTTCGCCGCCGCCGAGCGGACGCAGACCGACGGCAACAGCCTGGACGACCACTGGGCGCCTTGGTGGAAGGCGCGTGCGGCCGAGGGCAACGAGTTCGCCTCGCACACCTACGACCATGTCTACTGGCGGGGCGACGAACCGACAGGCAAGGGCGCCGAGCCGCGTTTTCGCATCCAGCCTTCCGCCGGACCGCAGACCGGGCGCACCTTCTCGTGGAGTGCGGCGCAGTACTGCGCCGAGATCAGGCAGTCGAGCGATCGGCTTGCACAGATCACGGGCAAGAAGCCGCTTCCGTTGTTCCGTGCGCCTGGCGGCAAGACCTCACCGAAGCTGCTCGCGGCCGCGCGCGCCTGTGGCTACGCGCACGCCGGTTGGTCGCCGGCCGGCTTCCTCGGGGACGAACTGCCCAGCGAGACCTTCAGCAATGCGCGTCTGTTGCAGCAAGCGCTCGACCACATCCGGCCGGGCGATGTGCTGCTCGCGCATCTCGGCATCTGGTCGCGCAAGGAACCCTGGGCGCCTGCCGTGCTCGAACCGCTGATCGTGGGCCTGAAGGCCAAGGGCTTCTGCTTCGAGACGCTGCGTCAGCATCCGGCCTATCGAAGCTGGATCGCATCGCATCCCTGAGTTTCAAAACCGCATAGACACCGCTTGCCATGGAGTGGCTGACCGATATTTTCGTGAGCGCGCAGCAGTGGCTGTTCGAGGCCATCGTGCAGCCGCTGGTGTACGCCGTCGGTCTGGGCGGCTGGGTCGAGGAGGCGTTCGACGCGACTGGCTGGGTGCTCGTCGGGCTGATCCAGATCGCAATCCTCGTCGCGGTCATCGGGCCTTTGCAGCGCTGGCGCCCGGCCGAGCCTGTGGTCGACAGGCGCGCCATCCGCACCGACATCCTCTACACGCTGATCCATCGGCTCGGGCTGTTCCGGCTCGGCATCTTCTTTCTGTTGCAGCCTGTGTTCGACGACACGATGGGCCTGCTCCGCAGCCATGGCTGGGGATCCTTCCACCTCGACGAGCTGTGGCCTGGCGTCACCGACGTGCCATGGGTTGCTTTTGCGGTCTATCTCGTGGTGCTCGACTTTGTGGAGTACCTGATCCACCGCGGGCAGCATCACTTCGAATGGTGGTGGGGGCTGCATTCGTTGCACCATTCGCAGCGCCAGATGACCATGTGGAGCGACAACCGCAACCACCTGCTGGACGACGTGATCCACGACACGATCATCGTGATCGTTGCGCAGCTGATCGGCGTGGCGCCAGGGCAATTCATCGCGCTGGTCGCGCTGATGCAGCTCAGCGAGAGCCTGCAGCACGCGAATCTGCGCGTTGGCTTCGGTGCGATCGGCGAGCGGTTGTGGATCAGCCCGCGCTTTCATCGGCTGCACCACAGCATCGGCCTCGGCCATGAGTCTAGGGGCGCATCCACGCTGGGCGGTCACAACTTCGGTGTCCTGCTGCCTTGGTGGGACATGTTGTTCCGCACCGTCAATTTCGAGACGCGTTACGACCCGACCGGCATCCGCGACCAGGTCGAACCCGATGCGCGGGGGCGTGTGCGCGACTACGGTAGCGGCTTCTGGTCGCAGCAATGGCTGGGGCTGTTGCGCATGGCGCGTCGACGCTGACATCGCCGGGCGTTATTCTCGGTACCGATGCGTCTTCTTCTCGACTCCTTCTGGCGTGCCGTCGCCTATTGCCTGCGTCCGCGGGTGATCATGCTGTCGCTGGCGCCGCTGCTGCTGATGGCGTTGCTCGCTGCGGGCCTGGGTTATTTTTTCTGGGCGCCGAGCGTTGCTCGCACACGCGCTGCGCTCGATGCGTGGCCTTTGCTCGCCAGCTTCTGGGGATGGATCGGCGGCCTGTTCTCGAGCAACGTGACCGAGGTGCTGGCGCCGCTGGTCGTTGTGTTCGCAGCCACGCCGGTGATCGTCGTCGCCTCTTTGTTGATCGTCGCCGGGCTCATGGCACCTGCACTCACACGGTTGGTGGCCGAGCGGCGCTTCGCCGGCCTTCAGCGCGGCAAGGGTGTTTCTGTTTTCTGGAGCGTCCTCCGGTCGATAGGGCTCACCGTGTTGGCCTTGCTGGCGCTGGTCGTGTCGATGCCGCTCTGGCTGATCCCGCCACTGGTGCTGATCCTGCCGCCTCTCATCTGGGGCTGGCTGACCTATCGGGTGATGAGCTTCGACGCGC
>JAZKDL010000431.1:0-3576 GCA_040387575.1 Pseudomonadota bacterium
GCACTGGATTTTGATTCCAGCATGCAAAGGTTCGAATCCTTTCTCCCCTGCCAAAACACGAAGAACAGCCCACAGGGGCTGTTCTTTTTTGATGCGATGCAGCCACCGGCCGCATTCATGAATCACAGCAGTCTGCTGTGAGCCCCACGAGATTCGCAGCCACCTGGCCGCGGAGACGAAGAGAACACTGGTGACTCCCTGAAGAGTCAATCGCATTGCTGGACACACACATGCAGGCCCAACATCCTGACTTCATGGTTTTCACCGGCAATGCCAATCCTGGTCTCGCCGCGGAAATTGCCAAGAACCTCGGCACCACACTCGGTGCGGCACGCGTCGGTCGTTTTTCGGATGGTGAAGTCACCGTCGAGATCAACCAAAACGTGCGTGCACGCGATGTGTTCGTGGTCCAGTCGACCTGCGCGCCCACGAATGAAAACCTGATGGAACTGCTCATCATGGTCGACGCGCTCAAGCGTGCATCGGCCGAGCGCATCAGTGCAGTCATTCCCTACTACGGTTATGCACGCCAGGACCGCCGCCCGCGTTCGAGCCGGGTGCCGATTTCGGCGAAGGTCGTGGCCAACCTGCTGCAGACCGTGGGCGTCTCGCGCGTGTTGACGATGGACCTGCATGCCGATCAGATCCAGGGCTTCTTCGACATTCCGGTCGACAACATCTATGCGTCACCGGTGTTGCTCGGAGACTTGCGCCAGAAGAACTACGAAGACTTGATCGTGGTGTCGCCCGACGTCGGTGGCGTAGTTCGCGCGCGTGCACTGGCCAAGCAGCTCGGTACCGACCTCGCAATCATCGACAAGCGGCGCCCGAAGGCGAACGTGAGCGAGGTCATGAACGTGATCGGCGAGATCGAAGGGCGCAACTGCGTGATCATGGACGACATGATCGACACCGCGGGCACGCTGGTCAAAGCCGCTGAAGTGCTCAAGGAGCGCGGCGCCAAGAAGGTCTATGCCTATTGCACGCACGCGATCTTCTCGGGTCCGGCCATCGAACGCATTGCGCAAGGTCCGGCACTCGACGAAGTGGTCGTCACCAACACGATTCCTCTTTCCGACAGCGCAATGGGCTGCGGAAAGATCCGCCAACTGTCCGTCGCACCGCTGATCGCCGAGACGATCCAGCGCATCGCCAAGGGCGAGTCGGTGATGAGTTTGTTCTCGGATCAGGACCATCTCTTCTGAGATGGCATTGAGGCCGGATGGCGTCACGAGGCGCCGCCGATCCGCAAGCCCTGGCCGAGCAAAAAGCCGGCCTCCTCAGGGAGGCCATTTTGAAACCGGCGCCGCACTGGTCGCGGTCGGCGCTCAAGAAGCGAAACGGCAAAAAGCCTTCGCTCCAAGGAGTTAACTATGAAATTCGTCGCTTTTGAGCGCGCCAAGCAGGGTACGGGTGCGAGCCGCCGTCTCCGCATTTCGGGCAAGACGCCCGGTATCGTCTACGGTGGCGAAGCCGCGCCCCAGCTGATCGAAATCGATCACAACGCGCTGTGGCACGCCCTGAAGAAGGAAGCCTTCCACGCATCCATCCTCGAGATGGAAGTCGAAGGCGCCGTGAGCAAGGTGCTGCTGCGCGACGTGCAGTACCACCCGTTCCGCCAACTGGTTCAGCACGTTGACTTCCAGCGCGTCGATGCCAAGACCCGCATGAACATGAAGGTTCCGTTCCACTTCAAGGGCGAGGAAGAATCCGAAGCGGTGAAGATCGACTTGAACCTGGTCAACCACGTGCTGACCGAGCTGGAAGTGAACGGCCTGCCGGCCGAACTGCCAGAGTTCATCGAAGTCGACCTGTCGGGCCTGAAGAAGAACGGCACTGTCACGCTGAAAGACATCAAGCTGCCGCGCGGCGTGAAGTGGGTCAGCCACGGCAAGCAGAACGTCGTGCTGGCTTCGGCCACCTCGCCGGTCGTTGAAGAAGAAGCTCCAAAGGCCGAAGAAGCTGCAGCAGCACCGGCCGGCAAGGGCGGCAAGCCCGCTGCAAAGACGCCGGCTGCCAAGACCGCGGCAAAGACGCCCGCCAAGAAGTAATCCACTTCTCTGCCTGCGCAGTTCGACGGCCCGCCTCGTGCGGGCCGTTTCTTTTTGTGCCAATCGATAATCTCGCCATGATCAAGCTGTTCGTCGGCCTCGGCAATCCGGGTCCTGATTACGATGCCACGCGACACAACGCTGGCTTCTGGTGGATCGATGCGTTTGCACGCGATCTCAAGCTGTCGCTCGTGCCCGAACGCGGCTACCACGGGCTCGTGGCGCGCGCCAACGTCCATGGTCAGACGATCTGGCTGCTGGAGCCGCAGACCTTCATGAACCTGTCAGGCAAGTCGGTCGCGGCACTCGCACGCTTCTTCAAGATTGCGCCGGAGGAAATCCTCGTGGTGCATGACGAACTCGACGTCGTGCCGGGGCAGGCCAAGCTCAAGTTCGGCGGCAGCCATGCAGGTCACAATGGCCTGCGCGATATCCACGCCCAGTTGGGAACGGCGGACTACTGGCGGTTACGGCTCGGCATCGGCCACCCTGGGGTGAAATCCGAGGTGATCCACTGGGTTCTGAAGAAACCTCTCAAAGAACAGCGCGAGGCGATCGACGACGCGATCATCCGCACGCTGCACGCGGTACCGGCTTTGATGGCCGGTGAGATGGAAAAGGCCACACTGCTCATTCACACGAGCAAGCCGCCTCGACCCAAACCACCGCGACGCGAGCCGGAAGCGGGCAACGCGCCGCCGACGGAGACCTAGAAACCCGGACCTGACGAACGAGGGAGATACGGACGAGATGCCAGCCCGCCGATACGCCATTCTGTTGGCATCCTTCTTCTCCTTTGCCTCGCCCGTCACTTCTCATGCCTCAGCCGCTACCTGGCGCTGCGGCAATACCTATACCGACCATCCATGCGAAGGCGGCAAATCCGTTTCCATGGATGACCGGCGCGACGGCCCACAACAACGCGATGCCGACGCCGCGGCGAGGAGCGCGCAATCCGCGGCCGACCGCATGGCGCAGCAGCGTCTTCAGCTGGAGCAATCGACTGCCGGTCACCAGGCCGTGCTGATTGCCAGACCACCTGAAACGGCAACGCCGAAAAAGATCGCAGAACCCAAATCGAAGGTGCGCGGCAAGAAGCAGCGCACGGCCTCGGACCACTTCACAGCGCAGGGGCCAGGCACGGGCATCAAGAAAAAAGTCGAGAAGGCGTCCGGTCCCGAAAAGCCGTAGAAGAGTCGGCAGAAGCAGGGGAAGACTAGGCCGCGTGCGGCGGTGTGCCCGCTTCGGCCGCGTGCACATCACCTGATCCGCTGGCCTTGACGGCAGTCAGCCGCTCGAACTTCTGCAGCAACGTTTCCCGCGTCTCGACATGCCCTGGATTGACGGGAATGCATGCAACGGGACAGATCTGCACGCACTGCGGTTCATCGAAATGCCCCACGCACTCGGTGCACTTGTGTGGATCGATCTCATAGATCTCAGCGCCCATGTAGATCGCATCGTTCGGGCACTCGGGCTCGCAGACATCGCAGTTGATGCATTCGTCGGTGATCATGAGGGCCAT
>JAZKDL010000432.1:0-8215 GCA_040387575.1 Pseudomonadota bacterium
CGATCGGCACCTGCGTGCCACCATGCCGATGGTCGCGGTCGGGCTGCGCCGCATTCGGCCGCGAGCCCGGCGTGAACGGCGCAACGATGTCCGCGACGTGCAGAAAGGCGGTGCGCTCCAGCCCGATGTCGATGAACGCCGATTGCATGCCGGGCAGCACGCGCGACACCTTGCCGAGGTAGACGTTGCCTACCAATCCGCGTTCCAGCGTGCGTTCGACGTGCAGCTCCTGGACGGAGCCGTGCTCCACCACCGCGACGCGGGTCTCCTGGGGTGACCAGTTGATCAGGATGTCTTGCATGCGTGTCTCCTTCAGATGCCGCTGCGCTCCAGCAGTTGCGCGGTTTCGAACATCGGAAGTCCCATGATGCCCGAGTAGGAGCCGCTGATGTGCTCGATGAATCCTGCCGCCGCGCCCTGGATGCCATAGGCGCCGGCCTTGCCGAAAGGTTCGCCGCTCGCGACGTAGGCTGCGATGCGCGCGTCGTCCAGCGCGGCGAAGCGCACGCGCGACACGCTCAGCGCCGCGTGCCGCTGATCGCCAGCCTGCACGGCAACGGCTGTCAGCACACGGTGCGTGCGGCCGACCAGCAGCGCCAGCATGCGCTGCGCATCGTTGGCGTCATGCGGTTTGCCGAGAATTTCGCGACCGAACGCGACGGTCGTGTCGGCGCAAAGGATCGGCGCCGGCGGCAAGCCCTGGCGCGCATGCCGAACCACGGCCGCATCGAGCTTGAGCGCCGTCACCCGCTGCACATACGCAGAGGGCGATTCGCCGATGTTCGCCTGCTCCAGCGACTCGGCGTCCTCATCCGGCCCTGCGAGCAGAAGACGATGTGCGACGCCCAGTTGATCAAGCAGCTGCGCCCGGCGCGGGCTCTGCGACGCGAGATAGATGAAAGGCTTCGTCATTCGCGGTGGTAAGGATGGCCGGCATTGACGGACCACGCGCGATACAGCTGCTCGACGAGAAGCACACGCGCCATTGCATGCGGCAGGGTCAGGTCGGACAGGCGGATGCGTTCGTGCGCGGATGCCTTGAAGGCTGGATCGAGCCCATCGGGCCCACCGATCACCAGCGCGACGTCATCGCCCTCGCCTTGCCATGCCTGCAGCCGCGCAGCCAGGGCCTTGGTCGTGAGGTTGGTGCCGCGTTCGTCGAGCACGACGATGCGCATGCCCCTGGCAATCGCGCCTTCGATGCGTTCACGTTCAGCAGCGTAGAGCGTTTCGACCGTCTTGGAACCGCGCGGCTCGGTCTTGACAGCGCGCAGCTCGAGCTTGAGTTCAGGCGGGAATCGTTTTGCGTAATCGTCCCAGGCGGTCTGGGCCCAGTCGGGCATGCGCTGCCCGACCGCGACCACCAGGAGTTTCATTGGCCGCGCGCGGGCGTCTTGCGGGCAGCCGTTTTCTTGGCAGCGACCTTCTTCGCCGGTGGCTTGCCGACCTTCACGATCGTCGGCTTGGCCGCGGTCTTGGCGGGCGCCTTCTTGGCAGCCACCTTCTTCGCTGGCGCCGCACCGCGCGTTGCGGTCACGTTCTTCACTGGAGCGCGGCGTGCGCGTGCAGGCCTGGACTGTTCCTTCTCGGCCCTGGCCGCCTGCTCGGCTTCCTTGATCGCCGTCTTGGCGGCACTGGCGCGACGCAGCGATGTCTTGACCGCCGTCTTCTTGGCGGGCTCCTTGTCAGCGACCGGCGCCGCCGTCGGCTTCGCGGCCCCCAGCTTCAGGCGAACGGGCTTGTCGCCCCAGATGTCTTCGAGGTGGTAATACTGCCGAATCGCCGGCTGCATGATGTGCGCCACCGCAGCACCGCAGTCGACGATGATCCACTCGCCGTTGGTTTCGCCCTCGATCCGCGGCTTGCCGAAACCGGCTTCGCGGACCGCGTCGCGCACACTGGCTGCGAGCGCCTTGGTCTGCCGGTTGGACGTGCCCGACGCAACGATCACGCGTTCGAACAACGGCGAGAGATGCTCGGTGTCGAAAACCTGAATGTCCTGCGCCTTGACGTCTTCGAGCCCGTCGACGATGGCTCGCTGGAGTTTCTGGGTGTCTTTCTTGGCGGCGGCTTCAGAGGTCATCAGGCGGAACGGTAGAGGTGGTGTCGGTCAATATAGCGCGCAACGGCGGTGGGAACCAGCCGGGTGATGTCGTCGCCTCGGGCAGCGCGAGCGCGAATGTCGGTCGCGCTGGTGTCCATTGGCGGAAGATCGAGCATCTCGAAACGTGCGCCAGCCGGAAGACCGGGCAGCGTTTGAGGATCGAATCGCGCGGAGCTAACCGCGGATTCTAGCCGATGAGCTATTGAAATGATAGCAATGGACAGAATCTCGAGCCAACCGTGCCAGCGTGGAAGCGCGGCAGCCTGGTCGGCTCCCATGATCAGCACCAACTGCGCATCTGGATTTTCGCGCTGCAGTTCGTGCAGCGTATCGAGCGTGTACGTCGGCCCCGGTCGCTGCACTTCACGCGGATCGACCACCACGCGCGGCAACGGGCCGAACGCGCGCTCGGCCATTGCCAGCCGGTGCTCCGGCGACGTCAACCCGCGGGCCTTGTGCCACGCCTGGCCGGTCGGGAAGATGCGCAGTTCAGCCAACGACAGCTGCGCGAGCGCCGCCTCCGCCAACGCCACGTGCGCGTTGTGCGGCGGATCGAAAGCGCCGCCAAAAACGCCGATGCGCACAGGCACGGTCGTCGGCGAGCTCAGAGCCATTCGCGCCGCACGATGAAGTCGCTGTAGAGCGCTGCCTCGGGCGTGCCTGGCTCCGGCTGCGCCTGATAAGCCCAACTGGCGAGCGGCGGCATCGACAGCAGGATCGCCTCGGTGCGCCCGCCCGACTGCAGCCCGAAATGCGTGCCGCGGTCCCAGACCAGGTTGAACTCGACGTAGCGACCACGCCGGTAGAGTTGAAACGCGCGCTCGCGCTCGCCATAGGGCATGTCGCACCGACGCTCGACGATCGGCATGTATGCCGGCAGGAACGCATCGCCGACGGACTTCAGCATCGAGAAGCTTTTCTCGAATTCGAATTCGGAAAAGTCGTCGAAGAAGATGCCGCCGACGCCGCGCTGCTCATTGCGGTGCTTCAGGAAGAAATAGTCGTCGCACCACGTCTTGAAGCGCGGATATTTGTCGGCGCCAAAGGGTTCGAGTGCATCGCGGCAACTGCGATGGAAGTGCACCGCGTCGTCCTCGAATCCGTAGATGGGCGTCAGGTCCATGCCGCCGCCGAACCAGCAGACCGGCTCACCGCCCGCAGGCAGCGCGGCCAGCATGCGGACGTTCATGTGAACGGTCGGCACGTAAGGATTGCGCGGATGAAAGACAAGTGACACGCCCATCGCCTCGAAAGCGGCGCCGGCCAGTTCCGGCCGATGCTGCGTCGCGGAAGGCGGCAGCCGCGGCCCGCTGACCTGCGAGAACCCGCAGCCGGCGCGCTCGAACAATGCGCCGCCCTCGAGAATGCAGGTCAAGCCGCCGCCCTGCAGCGTCTCGCCGGGGTCTTTCCGCCAGGCATCGCGAACGAACCGACCGCCATCGGCAGCCTCGATCGCGTCCACGATGCGCGACTGCAGCCCGCGCAGGTAGTCGCCGACCGCGGACTGGCGCAGATCCATCAGCCGCCGCGCGCTTGCACCGCGCGGAAACCGATGTCCTTGCGATACTGAACGCCGTCGAATTGAACACGCGCCGCGACTTCGTAGGCACGCTGCTGCGCCAGCTTCACGCTGTCGGCGAGCACGGTCACGCACAGCACGCGGCCGCCAGTCGTCTTGAGTTCGCCGTTTTCCAGGGCTGTACCGGCATGGAACACGACGGCATCAGGCGCTTCCGGCGGCAGCCCGGAAATACGGTCGCCTTTGCGGGGCGCCTCGGGATAACCATGCGCCGCGAGCACCACGCCCAGCGCCACACGGCGATCCCATTGCAGCTCGACCTGGTCGAGCGTGCCGTCGGTCGCGTGCCAGAACAGCTCGAATGGGTCGGACTTCAAACGCATCATGATCGGCTGCGTCTCGGGGTCGCCCATGCGGCAGTTGAACTCCAGCGTCTTGGGCTGACCGGCCGCGTCGATCATCAGTCCGGCGTAAAGGAAACCCGTGTACGGGATGCCGTCTTTTTCCATGCCGCGGACCGTCGGCAGGATGATCTCGCGCATCGCGCGCGCATGCACTTCGGCCGTGACCACCGGCGCCGGCGAGTAAGCGCCCATGCCACCGGTGTTCGGGCCTTGGTCGTTGTCGAGCAGACGCTTGTGATCCTGGCTGGTCGCCAGCGCCGTCACGTTCTTGCCGTCGCACAGCACGATGAAGCTGGCTTCTTCGCCCTGCAGGAATTCCTCGATCACGACGCGTGCGCCGCCCGCGTTGTGCGACACGCCGAACTTGTTGTCGACCAGCATGAAGTCGATGGCCTCGTGCGCCTCGGCAGCAGTCATCGCGACCACCACGCCCTTGCCTGCCGCCAGGCCATCGGCCTTGACCACGATCGGCGCGCCCTTGGCGTCGACGTACGCATGCGCAGCCGCCGCGTCGGTGAAGGCCTCGTATTCGGCCGTCGGGATCTTGTGGCGCTTCATGAAGGCCTTCGAGAAGGCCTTGGAGCTCTCGAGCTGTGCCGCGGCCTTGGTCGGGCCGAAGATGCGCAGGCCATGCGCGCGGAACTCGTCGACCACACCCGCCGCCAGCGGCGCCTCGGGGCCCACCACGGTCAGCGCGATCTTCTCGTTCTGCGCCCACTCGCGCAGCGCCTTCGGCTCGCTGATGTCGATGTTCTCGAAACGGCGGTCGGTTGCGGTACCGCCATTGCCTGTCGCGACGTAGAGTTTGGACACGCGGTCCGAGTGGGCCAGGCGCCAGGCCAGGGCATGTTCGCGGCCGCCGCCGCCAATGACGAGAACTTTCATTCTTGAATCGCCGCGTTATGGAACACGTCTTGAACGTCGTCCAGATCTTCGAGCACGTCGAGCAGTTTCTGCATTTTCGCGCCCTCCTCGCCGCTCAGTTCGATGGTGTTCTCCGCCCGCATGGTGACCTCTGCCGCGTCGGGCTTCAAGCCGGCCGCTTCGAGCGCGTTCTTCACGGCCTCGAAATCGACCGGCGTCGTCAGTACCTCGATCGCGCCGTCATCGTCGGTCAGCACATCTTCCGCGCCGGCTTCGAGCGCGACTTCCATGACCTTGTCCTCGTCCGTGCCGGGCGCGAAGACGAGTTGTCCGCAATGCTTGAACTGGAAGGACACCGAGCCTTCGGTGCCCATGTTGCCGCCGTGCTTGGAAAACGCATGACGAACCTCGGCGACGGTGCGCACCCGGTTGTCGGTCATGGTGTCGACGATGATCGCCGCGCCGCCGATACCATAGCCTTCGTAGCGGATTTCCTCGTAGTTCACGCCTTCGAGGTTGCCGGTCGCCTTGTCGATATTCCGTTTGATGGTGTCGATCGGCAGGTTGACGGCCTTAGCCTTTTCAACCGCCAACCGCAGCCGCGGGTTGGCGCCAAGGTCGCCGCCGCCTGCGCGGGCCGCGACCATGATTTCACGGATTGCGCGCGTCCAGAGCTTGCCGCGCTTCTCGTCCTGCCGGCCCTTCCTGTGTTGAATATTCGCCCATTTGCTATGTCCGGCCATGGCTTCCCATCTCGCTGTCGTATGTTGTCTAACTCCACCGAGTTTACTTCCGGCGGACAGACGGCCGGGCTCCGCCTACAAGGGAGCGGATGACAGTTGGTGATAATTCATCACGTATGCAATTGCCCTGGCCGCGCCTCTTCCCGGAACACCACCCGTTCAGAATGAACCTCGCAGCCATCTCGTCTCTTTCCGCGCAGTCCGCCCGGTCCGCGCAAAAGTCCAATCCCGCTCTGTTTTCCCAATACCTGGTCGCCCACGCGGCCCGAGTCCGGTGACCGCACGCGACCGGTTGCCGGTATCGCCATTGCGCGTCCAGCGCATGCCACTCTCCGGTGGTTTGCGCCTGGCGGACCCGGGTTCGGTACCCTTCGGCGCACTCGGCTATGGCGACTCGGACATCGGCGACTGGTTGTCCGGCGTCAATGCACAGGTGCTGTCGCCCGGCGGGCCGGTCGCCGACGTCTGGCAAGCCGGCGACGATGTCGCCGCCGGCACTACAGGCGCGGCGCACTGGCGCAGCGATGGCCAATGGGCGATCGGCCGCATCGACCTCGACGAAAGCGCCGAGGGCCAAGCGCTCGAAGTCCTGGCGCATCGTGCTTACCAGGATCTGTTCCAGGCGTTGAAAGACACCAGCTGCCCGCATCTGCTGCGCATCTGGAACTACCTGCCGCGCATCAATGCCGATGGCGGCGGGCTCGAGCGCTACCGGCAGTTCAATCTGGGACGCCAGAAAGCTTTCCTTGACGCGGGCCAGGCCGCCTTCGACGGCGCGCCGGCTGCCTGCGCGCTAGGCATCCGCCAAGGCTCGCTCGGCATTCGATTTCTGGCGGGGCAGCATGCGCCAGTTCCGATCGAAAACCCGCGGCAGGTGTCGGCTTACCGCTATCCGCCGGCCTACGGGCCACGCGCGCCCACATTTTCGCGGGCTGCCTTGGCCGACCTGGGCGGCGGCGACATCGCACTGTTCATTTCGGGCACGGCGAGCATCGTCGGCCACGAGAGCGTGCACGTCGGCGACATCACTGCACAGACCCAGGAAACGCTGCGCAATCTTGCGGCGGTGATCGACGCCGCAGGCCAACGAACCAGCGCGTCATTCGACGTCACGGCCCTCGATGCCGTGGTGTATGTGCGACATCCATCCGACGCGCCCCTCGTGCGTCGCGTGCTGGAGGCCGAACTCGGCGCCGGATCGCAAACGGTGCGGCAAGCCGTCTTCCTAGAAGCCGACGTCTGCCGGCAGGATCTGCTGGTAGAGATCGAAGCGCATGCCGTCGCGGCCGGTGGACTGGTCGCATGACGGCTCGCAGCGCAACGCGCCGCGCACCGAAACTCCTGGCGGCGCTCGTGCTGGCCGTGCCGGTCTATGGGCTGCTGCTCGGGCTCGGGCTGGTGTCGCTGGGATGGAACCTGCTGGCAGTGCTGCTGCGCCCGTTGCTCCCCGCTCGGTTCGGCCGCGCACTTGGGCGGCATGTGATCTCCGGCGCCTACCGCTGCTTCTGGGCCGTGGCCTGCGCCACCGGAGCGATGCGGATCGACGACGGCTGCCTGGACGCGCTGCGCGACGAGCGCGGCCTGATCCTGATCGCCAACCATCCGACCATGCTCGATGCGCTGCTGCTCGTGGCCCGGCTGCCGCGCAGCGCCTGCATCATGAAGGCCGACCTGATGCGCAACGTCTTCCTGGGCGGTGGTGCACGGCTGGCGCGCTACATCGCCAACGATTCGCCGCGCACCATGATCAAGAACGCGGTCGACGACCTGCAGAACGGTGGCCAGCTGGTGCTGTTTCCCGAGGGCACCCGCACGGTCGATCAGCCCATCAACGCATTCAGGCCCGGCGTCACGCTGATCGCCAAGCGCGCGCAGGTACCGATCCAGACCGTCTTCATCGACACCGACACGCGGTATCTCAGCAAAGGCTGGCCGCTCTGGCGCGTTCCGGCGCTGCCGCTGGTGTTCCGGCTGCGCCTGGGCCAGCGCTTCGCGCCTTCGCAAGACAGCGACGCCTTGCTGCGTCAGCTCGAACAGTACTTTCGCCACCAGATGGAACAGCGCGCCCCCGACGCGCAGCCCGCATGCCAGTCGACTCGCGCACCCACCTTGTCCTGATCCCCAGCTACAACACGGGCGAACGCGTGTTCTCCACCGTCGCAGCCGCGCGCGCCGTGTGGAGCCCCGTCTGGGTCGTGATCGATGGCAGCACCGACGGCACCGGCGAGCGGTTGCAGCAGATGGCCGCGGAAGACCCCGGCCTGCGCGTCTTCGTGCTACCGCAGAACCAGGGCAAGGGTGCCGCCGTGCTGCACGGCCTGCGGATGGCGCGCGACGCCGGCTTCACGCATGCGCTGACGATGGATTCGGACGGCCAGCATCCGGCCGATCTGATCCCGGCCTTCATGCAGGCATCGATCGCACGCCCGGACACCATGGTGCTGGGGCGGCCGGTGTTCGATGCCAGCGCGCCGCTGCTGCGGGTGCGCGGCAGGCGCGTGTCCAACGGCTGGACCCAGCTCGAAACGCTGTTCGCCGGCATCGGCGATTCGCTCTACGGCTTCCGCGTGTACCCGATCGA
>JAZKDL010000432.1:8315-12378 GCA_040387575.1 Pseudomonadota bacterium
GCCGGCTTCGCGATGCTGCAAGGCGTGGACGCGGCGGGCAACGCCTGCCCGTCGATGCACGTCGCAGCCGCGATGTTCACGGTGATCCGGGTGGAACAGGTACTGCGCGACGCCCGCACACCGGTCGTGCTGCGGCTGCTGAACCTGCTGTGGTTCGCGGCCATCGCCTGGTCGACGCTGGCGGTCAAGCAGCATGTGGTGCTCGACGCGGTGGCCGGCGCGCTACTTGGCATCGCTTTTGCGGTGCCGTCTTTGCGCTGGCGACCCCGCAACGGCACCGAGCTCTGGCCCTTCACGCACCAGATATCATCGACCGAGGGACCCAAAAAGGAGGGCATTGCGCCATGAGTACGCTTACAGAATTACAGGATCTGATCCACCAGAAGTACGGCATTGCGCCAGAAGAACTCGACCCGCAGGCGTCCATGCGTGAAAAAGGCATGGACTCGCTCGCACTGGCCGAATTCGTCTTCGCGATCGAGGACCACTTCAAGATCGAAGTGCCCGACGACAACCCGAACATCGACACCTTGGCCGAACTCGCGACCCTGGTGGACAAGGCACGACTGGCCAAGGTCGCGTGAGCTTGCGGGAGATACCGGGCATGCAAGGCCCGCGCGCGGTGGTCGTCACCGGGCTGGGCGTGATCGCCTCGCACGGCGACGGCCCCACGGCGCTGTTCGATGCGCTCATGCGGGGTGAGTCTGCGATTCGCCCCGTTTTCCCCGAACTGCCGAAGCCGGCGGCGGCCGCGACCATCGACTTCGACCCCTCGCCCTGGTTCAGCAAGCTGCAACTCGCCGGTGTGGACCGTGTGAGCCAACTGGCCGTGGCAGCCGCAGATCTCGCGTTGCGCGACGCGGGCTTCTCGGACGGCCACGCACGAGGCGCCGTCGACCCGGAGCGCATCGGCATCTTCGTCGGCTGCGGCATGGGCGGCGCGGGCGCGCTCGAGGCGGCCTACCGCGGCGGTGGCCGCGTGCCGCCGTTGACCATTCCGGCCTTCATGCCCAACGCGCCGGCCTCGCACGTGGCGATGCGCCAGGGTGCACACGGACCTGTGCTGACCTATTCGATTGCCTGCGCCTCATCGTCGCTGGCCATCGCCGAGGCGGCCAAGGCAGTGCAGCGCGGCGACGTCGACCTCGCCATCGCAGGCGGCAGCGAAGCGCTGATCGTGCCCGGCGTCGTGCTGGCCTGGCAGGCGATGCAGACGCTGGCCGGCTTCGCGCCCGGCGAAGCGGCGACGTCGGTGCGCCCTTTTGCCAGCGACCGCAGCGGCTTTGCCCTCGGTGAAGGCGCAGCCTTTCTGGTGCTCGAATCCGCCGATCGTGCCCGCGATCGCGCTGCCCGCAGCTATGCGACGCTTGCCGGCTGGGGCAGCAGCTGCGACGCAACCCATCTCACCAAGCCCGACGTGGAGGGCCAGGCGCGCGCCTTGCGCCAGGCACTGCGCCAGGCCGGCCTGCGGCCGAGCGACGTCGGCTACTGCAACGCCCACGGCACGGCGACGCGCATCGGCGACGCGGTGGAGCGCGATGCACTCGCCACGGTCTGGGGCGACGCGCTCGACAGCCTGCATGTCAGCTCGACCAAGGCGCTGCACGGCCACCTGCTGGGCGCCGCCGGCGCGCTGGAGGCGCTGATCACCGTGCTGGCGCTGCACAGGCGCCAGTTGCCGCCGAACGCGCATTGCGGCAGCGCCGACCCGGCCTGTGCGCTGAATCTCGTGCCCGACGGCGGTATCGACGCGCCGCATCTGAAAGCCGCCATCAGCAGCTCGTTCGCCTTCGGCGGAACGAACTCGGTGCTGCTGTTCCAGCGCGGCGACTGAGGGCCAAGCCAGATGGCTCGGATCTGGCTAGACCATTCCGCCGTTCACCGAAATGATCTGCCCCGTGATGTAGGCCGCATCGTCGCTCGCCAGAAAGCCTGCGAGCGCCGCCACTTCTTCCGGCTTGCCAGCGCGCTTGACCGGCACCAGTTGCTGCACCAGCGCCGCATCGAAGGCGGCGTCCGCCATCGGTGACGCGATGATTCCGGGCGCGATCGCGTTGACGGTCACGCCGCGTGACGCCACCTCCAGCGACAGCGCCTTGGTCGCGCTGTTGAGCGCGCCCTTGGCTGCTGCATAGTTGACCTGCCCGCGATTGCCAGTGAGCGCTGCGACCGACGAGATGTTCAGGATGCGTCCCCAGCGCGTGCGCAGCATCGGCAGCAGCAGTGGCTGCGTGACACGGAAGAACCCGTTGAGCGACACATCCACCACCTTGTGCCATTGCTCGGCGCGCATGCCGGGCAGCACCGCGTCGTCGTGCACGCCGGCGTTGTTGACGATGACCTGCACCGGCCCGCCCTCAAGCATCGCGGCGCAGGCCGCGGCGCATGCGTCGTCGCTGCGCAGGTCGAAGACATGGCATTCGGCGGAACCGCCGGCTGCCGCGATCTCCGCGGCCAGCGCTTCGATCGCCTCGGGGCGCGAGCTCGCGTGCAGTAGCAGATGCGCGCCGTCGTGCGCCAGTCTGCGCGCAATGGCGGCGCCGAGCGCACCGCTGGCGCCGGTGACCAGCGCACGTTTTCCGGACAGGCTCATGGGGAGGGTCTCTCTTCGGGCAAGGGTGTGTTGAGCACGACGACGGCGCGGCCCGCGGCCAGCGGCGCGCCGCGTTCGTCGCTCAGGTCGAACTCGTAGAGCACTTGGCGCGCATCGCCCGACAGCCGCCGCGCCCGCACCTGCAGCGCACCGTCGATGTCGTCGAGCCGGGCAACGCCGAAGCGCACATTGCGCGCGCTCGCCAGAAAGCCGGCGGACGGCGGCTCGCCATCGGTCGCGAGGAGTCCGCCGTGCAGTGCCATCGCCTGCGCCGCGTATTCGATCGCAGCAGGCGACAGCAGGCCCGCCGCGACGCGCAGGGGATTGCCCGGAAACCGGTGGCTGGTCGCGATGCAATGAATGGCGTCCGCATCCCAGGACACGAGTCCATCGAGCAGGCACATGTCGCCCGCATGCGGGATGCGCGCCGCGATGCCTGCGGCGTCGAGCGTGGTGGGAACGAAAGCCGTCGTCATGGCGCGGGATGGCGATCGGCCACCAGCAGCACATTGGCGAACGGTGTGCCCGCGCTCATGGGGATGCTTTGCACCGAGAAGCCGAGCCGCTCCAGCAGCGCCTTCCATTGGCCCAGCGTGCGGCCCCAGGTCGGCGACACGCGATGGCCACGCACCCGCGTCACCGCATGGTCGACCCACTGGCTGATCGCAAAACCGCGATGGCTGTCGGCATCGCCGACGCGCAGCAGCAGGCGGCCACTGCCAGGCGGCAGCGCGGCATGCACGCGGCGCAGCACGGCTTCCTGCGCATCGAGGTCCACGTAGTGCAGCACGTCGAGGATCACGACCAGGTCGCTGGCGGGCAGTTCGGCGCTGCACATGTCGCCGCAGACGAAATTTGGCGCAGGTTGCAGCGCGCCGACCAGAGCGCGGGCGCGGTCGACGTCGCGCGACATCAGTTCGATGCCGGTGTAGCTCGCGGCGGCCGGCGTGGCGGCCCAGCCGGCGGGCCACCGGCCTTGCGCCTGCATGGCGGCCATCGATGCCAGCAGGCTCGCGAAGATGCCTTGTCCGCAGCCGATGTCGAGCACCCGATGCCGTTCGCGGCCGATGAGCCCGCGCTGGATCAGCCCGCGGAACACCGGGTCGTAACCCAGCTTGCCGCGCGCGAAATGCCAAGCGAAGCGGCCGGCGCGCCGGTATGGCGCGCTCGCCAGGTCGTGCAGTTGCCGCCAGGCGGCGTGATGGCGGATGTCGTGGGGAGCGGTCATTCGTCGAGGGCCTCGGGCAGGGTCACGGCGCGCAGACGCGCGGCGCTGAAGGCGCGCAACAGCGGCGGCAGCACGTCCAGGATCACCGGGCGGTCCGCCACGGTGCGGGCGGCGTTGCCGTCGTGCAGCAGCAGGATGTCGCCGGCCGCCAGCCCGCGCGTCAGCCGCGCGAGCACCTTGGCCGCGTTGGTCTCGCGGGTGTCGCCCAGGTCTCCGGCACCGAGAAGGTCCTGACGTCGGGC
>JAZKDL010000433.1:0-5348 GCA_040387575.1 Pseudomonadota bacterium
GGAATGTCCTCGCGCGGCGCGCTGTGGAAGTCGCGCCGCTTGCCCAGGCCCTTCTTCTCGCACTCGGTGATCGACTGGTAGTTCAGCGTCTCGAGCACGTAGCGGTCGTGGTGCAGCGGCGTCGACGCATCGTTCGGGTTGCCCTCGATCGGATCGATCTTGCCGTCGGCCACGGTCGGCAGGCCGTTGCGCCGCATCCATTGCTTGTACGCACGCATGTGGGTCTGCGTGATGTTGCCGCACTTGCCGTCGACCGCGATGCCCTGGTGGCCCGCCGGCGCCTCGATCGCGCGCGCCTCGTAGAAGACCACGCGGAACAGCGCCTGGATCAGCATCGTGTCGTCTTCGGTCGAGCCGACCGACAGTCCCACCGGATGCGTGAGGTTGTAGTAGAGGTACTTGTGGCCGGTCTTGCGACCGGTCCATTCGAGCTGGTACGCCATGGCGTGTGCCGCACGTCGGGTTGGTGCGCGCGCGCGCTCAGGCGAATTCGCTCTTCGAGATGTCCCAGGTGAACTCCGGGCCCGCCTTGAGCGCGCCCTTGGCATCCTGGAACTTGTACTCGATCTTGAACTTCTTGAAGGCGCAGCTGACCGTCGTGCTGACGCCGCCGCCGCTCGACCCGCCGATCGACACGCTGGTGATGAACACATCGGTCAGCGTGATGACCATGTAGTCCTCCTGGCCTTCGGCCGACTTGCGGGCCGTGAGCTTGAGGTCGGCCAGGTGCGAGCCCTTGGCATTGGCCTTGATGAGGTTCGGGGTGGCCTTGCTCAGGTCGGCCGTGAAGTGGAGATCCTGCGGGGCCGCTTTGCCAAGGCCCATGCCGCCGCCCGAGCCCGCGCTCGACATGTTGGCCAGGCCCCAGGACCACGAGGTGATCTCGATCTCGCCGGTGTGGCCCTTCTTGTCGGACTCGCCTTCGGCTTCCTTGACCTTCACGAAATAGTCTGAACTCATTTGGTTGCTCCTTCATGGGCCTGCGCTGCAGGCGTACTGGCTGACGATGAGAGGGTTTCGGGCTCCTGGCGGGCGGCGTGTGGGCTGTCTGCCGGAGCTGTCTTTAGAACGAATGGCGGCGCGCGCTTTCAAAGTTTTTTAGTGACCCGTGCGCGCGGCCCGCGTGCTCAGCCCGCGCCCTTGGCCGTGGGCAGTTTCGACACGAGCCGCAGCGACACGGTCAGGCCTTCGAGCTGGTAGTGCGGGCGCAGGAAGAACTTCGAGGTGTAGTAGCCGGGGTTGCCCTCGACCTCTTCCACGATCACTTCGGCCGCGGCCAGCGGCTTGCGCGCCTTGGTCTCTTCCGACGAGTTGGCCGGGTCGCCGTCGACGTAGTTGGTGATCCACTTGTTGAGCCAGCGCTGCATCTCGTCGCGCTCCTTGAAGCTGCCGACCTTGTCGCGCACGATGCACTTCAGGTAGTGCGCAAAGCGGTTGCACGCGAAGAGGTAGGGCAGGCGCGCCGCGAGGTTGGCATTGGCCGTCGCGTCCGGGTCGTCGTACTCGGCCGGCTTGTTGAGCGACTGCGCGCCGATGAAGGCCGCGAAGTCGGAGTTCTTGCGGTGGATCAGCGACAGCAGGCCGGCCTTCGACAGCTCGGCCTCGCGCCGGTCGCTGATCGCGATCTCGGTCGGGCACTTCTGGTCGACGCCGCCGTCGTCGCTCGGAAAGGTGTGCAGCGGCAGGTTCTCGACCGCGCCGCCCGACTCGATGCCGCGGATGCGCGAGCCCCAGCCGTACATCTTGTACGAGCGGTTGATGTTGGTCGCCATCGCATAGGCCGCGTTGGCCCAGGCGTACTTGGTGTGGTCGGCGCCGGCCGTGTCTTCCTCGAAATCGAACTCCTCCACCGGGTTGGTGTTGGCGCCGTAGGGCGTGCGCGCCAGGAAGCGCGGCATGCACAGGCCGAGGTACTTGGAGTCGTCCGACTCGCGCAGGCTGCGCCAGCCGGCGTATTCGGGCGTCGAGAAGATCTTGGTCAGGTCGCGCGGGTTGGCCAGTTCCTGCCACGACTCCATCTGCATCAGGTTCGGGCTCGCGCCGGTGATGAAGGGCGCGTGCGCCGACGCCGCCAGCTTGGCCATTTCGCCGAGCAGTTCGACGTCGGGCGGACTCTGGTCGAAGTGGTAGTCGCCGACGATCGCGCCGAAGGGCTCGCCGCCGAACTGGCCGTATTCCTCTTCGTAGATCTTCTTGAACAGCGGGCTCTGGTCCCAGGCCGCGCCCTTGAACTTCTTCAGCGTCTTGTGCAGGTCCTTCTTCGAGATGTCCAGCACGCGGATCTTCAGGTTCTCGTCGGACTCGGTGTTGTTCACCATGTAGTGCAGGCCGCGCCAGGCGCTCTCGAGCTTCTGGAAGTCCTCGTGGTGCAGGATCTTGTTCACCTGGTCGGTGAGCTTGGCGTCGATCGCGGCGATCATGGCCTGGATCGACTTGGTCACGTCCTTGCCGATGACCTGGGTGTTGGCCAGCGCCTGCTGCGCGAGCGTGAGGACCGCGGCTTCGACGGCGCTCTTGGCCTCGTCGCTGCGCGGTTTGAATTCCTTCTGGAGCAGCGACGAAAAGTCGCTGCCGGCATAAGCGACATCCTTCAATGCGCTTTGCTGTTCGAGTGCTTCGGCCATGGGCGGTCTCCTGTCGGATCGTGGTCGGTGGTGGTTCAGGCGGCCGGCGCGGCGCCGTCCTCGGGCTTCTTGCTGGCGGCCAGCGTCTGCAGCAGCGCCGGGTCTTCGAGCACCTTGGCCAGCAGGTCTTCGGCGCCGCCCTTGCCGTCCATGTAGGTGACGAGGTTGGACAGCTGGGTGCGCGCTTCGAGCAGCTTGCTGAGCGCATCGACCTTCCGCGCGACCGCGGCCGGCGAGAAGTCGTCCATGCTCTCGAAGGTGATGTCCACCTTCATGTCGCCCTCGCCGGTCAGCGTGTTGGGCACGGCGAAGGCGGCGCGCGGCTTCATGGCCTTCATGCGCGAGTCGAAGTTGTCGGTGTCGATCTCGAGGAACTTGCGGTCGCCGACCGGCGCGAGCGGGTCGGCCGGTTTGCCCGACAGGTCGGCCAGCACGCCCATCACGAAGGGCAACTGCACCTTCTTCTCGGCGCCGTACAACTCGACGTCGTACTCGATCTGGACCCGCGGCGCGCGGTTCCTGGCAATGAACTTCTGGCTGCTCTTGGACATGAAGACGCTCCTTCGGTTGGATGGTGGTCGGCAGGGGAAATCAGTCGCCCGACGGACGGGCGCCCGTGACGGTCTCGATGGTGTCCAGCGCGTTGGGCGCCAGGTTTTGCATGATCTCGAGGAAGCTCACGCCGATGAGCTTCTTGGCACGTTCGATCAGCAGCGGCGCGGGGTTGCCGGGCTCCGACTGCTGCAGGTAATGGATGACGCGGTCGAGCATCAGCAGCGCGTCCTGCCGGCTCTGGATCTCGCCGCGCGCGGCGGGTGCGCGCGCCGTTGCGGCATGGCCGCCGTCGGGCTGCGCATCGGACGGCGCGGCGGCATCGGCCGCTGTGTCGGACGCGCCGCCGGCCACGGCCTGTGCGGCCTGGCGCAGTACCTTGCCGAGCGCTCGCAGCCGCACGAGTTCGATCGCATCGGTGCGGCCGGTGCGGTCGGACAGCAGCGACTGCAGGCGCTGCACCTCGGCACCGACATCGCTCAGGCTGGCGAGCGCTTCGGGACGCTGCGCATGGATGTCCTCGAGCCCGCCCTGCACCTGCGCCGCCGAGTAGCCGCTGTCGCTGCCGCCCGCCGCGAGCGCGTTGTGCGCGATCGCGATGTCGCGCACGCGGATCGGGCCGACGCCGCGCGCCATGCCGACGTTGGCGTCGTACAGGTCGCGCAGCACCATGTTCTCGTCGACCAGCGGCGCCATGGCATTCAGGCGCATGGTCGGGTCGTTGTCGTCGTCCGCATCGAGCTGCGGATGGACCTGCTCCCAGAAGCGGTCGAGCAGCCCGATGAGCAGTTGCATGCCGAGCACGAAGCCCGTCACGCCCTGCAGGCGCGTGGCCGCGCGCAACAGCAGCATGGCGGCGCGCACGTCCTTGGCGCGGCGCAGCACGGCCTGCGCCTGCTCGGACACCACGCGCCATTCGGGTTCGACCGCGGGGATCACGGTGTCGCCGAACTGCTGCTCGGGCTTGCCCTGCGCAGCGGCTTCCAGTGCGGTGAAGGCCGGGTCGTATTCCAGATCGTCGCCGCACGGCGATGCCTCGCCGATGGGCTTCTGGAGTGCTTCGACGACTTCGGATGTAAGCATGTTGCCTGTTGGATGTGCGTGGTGATAATCAAAGATGCACACAGGCCGGTCAATGCAACGAAGGGAATAGCATGAGAGTCCTTGGTACACGCCGTTCGTCCTATGAGCCCTCTGATACAACGCCTCGGCGTCGCGTCATTGCAGGTCTCGCAGCCGCTTCTGCAACCTTGTTTGCAGCCGCCCTCATCGCAGGCTGCGCCGCACCGCCGCCGCCACCTCCCAAGCCGATCGTCACGCCCGTCGTGCTGACGCTCGTCGGCGGCGCCGACATGAATCCCGATGCGCGCGGCCGGGCCTCGCCGCTGATCCTGCGGGTCTATGCGCTGAAGACGCCGGCACCGTTCGATGCCGCCGACTTCTTCTCGCTGTTCGACAAGGACCAGGCCACGCTCGGCGCCGAATTGGCGCAGCGCGAAGAAGTCCTGCTGCGCCCCGGCGAGACCCGCAAGATCGAGATGACGCTGGCCGCCGACGTGAAGGCCATCGGCCTGCTCGCTGCGTATCGCGATCTCGACCGCGCACGCTGGCGCGAGCAGCGCACGGTGGAGCCGGGCAAGCCGGTGAACCTCACGCTCGACGTCGGCGCACGGCAGGTCCGCATCAGCACCACGCCCTGAAGCGCGTCACAGCCACCAGCCGACGATCGCGAGCAGCATCAGCACCGCGATCACGCCGCCGACGCGCAGCGGCGTGAAGGCGCCGCGTGACTTGTGCGGCGGGTCGGCATGCGGTGATGCGTCGGCCCGATGCAGTGCATCCGGCAGACGTCGTGCATCCGGCGCATTCGTTGCACTGGCTGCACTCCGCAACGGGACGTCGCCGAAGCCGCTCGGCAATCCGAAGATGCTTGGCGGGTTCGCCGATTCGCGCTCCGCTTCATGCGCGGAGCCGGGCATGGAACGCCGCGCCGCCAGCGACTGCGCATGCAGCTGCAAGCCGTGCATCCGCTTGAGCTTGCCGAGTTCGCCGCCGTCGCCGTCCTCGTAGTAGTACTGGCCCTTGAAGCCCTTCTCCAGCACGTCGAGATAGACCTCGCGCACCGCGTTGTCGCGCGCGGTGAGTCCGGCCAGGTGGTGGAAGAACTCGCTC
>JAZKDL010000434.1:0-3840 GCA_040387575.1 Pseudomonadota bacterium
TTCGACAGCAGGTTGCGGTGCGTCAGCATCGCGCCCTTGCTGCGGCCGGTGGTGCCGCTGGTGTAGAGGATGGCGGCCAGGTCGTCTTCACTCTTCTGCGCGACCGTGTGCTGGTCGCTGCACAGCGCGGCGACTTCCAGCAGCGTGCCGGTGCGGTCGTCGTCGAGCGTGAAGACGTGCTGCGTGCCCGCGGCCGTCGCGATCGGTCCGACCCACGACGCATTGGCGCTGCTGCAGACCACGACGGCCGGCTCGGCATTGCCGATGAAGTACTCGATCTCGGCGCCGCGGTAGGCCGTGTTCAGCGGCAAAAACACATAGCCCGCGCGCAGGGTCGCGAGGTACAGGATCATGGCTTCGACCGATTTCTCGACCTGCACCGCGATGCGCGCGCCGGGCTCCAGCTGCAGCGCATCGAGCAGGTTGGCGACCATCGCGCTCGCGCGGTCGAGGTCGCGCCATGAATAGAACAGCCCGTCGTCGGTTTCGACGGCGATGCCGTCCAGGTCGGCTGGAAAAGCTGCGCGCAGAGCGGCGAACAGGTTGGCGTTGGTGGCGGATGAAGTCGAGAAAGTGGCCGAAGTGGTCATGGTGCGTCGTGCCCGAAGGCTCAGAAAACAGGCGGTCGTTTGGCGATGAAGGCGGCGATGCCTTCGCGGTGTTCGGTGGAATCGGCGTAGTCGTAGGCAGTGGCCAGCAAGGCATCGGGCATCGGTGCAGCGAGCGCCGCGAAGGTGCGCTTGTTGAGCCGCGCGGCCATCGGCGCCAGCCCGGCGATGCGACGCGCGTGTGCGATCGCGGCGTCGGCCACGTCGGCGTCTGGCAGCACGCGCAGCAGGAAACCAGCGTCGTACAGCCGACGCGCGTCGTGCACGCCGGCGGCCAGCAGCATGTCGCGCGCGAGCACGTCGCCGATGGCGCCGCGCACCAGCGCAGCCTCGCGCGGCGCCATCGGAAAGCCGAGCTTGGCGATCGGTGCGCCGAACTTCGCGGACTCGCCCGCGAGGCGGATGTCGCAACAGCTGGCGATCTCGATGCCGGCGCCCATGCAGGCGCCTTCGATCTGCGCGACCAGCGGCACCTCGCAGGCCAGCATGGCGGCCAGCGCGGCCCAGACTTCGTTCTCGTGGAACTCACGCAGGCCGGGCTCGGCGAAGCGGAAGGACGGGTACTCGGAGATGTCGCCGCCCGCGCAGAACGCGCCGCCCTCGCCCTGCACGATGACGCAACGCAAGGCAGCGTCCTGCGACAGCGTCTCGAAGGTCTCGCGCAGTTGATGCCACATCGCGCGGCTCATGGCGTTGAGCCGCCCGGGGTGGTCCAGCGTCACGAAAGCGATGGCGCCGTCGCGGCGCGTCCTTACCTGTCCGGTCATGCAGATCCTGTGTTGCGGTGGCTGTCCGATAGTCGACGTGGCGACTATTCGAGCTTGGCGCCCGAAGCCTTGACGACCTCGCCCCAGCGCCGGATCTCGGTATTCACGAAGCCGCCATAGGCCGCCATCGTGACGTTCGGAATCTCCGAGCCGTTGGCGGCCCAGATGGTCTTGAGCTCGTCGGTGGCGAGCGCCTTCTTCATGTCTTCCACGATTTTCGCCTGCACCTCGGCCGATGTGCCCTTGGGTGCCCACAGGCCGTACCAGGTCGTCACCGTGTAGTCGGGCAGGCCTACCTCGGCTGCGCAGGGCACGTCGGGGAACGCGGGGTTGCGCTGCTTGCCGGCAACCATCAACGCCTTGATGCGCCCGCCCTTGATGTGCTGCGCCGACGAGCCGAGCCCGTCGAACAGCACGTCGACGTTGCCGGAGATCAGGTCCTGCAGCGCCGGGCCCGCGCCACGGTACGGAATGTGGGTGATGAAGGTGCCGGTCTGCAGCTTGAACAGCTCGCCCGCCAAATGGTGCGACGTGCCCGCGCCGGCCGAGGCGTAGTTGAGCTTGCCGGGGTTCTTCTTCGCCTGCTCGACGAACTCCTGCAGCGTGTTGGCCGTGACGCGCTTCGGGTTGACGACCACCACCTGCGGCACGTTGGCCAGCAGCATCAGCGGAACGAAGTCGCGCTCGATGTCGTAGTCCAGCTTCGGATAGATCGCCGGCGCGATCGCATGGTGAACGGCGCCCATGAACAGCGTGTAGCCATCGGGCTGCGCCTTGGCCGCGATGCTCGCGCCGACGGTGCCGCCCGCGCCACCGCGGTTGTCGATCACCAGCGTCTGGCCCGCGATCCGCGTGAACTGCGCCGACAGCGGCCGCGCGAAGGCGTCGGTGCCGCCGCCCGCGGGGAACGGCACCACCAGCGTCACCGGTTTGGTCGGCCAGCCCGACTGGGCCCATACGCCGCCGCCAAGTGCGGCCGTGGCCGTCGCGGTCGCCAGGCGCAGAACGTCGCGCCGTTGAATGCAGTAGGTCATGTCTTTGTCTCCTGTCGTTGTTGAACTGCGAATGCGCCCGGGCCAGTGGCGCGCCGTGTGTCGGCCCTCCGAAATCGGTCCTTCGAAAATCGTCGTTCGTGCCTGGGTTCAGCTCTCAACCCTTGAGAAACAGGCTGTCGACATCGCCCGACACGGCGACCTTGCCCAGCGCCAGCGCGGCGCGGTGCTTGTCGAGCCGCTTCAGGTCGTACAGATAGTTGACCATCAAGCCGTGCGACTGCTTCAGCCCCTTGGTCGACGGATCGCCCGCCCAGTTCAGCCGCTCGACACGCGCGCCGTTGCCGAGATGGAATCGTGCCACCGGGTCGGCCGGCTTGCCGTCGACCATCGTGCGGCCCAGGTACTCGGCTGCGGCGTTCAGCAGCAGTTGCCGCACCGGCGATTTCGCGTCGAGCGAAAGCACGTCGTCGGCCGCGGCCAGCAGCCGATCGGGCGTCGGCGGCAACGAGCCCAGCAGCCGGCCGAGCGCAGCGGAACGCTTGGCATCGAGCTTGTCCAGCACGCTGCCGGCGTTCTTCGCCAGCCAGCTGCGAAAGCCCGGGATCGGCGACAGCGTGGCAAAGACCTTGAGCTTGGGCAGCTCGGCCTGCAGCGTCTCGACCACGCGCTTGATCAGCGAATCGCCGAAGCTCACACCGCGCAGGCCGTTCTGCGTGTTGCTGATCGAATAGAAGATCGCCGTGGTCGCCTTGTCGGGGTGCGGGACGGCCGCGGTCTCGTCGAGCAGCGGCACGATGCCTTCGCTGATGCGGTCGACCAGCGCGACCTCCACGAAGATCAGCGGCTCGTTCGGCAGCCGCGGATGGAAGAAGCCGTAGCAGCGCCGGTCGCCGTCATCGAGCCGGTTCTTCACGTCCGACCAGCTCTTGATGTCGTGCACCGCCTCGTACTGGATCAGCTTCTCGATCAGCGATGCGGGCGAGTCCCAGCTGATGCGCCGCAGTTCGAGAAAGGCGACGTCGAACCAGGTGGAAAACAGGTGCTCGAGATCGGCATCGAGCGGCACCAGCCTGCGGTCGGACTTGAGCTGCGGCAGCAGTTCGGCGCGCAGGTCGATCAGGAAGCGCATGCCGCCCGGATCGATCGCGAAGCGCTGCAGCAGGCGAGCGCGCGGCGACGACAGCGCGCGGCGCAACTGCACCTCGGCCTGGCCTTCGTCCGACGTGCCGACGGCGGCCTCGTGCCGATCGCGCGCGGTGCGCAGCTTCTTCGGATCGGGTGCGAAGCGTTCGCTCATCAGCAGCCACAGGTCACGCCGCTCGGTCGGCTCGCAGGTCGCATACCAGCGCACGATCTCGCAGGCGCGCCGGCCGGCCTCGACTTCGCTGATGCGCGCATCGAGCACCGCTTCGAGCTCGCCCAGCACGCGCCGCAGCGTGCGCGGCGCCATGCCTTCGCCGTGGCGCCGCA
>JAZKDL010000435.1:0-3721 GCA_040387575.1 Pseudomonadota bacterium
GCGGTGCGCGCCATCGCCTGCCTGCCCGCGCTGACAGGCGCCTGGCGCCATGCCGCGGGCGGCGTGCTGCTCGACAACGCCGGCGCGCACGCGGTCGACCTGGCCGCGCTCGACGGGCGCCATCTGCTGCCCGACCCGCCGCCGCGCAACGTCAACATGGCGCAGATCGCGCAGGCACTGACCGAGCTGAACGATCCGCCGTTGAAGGCGCTGTTCGTCTATGCATCGAACCCGGTGGCGGTCGCGCCGAACAACGGCCTGCTGCGCCGCGGCTTGCTGCGGCCCGACCTGTTCACGGTCGTGCACGAGATCTTCATGACCGACACCTGCGACTACGCCGACATCGTGTTGCCGGCCACCACGCAGCTGGAGCAGTTCGATGTGCACCGGCCCTACGGCACGCTCTACACGATGCTCAACGAGCAGGCCATTGCGCCGCTCGGCGAGGCCGTGTCCAACGCCGAGCTGTTCCGCCGGCTGGCGGCGCGCATGGGTTTCGACGAAGCTTGCTTCCTCCAGAGCGATGAAGAGATCGCGAGCGAGGCGCACGTCCGCACCGCTGCGGTCAATGCGTCGCTCGACTTCGACGTCCTGCGGCGCGACGGCTGGCAACGCATCGACGTGCCGCTGCACTACGCGCCGTTTGCCAACGGCAATTTCCCGACGCCTTCCGGCCGCTGCGAGTTCGAGAGCGCGAGCGCCGCCGCGCAGGGTTGGAGCGCGGTGCCGGAGTTCATTCCGCCGCGCGAATCGGCGCTCGGCGATCCGGCACTTGCGCAACGCTTTCCGCTAATGCTGCTGACGCCGCCAGCGCGGCATTACCTGAACTCGAGCTTCTCGTCGGTCGAATCGCTGGTGCGCGATGTGGGCGATCCGTGGGTCGACATCCACACGGCCGACGCGGCGGCGCGTGGCATTGGCGAGGGCGACCGTGTCCGGGTGTTCAACGCGCGCGGTGCCTTCGAGGCCGATGCGCGTGTCGGCGACAAGTCACGCAGCGGCGTGCTGGTCGCGCCGTCGATCTGGTGGCTGAAGAAGTCGTCGGATGGCGAGAACGCGAATGCCGTGACATCGGACGGCCTGACCGACATCGGCCGCGGCGCGACTTACTACGACACGGCGGTGGAGATCGAACGCGTCGGTTGAACTGTGAAGCGCGGTTTGCGTTGCCGGCGGCTGCCGGCAATCGGTCGTCGCTTCAGGCGCTCGCGGGCGTGTCCAGCCGGCCGTGAATCCGGCCCGAATGCCCCGGCTCATACAGCGTGCCCTGTGGACGGCGCGGTTTTTCCTGCGTCTGTTGGCGGTCGGACTGCTTGGCGGCCAGGCGATCGCCGAGCCACGGCACGATCTTCGCGATCGCGGTGTTGAAGCTCGACATCGCGCCCACCTTCAGGTCGCGGCCGCCTTCGGTCGCGGCCTTCAGGATGGTCTCGGCGACCTGCTGCGGATCGATCATCGGATCGGGCAGCTTGGGCTCGTTCTCGAGGTAGTTGCGCGCGTTGTTCGGGAAGGGCGTGTTGACGGCGGTTGGCTGGATCAGCGTGACCGTGACCGGGTTGCGCGCCACATCTTCAACCTCGACACGCAACGCGTCGGTGAAGCCCTTCACTGCATGCTTGGACGCCGAATACATGCCCTGCAGCGGCACCACCGCGTCCGACACCTCGCTGCCGAGGTTGATCAGCGCGCCGCCTTCCAGCTTCAGGTAGGGCAGCGCGGCGAGCGAGCCGTTCACGACGCCCCAGAAGTTGGTGTCGAAGACCTTGCGGTTGTCTTCCTCGCTGACCTGTTCGAGTCGGCCATAGACGGAAACGCCGGCGTTGTTGATCCAGGTGTCGATGCGGCCGAATTCGGTGATCGCGATGCGTGCGACTTCGTCCATCTGCGCGCGGTCGGCGACGTCGGCCACCGCGGCGATCGCCGTGCCGCCGTTCGCGGCGATCTCGGCGACCAGTTGTTCCAGCACGTCGCCACTGCGTGCAACCAGCACCAGCCGTGCCCCGCGCTCTGCGGCGAGTTGCGCCGTGCACAGCCCGATGCCGCTCGACGCGCCGGTCAGAACGATGATCTGTTGGTCGAGGGGCCTGAGATGGCTTGCCATGTGTCTGCTCTCCTTGGGATTCGGAATGCCGGCCATTTCCGGCCGACGCTGGGTCGCAGGGTGTGGCGCCTGGGCGAGAGGGCCTGTAGGGCAATGGCAGCCGATGTGGTCGGTCGGCGCGCAAGCGAAGTGCCTCCGATGCGCAGTGGCAAGACTCTTTTTTCAGGCCTTGATCACGTAAATTTGAACCAGCCAGTGTTCGATGCGACCAATTGGTCTTAATTTGATCGCACTGTTTGTTTGAAGACGCGGCGGACTAGAATCGAAGGATGAACACCGTTGCGCCACCGAAAAAAGCGTCCTTCAAGGAGCAGATGCACCTGGCTCGCGAGGAGGCGATCGTTCAGACAGTGAACCGTCTGCTCGCCGAAAAGGGCTTCGAGTCGATGACGGTGGACGAAGTCGCTGCATCCGTGGGCATCGCCAAGGCGAGCCTCTACAAGCATTTTCCAAGCAAGGAAGACCTGGCGGCCGCCGCGATGGTGCGCATCATGCAGCGCACGCAGGACATGCTGGCGTCACTGCCGCCGACCGACCCGCCGCTCGCCAAGCTGCGCGCCGTGGTCCGCTGGACGATGGAAGTCCAGCTGCAGGGCGAGATGCCCTCGCTGCCGCACCAGAACTCGACACTGCGCGCCGCGCTGATGAACAACCGCGCCTACCTCGACCGCCTGATGGAAGTCAGCGACACGCTGGGTGGCTGGATCCAGGCGGCGCAGGCCGACGGCACGATGAGCAGCAAGCTGCCGCCCGTTGTCGTGCTCTACACGCTGTTTGCGCGCGCCTGCGATCCGGTGGTGGAGTTTCTCAAGGCCGGCGGCCTGTACAGCGACACGCAGATCGTCGACTTCGTGCTCATCAGCTGCTTCGAGGGCCTGGCCGCCCGCTGAGCCTGATTACGCACGGCCGGCGCGATTTGCCATCAGTCGGTGCCGGGCACGCGCACGCAGCATTGCGGCGCGAAGCCGACCTGCTCGTCCTTCTTCGCGTAGCCCAGCGGATTCGCCAGCACGCGGCAGCGCCAGGGTACGTTGCCGCCTGCATCCGGCGTTGCGCTCACCACATAGTCATTCGGGCAGTGCAGGTGGCCGTGCAGCCACAGCACCGCGTGCGGCAGCAGATCGTCCAGGTCGTTGCAGAAGCCGGCGGTGCCCGGCGTCAGTCCGTAGCGTGGGTCGGCACTGCGCAGACTGGGAGCGAAGTGAGTGACTGCTACGGTCGGGCCGTCGAAGGGCTCTTGCAACGCGTCACGCAACCATTGCTGGCATTCCAGCGCGAGCGTGCGGATGCCGTCGGCCAACACGTGCTCGCCATCGCGCAGCGTGGAATTCTTGCGCAGGTAGAAATTCGCGGCGCGCAGTGCCTTGTCACGCTGCTTCAGCAGTTCGGCCAGGCGCTTGCTTTCAGGCGCCGCGTCCGTGGCCTGGCGCGCGAGCGCGTCGAAGTCGCTCCACAGCGTGGTGCCGACGAAGCGCACGCCGTCGATCACTACCGTCTCGCGCTCCAGCCAGGTGATGCCGAGCCGCTCGCATTGCGCGCGCAGCCGCGCGTGGGTTTCCTCAAACGGCAACATGTCGTACTCATGGTTGCCCGGTACGAACAGCACGTGCTTCCACGGAC
>JAZKDL010000436.1:0-23367 GCA_040387575.1 Pseudomonadota bacterium
GCGCTGGCACGCGAAAAGTGGCTCTACGAGCAGTTGCTCGATGCGCTGCAGGTGCACGTCAACGCGCTCACGCAACTGGCCGGCGGCATCGCCGCGCTCGATGCGCTGTGCGCGCTGGCCGAGCGCTCGCACACGCTGCACTGGAAGGCGCCGAGCTTCGTCGCGCACCCGTGCATCGACATCGTGCAGGGCCGCCATCCGGTGGTCGAGGCACGGCTGGCCGAGAAGTCGTCGGGCGGCTTCATCGCCAACGACACGCAACTCGGCCCGCAGCAGCGCATGCAGGTCATCACCGGGCCGAACATGGGCGGCAAGTCGACCTACATGCGGCAGATCGCGATCATCGTGCTGCTCGCGTCGATCGGGTCGCACGTGCCTGCCACGGCCTGTCGGCTCGGGCCGATCGACGCGATCCACACCCGCATCGGCGCGGCCGACGACCTGGCCAATGCGCAGTCGACCTTCATGCTGGAGATGACCGAGGCCGCGCAGATCCTGCACAGCGCGACCGCGCAGTCGCTGGTGCTGATGGACGAGATCGGCCGCGGCACGAGCACCTTCGACGGCCTGGCGCTGGCTGCCGGCATCGCCGCGCAGCTGCACGACCGCACCAAGGCTTTCACGCTGTTCGCGACCCACTATTTCGAGCTCACCGAGTTTCCGGCCTCGCACCACGGCGCAGTCAACATGCACGTGAGCGCCACGGAAAGCACGAAGAACGGTGGCCGCGACATCGTCTTCCTGCATGAGATGCAGCCCGGCCCGGCCAGCAAGAGCTACGGCATCCAGGTCGCGCGGCTCGCCGGCATGCCGGCGGCGGTGGTCAACCATGCACGCCAGGCACTCGAAGCGCTCGAGGCGCAACAGACCAAGCCGCGGGCGCAGGTCGACCTGTTCGCCGACGCGCCGGCGGTCGAGTTGCCAGAGACCAGCGCCGTAGAATCGGCGCTGGCTGCGCTCGACCCCGATGCGATGAGCCCGCGGGAGGCGCTCGAAGCGCTGTACACACTCAAAAAACTCAACAAGCGCGAACGCGGCTGAGACCCCCCAATGACTTATTGCGTAGGCATCAAACTCAACGCCGGCCTGGTGTTCCTGTCGGACTCGCGGACCAACGCGGGGGTCGACCACATCAGCACCTTCCGCAAGATGATCGTCTACGAACAGCCTGGCGACCGCGTCATGACGCTGCTGTCGGCCGGCAACCTGAGCATCTCGCAGTCGGTGCGCGAAATCCTGCAGATCGAAGAACTGCGCGAGACCAATGCGGACGGCGAACCCGGCCCGCCGATCACCATCTGGAACGCCAAGAGCATGTTCGACGCCGCGCGCGTGCTGGGCTCGGCGGTGCGCCACGTGTACGACCGCGATGCGGAAGCGCTCAAGCATGCGGGGCTCGACTTCAACGTGTCCTTCATCTTCGGTGGCCAGGTCAAGGGCGAAGGCATGCGGTTGTTCCTGGTCTATTCGGCCGGCAACTTCATCGAGGCGACCAACGAGACGCCCTACTTCCAGATCGGTGAATCGAAGTACGGCAAGCCGGTGCTCGACCGCGTGCTCACGCCCGACACACCGCTCGACGAGGCCGCCAAGTGCGCGCTGGTGTCGATGGATTCGACGATGAAGTCCAACCTCTCGGTCGGCCTGCCGCTCGACCTGGTGGTGTACGAGGCCGGCCGCCTGCAGACCGACAAGATCGTCTGCATGGATGCCAACAATCCCTACTACCAGATGATGCACAACAGCTGGGGCCAGAAGCTGCGCGAGGTGTTCGACAGCATCGACGACCCGGTCTGGGACGGCAGCGCCACCGCGCATCCGCTGATGATGCCGGCGGCCCGGCATGCGCCGCTGCGCAAGATCTCGACGCCGCAAGAAAAGCTCATCTAGTCCGGCGCCGCATGCCGCCCATCGTCTTCTCGCACGGCAACAGTTTCCCGGCGAGCACCTACCGCGTGATCCTCGACAGCCTGCGCAACCGCGGCTTCGAGGTCGACGCGGTCGAGAAGTTCGGGCACGACCCGAAGTACCCGGTCACCGACAACTGGCCGAACCTGGTGCAGCAGCTCGCGGACTTCGCGAAGGCACGCTGTGATGCGGCGGGCGCGCCCGTCTTCCTGGTCGGCCACTCGCTCGGCGGCTTCCTGAGCCTGATGTGCGCGGCGTTGCACCCCAAGCTGGCGGCCGGCGTGCTGCTTATCGACTCGCCGATCATCGGCGGCTGGCGCGCCAACACGCTGAACCTGGTCAAGCGCACGTCGCTGATGAGGAGCATGTCGCCCGGCATGGTGAGCCGCCGGCGCCGCAACAGCTGGGAAGACCGTGAAGCGGTGTTCGAACATTTCCGCAGCAAGAAGGCCTTCGCGCGCTGGGATGCGCAAGTGCTGCGCGACTACATCGAGCACGGCACCTTCGACAGCGACGACACGCGTGCGCTGAGCTTCGACCGCGATGTCGAAACCCAGATCTACGACACGCTGCCCCACAACCTGGCAGCGCTGCTGCGCGCCCATCCGCTGCAATGCCGGGCCGCCTTCATCGGCGGGCGCCAGTCGGTCGAGATGCGCCGCGTCGGCATGACGATGACGCAGCAGGTGACCAAGGGCCGCATCATGATGCTCGACGGCACCCACCTGTTCCCGATGGAAAAGCCGATCGCGACGGCAGCGGCGATCGAGGCTTCGTTGCGGAACCTGGCCGGCTGAACCGGCCAGATCGGCTGAGTCCGATCAGTGGCCGCAGTGGCCTTATTGGCCGCTTATTCCGCCCAGACCACCAACCCGCTCCACGCGGTCGCCAGCACCACGATGCCGAAGGCGATGCGGTACCACGCGAACGGGATGAAGTTGTGGGTGCTGATGTACTTCAGCAGCCAGCGCACACACAGCCAGGCGCTGAGGAACGAGAAGACCAGACCCACCGCGAACAGCGGAATGTCGTGCATCGACAGCAGCGCGCGTTCCTTGTAGAGGCTGTAGATGCCCGCGCCGATCAGCGTCGGGATCGCGAGGAAGAACGAGAAGTCGGTCGCGGCCTGGCGGCTCAGGCCGAGCAGCATGCCGCCGATGATGGTCGAACCGCTGCGGCTGGTGCCCGGCACCATCGCGAAGCACTGGACCAAGCCGACCTTGAGGGCATCCCACGGCGTCATGTCGTCCACGTTCTCGATGCGCACCGAGCCCGGTGGCCGGCGCTCGGCCCACAGGATGATGAAGCCGCCGATGATGAAGGTGCTGGCCACGACCACGGGCGTGAACAGATGCTCCTTGATGACCTTGCCGAACAGCAGGCCCAGCACCACCGCCGGCAGGAAGCCGATGACGACGTTGAGTGCGAGCCGCTGCGCTTTGCGCTGGCGCGGCAGTGCGACGATGGTCGAATGGATCTTTTGCCAGTACACCAGGATCACCGCGAAGATCGCGCCGGTCTGGATCGCGATGTCGAAGACCTTCGCCTTGTCGTCATCGAAGCCGAGCAACGAACCGGCCAGGATCAGGTGGCCGGTGGATGAAATGGGCAGGAACTCCGTCAGTCCCTCGACGATGCCCATGATGGCGGCCTTGACCAGCAAAACGATATCCACGCGCGCTCCTTGTGAAAGAGCGCGGATTATCGCGAGTCAATCTTTCAGATCACATTCAGTTAACAGAAGTTACGCGTCGTGATCGGCTTCATGGCGGCAAACACGCTTGCGCTCAGCGCGAAACGGGTGCTGCGGCGTCGGGCACCAGCCAGGTCGCTTCCCAGCCACCACCGAGCGCCTGGACCAGTGTCACGGCGGCCGTCTGCCGGTTCACCTGCAGTTGCAGCACGGTGCGGCGTGCGCTCAGCGCGGACGCCTGCGCCGTCACGACGTCGGTGTAGCTGACTTGACCGGCACGGTAGCGGTTCAGGATCTGCTGCTCGGTCTTGTCGGCTGCGGCCGAGGCTTCGCGCCGCAATTGCTCCTGCTGCGCGAGGCTGGCCGTGGCGGTGAGCTGGTCTTCCACGGTCTGGAACGCCGTGAGCACCGTCTGCCGATAGCGCGCGACCGACCCGTCATAGGACGCGCGGGCCGCATCGACGCTGGCGGCGATCGCGCCGGCATCGAACAGCACCTGCGCAGCCGAGAGGCCGACGGACCACAGCGTGTTCGACGCACTGAACAGGTCGGACACGCGGCTCGACGAGCGGCTGAGCGACGCGCTCAGGCCAAAGCTCGGGTAGTACGCCGCCCGCGCGATGCCGATCTGCGCATTGGCCGAAGCCATCGCGCGTTCGGCTGCTGCGATGTCGGGCCGGCGCTGCAAGACCGTCGACGGCACGCCCAGCGGCACCGACGGCACGATCGGCGACCAACGCGCCGCCGGCGTCAATTGGAAATCGGCCGGCGCGGCACCGACCAGCACCGCGATCGCATGCTCGTAGGCCGTGCGTGTGCGCTCCAGCGCCACCCGTTCGGCGCGCGTGTTGATCAGCTGCGTCTGCGCCTGCAACACGTCGCTCTGTGCGGCGATGCCGGCTTCGTAGCGGTTGCGCGCGATCGTCAGGGAGCGCTCGTAGCCCTCCAGCGTGGCCGACAGCAACGCGAGTTCGGCATCGGCTTCGCGCAGCGAGAAGTAGTTCGCAGCCAGCTCGCCAATCGCCGACAGACGGGCGGCGGCCAGATCGGCTTCGCTCGCCTGCGCATCGGCCTCGGCACTGCTCACCGCCAGGCCCAGCCGGCCCCAGACGTCGGGCGTCCACGAGGCGCTGACGCCGGCACTCGCTCCACCGGTCGCCGTGCCGCCCGAGCGGTTGCCGCTGCGCGTGGCGCTGCCCGACGCCGACACGCTCGGGAACAGGCCGGCGCGCTGTTCGCGCACCAGCGCCTGCGCCTGCGCATAGCTGGCCACGGCAGCCGCGATGTTCTGGTTGGATATCTGCACGCGCGCGGCCAAAGCATCGAGTTCGGCATCGCCGAACAGCCGCCACCATTCGCCACGGTCCAGTGCATCGGCCGGTGCAGCGGGCACCCAACCCTCGGCGGCCTTCGCCTCGCGCCAGGCGGCGGGCGACTGGACGGTCGGCTGCTGATAAGCCGGACCAACGGCGCAGGCGGTGAGCGAGCCCACCGTCGCCAACGCCAGCGCAAGAACACGCAGCGAAGGCGCGCAACTTCTTTTCATATCCATCTCCGTCACGTCGCGGCTCGCGCCAACGCCTGTTCGTTGGGCGCCTTGCGGCGCAGCTTGTCCATCAGCACGTAGACCACCGGCGTCGTCAGCAGCGTGAGCAACTGGCTCGCGATGAGCCCGCCCACGATGGCCACGCCCAGCGGTTGCCGCAGCTCAGCGCCCTGGCCGAAGCCGATGGCGAGCGGCAGTGCGCCGAGCGCAGCCGCGAGGGTCGTCATCAGGATCGGGCGGAAGCGCAGCAGGCAAGCCTCGCGCGCCGCTTCGGCCGCCGTCAGGCCACGCGCGCGTTGCGCCTCCAGCGCAAAGTCGATGATCAGGATCGCGTTCTTCTTCACGATGCCGATCAGCAGGAACACGCCGATCAGCGCAATGATCGAAAAGTCCATCCGGAACAGCAGCAGCGCGATCACCGCGCCCACGCCCGCCGACGGCAGCGTGGTCAGCACCGTGATCGGATGCACCAGGCTCTCGTACAGCACGCCGAGCACGATGTAGATCACCACGATGGCCGCGATGATCAGGAAGGTCTGCTGGCCCTGCGTCGACTGGAAGCCGGCCGCCGTCCCGCTGAACGATCCGCGCACGTTGATCGGCATCGCGATGCTGGCGACCGCCTGCTCGAAGATCGTTCGCGCATCGCCCAGCGACACGCCTTCCGGCAGGCTGAACGAGATGGTGCTCGACAGCTCGCCGCCTTCGTGCGAGATCGAACTCGGGATCGCACGCTCGCTGATCTTCGCGACGGTCGACAGCGGCACCATCGGCGTCACGCTGGTGCTCAACGGCGCGCCGGTCGATGCGCCGCGCAGGCCCGGATTGGCAGACGTGGTTGTGACGGTCGCGCCGGTGGCGGTGGCGGTCGAGCCGGGCAGGTACAGGTCCTTCAGGGCGACCGGGCCCTGCATGTACTTGGGCGACCACTCCATGATCACCGCGTACTGGTTGAGCTCGTCGTAGATGGTCGCGACCGAGCGCTGGCCGAAGGCGTTGTAGAGCGAGCTGTCGACCGCACTCGAGGTGATGCCCAGCCGCGATGCCGTCTCTCGATCGACCGTGACGTACGTCTCCACGCCGTTGTCGGACTGGTCGCTGTCGATGTCGGTCAGCTGCGGCTCCTCACGCAGCCGGTCCGCCAGCTTGCCGGTCCACAGGCGAAGATCCTTGATGTTGTCGGCCTTCAGCGTGTACTGGTAGGTCGAGTTGCTCGACCGGCCGCCCATGCGCAGGTCCTGCACCTGGCCGAGAAACACGCGCAGGCCGGTGAGCCTGTCGAGCTGCGGACGCAGCCGAGCGATCACCGCGGCGCTGCTCACGTCGCGCTCGCCGACCGGCTTCAGGTTGACGAACATGAAGCCACCGCCGGCCCGGCTGCCGCCTGCGAAACCGACCACCGTGTCGACCGCCGGGTCGGCGCGCACGATGTCGACCGCCTGCTTGAGCTTCTGGCCGAGCGCGTCCGACGAGATGCTCTGGTCGGCGCGCAGTCCGCCGTTGAGCTGGCCGTTGTCCTGCTGCGGGAAGTAGCCCTTGGGTATCTTCACGAACAGGTAGACGTTGAGGCCGACCACTGCCAGCAGCACCAGCATCACGATGGTCTTGCTGGCGAGCGCCCAGTCGAGGCTGCGCTCGTAGGTGCGCAGCACGGCGTCGTAGCCCCGCTCGGCCCAGCGCACCGGCCATGACGGTCGGCGCTTTGGCGCATTCGGATCTGGTGTCGGCTCGGCCTTCAGCAGCCAGGCGCACATCATCGGCGTGGTGGTCAACGAGATCACGAGCGAGATCAGCACCGATGCCGACAGCGTGACCGCGAACTCGCGGAACAGCCGGCCGACCTGCCCTTCCATGAACAGCAGCGGTATGAACACCGCCACCAGCGACAGGCTGATCGACAGCACGGTGAAGCCGACCTCGCGCGCGCCGCGCAGCGCGGCCTCGATCCGCCCCATGCCTGCCTCGATGTGGCGCATGGTGTTTTCGAGCACCACGATCGCGTCGTCCACCACGAAGCCGGTGGCGACGGTCAACGCCATCAGGCTCAGGTTGTTCAGGCTGAAGCCCAGCATGTACATCACGCCGAAGGTGCCGAGCAGCGACACGACGGTGGCGACGGCCGGGATGATGGTCGCGCGCGCCTTGCGCAGGAACAGCCCGACGACCAGCACCACGAGCACGATCGAGATCATCAGCGTGAACTCGATCTCCTTCAACGAGGCGCGGATGGAGTTGGTGCTGTCCGATGCGACCTGCACCTCGATGTCGGCCGGCAGCTGGGCGCGCAGTTCGGGCAGCAGCGCACGCACGCCGTCGACGGTTTCGATGATGTTGGCGGCGGGCTCGCGCGTGACCAGCACGATGATCGCCGGCTGGCCGTTGAACAGCCCCTGCGTGCGCCGGTTCTCGACACCGTCGACCACGTTGGCGACGTCCGACAGCCGCACCGCCGCGTTGTTGCGCCAGGCGACGATCAGGGAGCGGTAGTCCGCCGCCCGGCGGCCCGGCGCCGGCGTGTAGATCTGCAGCCGCCGGCCTTCGCCCTCGATCGCGCCCTTCGGCCGGTTCGCGTTGCTGGCCTGGATGGCGGCGCGCACGTCCTCGGTGCTGATGCCGTACTGGTTCAGCGCGAAGGGCAGCAGCTCGATGCGCACCGCCGGCAGCGAGCCGCCGCCGATCTCGACGTCACCGACGCCTTCGACTTGCGACAGGCGCTGGCTGACGATGTTCGACACCGCGTCGTAGATCTGCCCCGGCGTCTTGGTCTTGGACGTCAGCGCCAGGATGATGACCGGCGACGACGCCGGGTTGGCCTTGCGGTAGGTCGGGTTGCTGCGCAGCGACGACGGCAGGTCGGCGCGTGCGGCGTTGATCGCGGCCTGCACCTCGCGCGCGGCGCCGTCGATGTTGCGGTTCAGGTCGAACTGCAGCGTGACGCGGGCCGAGCCGGTCGAGCTGCTCGACGTCATCTCGTTGACGCCGGCGATGGTGCCGAGCCGCCGCTCCAGCGGCGTGGCCACGCTGCTGGCCATCGTGTCGGGGCTCGCGCCGGCCATGCTCGCGCTCACCGAGATGATCGGATAGTCGACCTTTGGCAGCGGCGACACCGGCAGCACGAAGAAGGCGGCGATACCGGCCAGCGCGATGCCGATGGTCAGCAGCACCGTGGCGATCGGCCGCTCGACGAAGGGGCGCGACAGGTTCACGCAGTGGCCTCCAGCGGATCGCGCTTGCGGCCGAAGCGCCGGCCCAGCCGGTCGAAGGCCAGGTAGATCACCGGCGTGGTGAAGAGCGTCAGCACCTGGCTCACGATCAGACCGCCGAAGATCGCCAGACCGAGCGGACGGCGCAGCTCGGCGCCCTCGCCGAAGCCCAGCATCAGCGGCACGGCGGCGAACAGCGCGGCCAGCGTGGTCATCAGGATCGGGCGGAAGCGCAGCAGCGCGGCCTGATGGATCGCTTCCAGCGGCGTCTTGCCCTGGTGGCGCTCGGCGTCGATCGCGAAGTCGATCATCATGATCGCGTTCTTCTTGACGATGCCGATCAGCAGGATGATGCCGATGATGCCGATCACGCCCAGGTCGTTGCCCGTCACCATCAGCGCCAGCAGCGCACCGACGCCGGCCGACGGCAGCGTCGACAGGATCGTCAGCGGATGGATGTAGCTCTCATACAGCACGCCCAGCACGATGTACACGCACACCACCGCCGCCAGGATCAGCCACAGCTGGTTCGACAGCGACTTCTCGTACGCGCCGGAGGCACCGAGGAAGGTCATCGACACGCCGGCCGGCAAGCCGATTTCCTTGGCGGCCTGGCGGATCGAGTCGACCGCGCGTCCCAGCGACACGCCGTGTGCCGTGTCGAAGCCGACCGTCGCCGCCGGGTACTGCGCCACGTGCGTGATCTGCAGCGGCGCGAGCTGCTCGCGGATCGTCGCGATGGCCGACAGCGGCGTCGGTGTGCCGGAGCCGGTCTTCAGGTTCAGCGTGCCGAGCTGCTGCGGCGTCTCGATCGAGTCGGTCTTGGCCTCCAGGATCACACGGTACTGATTCGTCTCGGTGAAGATGGTCGACACGATGCGCTGGCCGAACGCGCTGTAGAGCACGTCGTCGACCGCGCTGGCCGTCACCGACAGGCGCGAGGCGGTGTTGCGGTCGATGTCGACGTACGCCGACAGGCCCTGCGCACCGGCATCGCTGGTCACGTTGCGCACCTGCGGCACCGACTCCAGCCGCGCGGTCAACTTGCGCACCCATTCGGTCACGGTTGCCGAATCGACGCCCTCGACCGAGAAGCGGAACTCGGTCGGACCGGTCTCGGCATCGATCGTCAGATCCTGCGTCGGCTGCAGGTACAGCTTGACGCCGGCCACCTGCGCCACGCGGTCGCGCAGCCGGTTCATCGTGTCTTCCTGCGAGCCGCGATCGGCCTTCAGGTTGATCAGCATGCGGCCGGTGTTGAGCATCGTGTTGTTGGCCGCATCCACGCCGGTGAACGAGCTCAGGCTCTGCACGTCGGGGTCGGCCAGCACGGCGCGCGCGGCGGCCTGCTGCAACTCCGCCATGCGCGCATACGACACGTCCTGCGCGGCCTCGATGCGGCCTTGCAGCTGGCCGGTGTCCTGCGTCGGAAACAAGCCCTTCGGAATGACCACGTACAGCAGCACGGTGAGCCCCAGCGTCGCCAGCGCCACGAGCAGCGTCAGCCCCTGGCGGCGGAACACCCACTGCAGCCAGATGTCGTAGCGCGCGATCACGCGGTCGAAGAAGGCCTGCACCTTGCCGGCAAAGCCGCGCGTGGCGTTATGGGGCTCACTCTTCAGCATCCGCGCCGACATCATTGGCACCAGCGTCAGCGACACCACGGCCGAGATCAGGATGGTGATCGCCAGCGTGACCGCGAACTCGCGGAACAGCCGGCCGACCACGTCGCCCATGAACAGCAACGGGATCAGCACCGCGATCAGCGACACCGTCAGCGAGATGATGGTGAAGCCGATCTGCGCCGCGCCCTTCAGCGCAGCGGCGAAGGGCGTCTCGCCCTCCTCCAGGTAGCGCGAGATGTTCTCGATCATCACGATCGCGTCGTCGACCACGAAGCCGGTCGCGATCGTCAGCGCCATCAGGCTCAGGTTGTTCAGGCTGTAGCCCAGCATGTACATCAGGCCGCAGGTACCGATCAGCGAGATCGGCACGGCCAGGCTGGCGATGACGGTGGCGCGCCAGCTGTGCAGGAAGAAGAAGATCACCAGCACGACCAGCAGCACGGCGAGCACGAGTTCGATTTCGACGTGCTTGACCGATGCGCGGATGCCGGTCGTGCGGTCGCTCAGCACCTGCATCTCGAACGCGGCGGGCAGGCTGGCCTGCAGTTCGGGCAGCTGCTTCTGGATGGCATCGACCGTGGCGATCACGTTGGCGCCCGGCTGGCGCTGCACGTTGAGGATGATCGCCGGCGTCAGTTCGCCGGTCATGCCCGACCAGGCGCCCAGGCGCGTGTTCTCGGCGCTGTCGACCACCTGCGCCACGTCGGTCATGCGCACCGGCGCGTTGTTGCGGTACGCGACGATCAGATTCTTGTAGTCGCTGGCCGTGACCAGCTGGTCGTTGGCGTTGATGGAGTACGAGCGCGACGGTCCGTCGAAGCTGCCCTTCGCGCTGTTCGCGTTGGCCGCCGAGATGGCGGTGCGCAGCGTGTCGAGCCCGATGCCGTACGAGGCCAGCGCCTTGGTATCGGCCTGGATGCGCACGGCCGGCCGCTGGCCGCCCGACAGCGTGACGAGCCCGACGCCCGACACCTGGCTGATCTTCTGCGCCAGCCGCGTGTTGACGATGTTCTGCACCTCGGTCAGCGGCATCGACTTCGAGCTGATCGCGAGTGTCAGCACCGGCGCGTCGGCCGGGTTCACCTTGGCGTACACCGGCGGCGCGGGCAGGTCGGCGGGCAGCAGCGAATTGCTGGCGTTGATGGCGGCCTGCACCTCCTGCTCGGCGACGTCGAGCGTCTCGGCCAGGCCGAACTGCAGCGTGACGATCGACACGCCGGCGGCGCTGGTCGAACTCATGCGGCTCAGGCCGGACATCTGGCCGAACTGGCGCTCCAGCGGCGCCGTCACGGTGCGGCTCATGACTTCGGGGCTGGCGCCCGGATACAGCGTCTGCACCTGGATGGTCGGGTAGTCGACCTGCGGCAGCGCCGACAGCGGCAGGAAGCGAAAGCCCACGAAGCCCGCGAGCACGATCGCCACCATGAGCAGCGCGGTCGCGACCGGCCGCTCGATGAAGGGGCGTGACGGGCTCATTGGCCTCCGCCGCCGCCGCCTTCGCGTCGCGGTCCTTGTCCACCACCCGCGCCACCACCCTGGCCCATGCGGTCGCCCATCTGCTGCCAGCGCTCCAGCGCGGCCGGATCGCCCTTGTCGAGCGATTCGAGGAACTGCTTGCGGCGCGCGAGCTGTTCGGGGTTGTCCTTGGCGCTGTCGAGCATGCGCTGGCGCTGCTCCGCGGTCGGCAACGGCTTGACCGATCCGGTAACCACGGCCGGCGCCGGTTGCGGCGCAGCGGTGGCGGGCGAATCCGCCCGCGCGCCGGACGGTGCTGCACCGCGGGGCGGCGCAGCCATCGGGCCGGCCGGCGCCGTCGGCGTGCCGGTTGCGGTGCCGGGCGCCGCTGCAGGCACGCGACCCGGCCCTGCCGCGGGCGGTGTGGATTCCGCTGCAGGCGCTGCAGCGGCTGTGCTGGATGCGCCTTGCGCAGGCGCGGAAGCCCCGCCCTGCGGGCCCGCTGCGCCCTGGCGCCGCCCACCCGGGCCACCCGGCCCGCCGGCGCCGCGCTGGCGCGGCGCATCGGTCGGCAACTGCACGCTGGCGCCGTCCTTCAAGCGGTCGCCGCCTTCGGTCACGACCCGTTCGCCATCTTTCAGTCCGCTGGTGATGACGACCGACTCGACCGTCGACTCGCCGCGCTTCACGTCGCGCATCGACACCGTGCGGTCTTCGTTGATCACATAGACATAGTTGCCGGTGCCCGACGTGCGCAGCGCCGTCACCGGCACGGTTACCGCGCCGTCGATGGTGCGCAGCAGCAGCTGCACGTTGACGAACTGGCTAGGGAACAGCCCGCTCTTGGCATTGCCGAAGCGCGCCTTCGCCTTGACCGTGCCGGTGGTCGTGTCGACCACGTTGTCCAGCGTGGAGAAGGTGCCCATGTCCAGCGTGGTCGCCTTGGTGCGGTCGAGCGCGGTCACGGCCAGCGTCGCGCCGGAGCGCACGCGCGCCTCGATGTCGGGCACGCGGTCTTGCGGCACCGAGAACTGCACATCGATCGGCGTCATCTGCGTGATGGTCGCGATGCCCGTGGTTGCGCCCGCGGCCACGTAGTTGCCAGGGTCGACCGTGCGCAGGCCGACGCGGCCGCTCACCGGCGAAGTCACGCGGGTGTAGTCGAGATTGAGCTTGGCCGTGGCTTCCGACGCCTTGTCGGTCGTGACCGTGCCCTGCAGCTGCTTGACCAGCGCGGCCTGGGTGTCGACGTCCTGCCGCGCGATGGAGTCCTGCCCGAGCAGCGTGCGGTAGCGCTCCAGGGTGACGCGCGCGGCTTCGAGCTGCGCCTCGTCGCGCTGGCGGGTGCCCTGCGCCTGCATCAGCGCCTGTTCATAGGGACGCGGGTCGATGCGGGCGAGCACCTCGCCCTTGCGCACCATCTGGCCTTCGGTGAAGAGCACGTCGGTCATCACGCCCGACACCTGCGGGCGCAGCGTGACGGTGGTGACCGGGGTGACGGTGCCGAGCGCGTCCAGGTACACCGGAATGTCGGCGCGCTTGGCGACCGCCATGCCGACCGTGACCTGCGCACCGCCGCCGCCCGGCCGGCGCGCGCCACCCGCCGCACCCGGCCCGCCGGGGCCACCAGGCCCGCCCGGGCCGCCAGCACCGGGCATGCCACCCGTGGTCGCGGGCGGCCGGTTGACCAAGTAGTAGGCCCCTCCGATCAGCGCTGCCGTCGCCAGCACCGCAATCACGGCCCCCAGCCAGCGGCGTTTGCGGGGCGGCGGCCCGCTGGTGGCGGCGACGGGTGGCGGGGTCGTTGGGGGGCGAGAGTCCATGACAAATCCTGGGAAAACACGAGCGCTGACGGCGCTGAACAGCGCGTGGCCCCGGATCGTAGCGTGCACCTTGTGAGGGATTGCTACCGGCTCCCTGCCGTGCCGTAAATGACTTGTAAAGCGCGTTCGGACCGTGGGCACGGCGCCACGCCGGCCCGGAAATTCGCCCGCGTTTCACACCGGCCGGACGCATTTCGCGCGGGCTGTGCGCAGTTCGTCGCATGCCGCTCGCGGCACGGCGGGCCGATCGGCACAGTCACGCCATCGCTTCCCATCCACCCCCTGTTCACGGAGCAATCCCCATGCTGATTCAAATCCTCGCCCATACGCCCACCTGGGTCTTCGTCCTGTTCGGCGCGCTCGTGCTGCTCGGCGGCAAGCAACTGGTGCCCAACACCACCAGCCTGACGCGCGTCGCGATCATGCCGATCGCGATGGCGGCCTTCTCGCTTTACGGCGTGCTGTCCGCCTTCGCGGCGACGCCGCTGGCGATGCTCGGCTGGGCGGTGGCTGCCGCCGTGCTTGGCCTGGTGGTGTCGCGGATGCCGCTGCCGGCATCGACCCGCTACGCCGCCGCGACCCGCACCTTCCACGCCGCCGGCAGCCCGATTCCGCTCGCACTGATGATGGGCATCTTCTTCACCAAGTACATCGTCGGCGTGACTTCAGCCATGCACCCCGAACTGCCCACGCACCTGGGCTTCGCGCTGTCGATCGGCACGCTGTACGGCGCGTTCAGCGGCATCTTCGCGGCCCGTGCCCTGCGCCTCTGGAAGCTGGCGCTGCGCCAGGACGCCAGCCTGGGCAACGGCCAGGTTGCCTGAAGCGACAGCGCACGCCCCGTCATGAGAATTTCGGAGACCCCCATGCCCACCACCGACCTGCAACTCGATCTGCTCGCCCGCCGCCGCGCCAAGGCGAAGGTCGGCTGGCTGCTGCACGCGACCATCTACCTGGTGGTCAATGCCGGGCTCATCGCGCTGTCCTTCCTGAGCGGCCGCCACTGGGCGCTGTTCCCCCTGCTCGGCTGGGGCTTCGGCCTGCTGATGCACGGGCTGTCGGTCTGGGTCTTCGCACCCGGCAGCGGCGTCATGGAACGCCTGGTGCAGCGCGAACGCGCCAAGCTCGGCGCCCAGCGGGCGGACCGCTGGTAATGTCCTTCTTCATCCAGAATCTGCTGCCATGAACACGCTGATCCTGCTGCTCAAGATATCGGTCGTCACCGTGCTCGCGGCGTCGCTGGTCGAGGCGCTCGTGCTGTCGTACCTGAAGGGCTGGCGCGGCTACGACTGGAAGGCCGCCGGCATCTCGGTGATCGACTTCCTGGTGCGCGAATATCCGCTGCGCTTCCTGCTGCCGCTGGCCTTCTTCACCGGCGCCATGGACTGGATCTACCAGCACCGGCTCTGGACGTTGCCGATGGACCACTGGTCGGGCTGGGTCGCCTGCTTCGTCGCCCAAGAGTTCTGCTATTACTGGTACCACCGGGCCGCGCACCGGGTGCGCTGGTTCTGGTGCACCCATGCCATCCATCATTCGCCGAACCAGCTGAACCTGTCGGCCGCCTACCGTTTCGGCTGGACCGGCAAGCTCACCGGCACGCTGCTGTTCTTCACGCTCGCACCGCTGTTCGGGCTGCCGCCAAAGGTGATCCTGCTGATGCTCACGCTGAACCTGCTCTACCAGTTCTGGGTGCACGCGACCTGGATCCCGAAACTCGGGCCGCTCGAATGGGTGCTCAACACGCCGTCGGCGCACCGCGTGCACCACGCCTCGAACCTCGAATACCTCGACGGCAATTACGGCGGCGTGCTGATCGTGTTCGACCGCCTGTTCGGCACCTACATCCCCGAGCGCAAGGACCTGCCCTGCCGCTACGGACTGGTCACGCCGATCGTCGGCCACAACCTGCTGGAAATCGAGTTCACGCACTGGCGTGCGCTGTGGCGCGACCTGCGCACGGCGCGGTCGTTGCGTGAGGCGGGTGGCTATCTGTTCAAGCCGCCGGGCTGGCGCGCCGACGGGCCGGGCGACACGACCGAAGAACTGCGGGCTCGCGCTCGGCTGAACGCGCCCCGCACCGCCCCCGCGGCGGCTGAGCCAGGCTTCGCCGAACCGGCGCCCGGCACACTCGCCTCATGAAGATCCGCTGGACCGACGCCGCTCGCCACTACCTGCAGGTGCTGGCCTTCTGCAGCGTGATCGCGGTGTTCACCACGCTGCTCTGGCCGGCCAAGACCTACTTCGTGCAATTGGCGTATTCGATGTCGGTCGGCACGATCACCTGGATGGTCATCGAGTTCGGCCGCCACCTGTTCGACGAGAGCAACTGCCACGGCGACAGCAACGGCGGCCACGGCTGGCCCAAGGGCTGGCGCGGCCTGCTGCTCACCGCTGTCGGCATCGGCTGCGGCTTTTTGCTCGGCGATCGTCTGGCCGACCTGTTCCTCGCCGATGGCAGCGTGGTGAACACGCCGCGCGACAACCGCATCAGCCTGGTCATCACCATCGCTGCGGGTGCAGTCGCCAGCTTCTACTTCCATACGCGCGGCAAGGCGGCGGCGCTGGCGGCGCAGATCAACGCGGCCGAGCGCGACGCGACCGAGGCCAAGCTCAAGCTGCTCGAAACCCAGCTCGAGCCGCACATGCTCTTCAACACGCTGGCCAACCTGCGCGTGCTGATCACGCTCGACCCGCCGCGCGCCGTCGAGATGCTCGACCACCTGAACCGCTACCTGCGCGTCACGCTGACCGGATCGCGCGCGCTGTCGCATCCGCTGTCGGCTGAGTTCGAGCGGCTCGGCGATTACCTGCAGCTGATGGCGGTGCGCATGGGCCCGCGCCTGCGCTATGCGCTCGACCTGCCGGACGACCTGCGCGATGTGCCGGTGCCGCCGCTGCTGCTGCAGCCGCTGGTCGAGAACAGCATCCGCCACGGCCTGGAGCCGCAGGTGGAAGGCGGCGAGATCACCGTGCGGGCGCGGCGCCAGGGCGCGCAACTGCGCATCGAGGTGATCGACACCGGCGTCGGCCTGTCCGACCATCCGCCAGCGCATGAAGGCACAGGCTTCGGCGTGGCGCAGATCCGCGAGCGCCTGACGGCCGTGCACGGCGACCGCGCCTCGCTGCAACTGCAACGCTTGTCGCCGGAAGGCGGTACACGCGCCGATCTGCTGCTTCCGCTCGCTGATTGAAAGCGCACCGACATGACCATGACGCCCACCGCCCTGATCGCCGAAGACGAACCGCTGCTCGCCCAGGCACTGCGCGCCGAACTGGCCGCCGTCTGGCCGGCGCTGCAGATCGTCGCCACGGTCGGCGACGGCCTGAGCGCTGTGCGCCAGGCCGTCCAGCATCTGCCGCAGGTGCTGTTTCTCGACATCCGCATGCCGGGACTGGACGGGCTGGCGGCCGCGGCGGAAATCGCCGACCAATGGCCGACCGACGAGGCGCCGCTGCCGCAACTGGTGTTCGTGACCGCTTACGACGAATACGCCGCGCGTGCCTTCGACGCGCAGGCGCTCGACTACGTGCTGAAGCCGGTGCAGGGCGATCGGCTGCGGCGCACCGTGGCGCGGCTGCAGCAGACGCTGGCGCAGTTCGACGGGGGCGCGTCGGCGCCGGCTGCGTTTTCCGCCGCTTCTGCGCCAGCGACATCAGCCGCAACGTCCGCACAACCCATCTCGCTGGGTCTGCCGACGGGAACGCCACCGGACGGCGATGCGCTCGCAGCCACGCTGGCCCAATGGCGCCAACTGCTCGCCGCGGCCGGCGAACTGCCGTCGCAGTCCGGCCTGAACAACCAAAGCGGCCAGAGCAGCCACAGCGGCCCGCTGAAATTCATCGCGGCCAGCGAAACCGGCTCGTCCGGCGCCACCGTGCGCATGGTGCCGATCGACGAGGTCGTCTATTTCGAGGCGGCCGACAAGTACGTGCGGGTGCTCACTGCCAGCCACGAATACCTGATCCGCACGCCGCTCAAGCAGCTGATTCCGCAGCTCGACGCCAATCGTTTCTGGCAAGTGCATCGGGCGATCGTCGTGCGCAGCGACGACATCGAATCGGTGCACCGCGACGAAGCCGGCAAGCAGCATCTGACGCTGCGCGGCCGCGGCGAGCGGATTCCAGTCAGCCGGCTCTACGCACACCTGTTTCGCGCGATGTAGCGGGCGATCGGCCATCGACCGCTGTTACGAAAAACCACGAAAAAAGCCGGCTCCGTGACAAGGAAGCCGGCTTCGTTCGTCAGCCGATCAGGCTGCGCCGCGCTGGGCGGCCTGCCCGATCGCCGGTCTATCAGCGCCAGTCGCGGCGATGGTGATGGCGGTAGTAGCCCGGGCCCGGGCCGTAGTACACGGGCGGCGGCGGTGCGTAGTACACCGGCGCCGGGCGGTAGTACACCGGCGGCGGCGGCGGCTGGTAATACACCGGCGCGGGCGCGTAGTAGCGCGGCGCAGGGGCGTAATAGGGCTGCGGTGCGGCCACGCCGATCGCCACGCCGGGGACGTTGACGCCCACCGACCAGCTCACGCCGTTGGCGCTGGCGGATGCCGTGCCCAGCAGCGCCGCTGCCGCAACAGCGCCGGCAGCCGCCACCTTGAGGAGAGAAGAACGAGACATAGTCATATTTGGACTCCCAGAAAACCGGGCGGGGTTGCCCGATGTCCGTATTGAACGCAGCAGTTGTCACACCGGTTCACGCAGGCATGTGAAGTTGGTGAACGAAAGTAACGCCCAAAACCGCCGCCTAGAATGAAGAAATGACCTCTCCTGTTGACAAGAACGGCGCGAAAACCGCCGTGGCGCCGAGCAATTTCCTGCGCCACGTGATCGAAAACGACCTCGAAAACGGCACCTATTCCCAGCGGCAGTGGGGCGGCTCCCCGGGCGACGCACAGCACCACGCACAAGGCGCACCCGACCCGGCCAAGGTCCGCATGCGCTTCCCGCCCGAACCCAACGGCTACCTGCACATCGGCCATGCCAAGAGCATCTGGCTGAACTTCGAGATGGCGAAGGAATATGGCGGCGTGTGCCACCTGCGCTTCGACGACACCAACCCCGAGAAGGAAGAACAGGAATACGTCGACGCCATCCGCGACGCCGTGAAGTGGCTCGGCTACGACAGCCTGCTGGCCGACAACCCGGCGCAGCCCGGCAAGCCGGAAGACCACATCTACTACGCGAGCAACTACTTCGACTTCATGTACCGCGCAGCGGAATACCTGATCGAAGCCGGCCTGGCGTACGTCGACGAGCAGACGCCCGACGCGATGCGCGCGAATCGCGGCGACTTCAACACGCCCGGCACCGACAGCCCGTTCCGCAGCCGCACGCCAGCCGAGAACCTCGCGCGCTTCCGCGAGATGCGCGACGGCCAACTCGACGACGGCGCCGCCATCCTGCGCGCCAAGATCGACATGGCGAGCCCGAACATCAACATGCGCGACCCGGCGCTCTACCGCATCCGCCGCGCGACGCACCACAACACCGGCGACACCTGGTGCATCTACCCGATGTACACCTTCGCGCACCCGATCGAGGACGCGCTGGAGCAGATCACCCACAGCATCTGCACGCTGGAGTTCGAAGACCAGCGCCCGTTCTACGACTGGCTGCTCGAGAAGCTGGCCGAGACCGCCACGCTGCCCGACGGCCGCACGATCGGCGGCCTGCTTAGCGCCCCACCGCCGCGGCAATATGAATTTGCACGGCTCAACGTCACGCACGTGATCACCAGCAAGCGCAAGCTGCGCCAGTTGGTCGAAGAAGGCCACGTCGACGGCTGGGACGACCCGCGCATGCCCACGCTGGCCGGTCTGCGCCGCCGCGGCTACACGCCCGAGGCGCTGAAGCTGTTCTGCGAACGCAGTGGCGTGACCAAGTCCGGCGGCTGGATCGACTACGCCAGCCTGGAAGCGGCGCTGCGCGACACGCTCGACCCGATCGCCCCGCGCGCCATGGCCGTGCTGGACCCGGTGAAGCTGGTGATCACCAACTGGGGCGAGCTGATGGGCGGCGACGACGTGCTCGACGCCTGCACCGCGCCCGTGCATCCGCATCACCCGGACATGGGATTGCGTCACTTCAAGATCGGGCGTGAAGTGTGGGTCGAGCGCACCGACTACGAAGACGTGCAGCCCAAGGGCTTCTTCCGGCTGTTCCCGGGCAACAAGGTGCGGCTGAAATACGGCCACACGATCGAATGCACCGGCGCCACGCGCGACGCGGACGGCAAGCTGCTGGAAGTGCAGGCGAAGCTGGTCGCGGACACGAAGAGCGGCACGCCGGGCGCAGATGCCGTGAAGGTGAAGGGGAACATCACCTGGGTGGCCGTGGCGGATGCCGTCGAGGCGGAAGTTCGCTTGTATGAGCGGCTGTTTGCTGCGGAGAAGCCGGGGAGCGGGGAGCTGCTGGAGGAGCTGAATTCGGCAAGCCTGTCGAAGTGCAGCGCGTTCGTTGAACCTGCGCTGGCGGATGTCGGCGCGGGGACTGCAGTTCAGTTCGAGCGGCACGGGTATTTCGTGCTGGATGGCAAGGGCGGTTCGGCTGGCGGCCGGGTGTTCAACCGGGCTGCGGGGATGCGGGATAGCTGGGGGAAGTAGCACCTCCAGCCATCTGTAGTGACGGCTCCAGGTTGTAAAGCCTGGAGCCGTTTTTCTTTATGGCGCGCTTGCGCTCAACAACCAAAGCCGCTCAGCCGCCTCCCCATCCGCTGCCCAAGCCCTGACCCCACGCGCCCCCCGCACCACATCCACCCCCACAAGCGGCGCCACATCCTCGCAATACACCCCACCGCGCCCTTCCAACTGAAGATTCGCCGCGCACCACACACCGGTCGCTGCGCCTTGCGCAATGGTCTTGTAGTCTCCGCCTCCGCCGTCTCCCGCCGCCAGCCCCTCCGGCACACGCCCCGGCGCACTGCCCGGCGCCACGCCCATCGCACGCAGATCATCGTCTGACAGGTGCCGCGCCAGGTCCGTGAGGATGCTGCCCGGATGCACCGAGAACGCCCGCACGTTGTGCGGCGCGCCGCGCGCGTCCAGCGCCACGGCGAACAGCGCGTTGGCGGTTTTCGACTGACCGTAGGCCTGCCAGCGGTCGTATGGGCGGCGCAGGAAGTGCGGATCGTCGAAAGTCGACAGGCGCGATGCGATGGCCACGTGACGACACCGACGCCACGCGCGCGGAATGCCCGGTCGGGCTCGCGCCCGCTTGCAGCAGTGCGGGCCAGAGGCGCTGCGTGGGTTGGAAATGGCCCAGGTGGTTGGCCACGCACTGCGACTCGAAGCTGCGTGCGTCGCGCACCAGCGGCGCGGCCTCGTCCGGCGTGCGCGCCGGCGCGACTGGGTCGGTGGTGCCGACTGTCCTGTTCCTGCGCAATGCGGTGGCCTATTACGCTGGCTTAGGCATCAGAGTGGAGCGCCTGCTGACGGACAACGCTCCGGCGTTGCGAGCGCTCGAGTTCAAGGCAACCTGCGCTGAGCTGGGCATCGAGCACAGCCTCACACGACCGTGCCGCCCGCAGACCCATGGCAAGCCAGAGAGCTTCTTCCGGTCCGCGTTGCGCGAGTGCGCAGCAGCGGCATCGCGCCCATGTCCAGAATCGACTCGTCAAGAAACAAGCTCTTGACGCTCCACACCGAAACGCCTCCGCACGCGTCGTGGAGTACGCCGCGCGCGTCCAGCGCCCGCCAATAGCACATTCGTAGATGCATACACCAATGTGTCGAAAATAGATTAAAAGTTTCATTTTTTTCTACTTCGTTACATTTAGCATCGAATCATCATCCGATTGATGATGCCGCCGCAGGCCGCGCCTGCGCTTTCCCTTCAAGTCGCCAAGCTCATGAACAAAACTCACCGTACTGTTTGGAATGCTGCACTGGCCAGCTGGATTGCAGCGCCCGAACTGGCGCGCGGGCGTCATAAGGGCAATGGCAAACCCGGGCCTGCGCTTTGCGTTGCGTTGAGCCACACGCAGGACACCGGTGCGGATGTCGCGGCCTCCATCGGCCTGGCAAATACCCGTTCAGGGCGTGGAAGGGGCTCCATGGGCGGTCGATGCTCATCCGGATCGCACGCTTTTGCCCTTGTTCTGCCGTCGCAGCTGGTTATCGCATGCTTGCTCTCCCTGCAAGCACCCACCGTCTTCGCTGCCGGATGTTCCGCGCCGAGCGACGCAACGCTGGCAAGCTGCATTGCCAACGCTGGCTCGGGGGACACCGTTACCGTCACCAACAGCAGCATCAGTGGCACGAGCAATCTGGGCACACTGAGCGCTGGCGCGACGTTGATCGTTGGCGGCAATAGCGCCGCTGACACCATCACAGCGGCCACGCTCTACATGAACGGTGGCACCATTCGGGCCGCTGGCGACACCACGTTCTCTTCTTCGTTCGACATGGCCGCCAACACGGCGAACACGTTCGCAGCTGCCGCCGGCAAATCCCTCCTGTTGTCTGGCCCGGTCAATATCCATGGCAACACCACCCTCACCTACGGAAGCACGACCGACACCGGTACCGTGTCGCTGCTCCTCAACGGTGGCACGATCGCCCGCGGAGCGTTCGTGGTGGCGGGAGGAACACTTGTCGGCCTGAACAACAACTTCGCGGTGGTTCTCGGGTTTGCCAATTCCACGACCGTCGACGCAGGTGCCACCCTGCGCGACGCTTCGAACGCCCCCGCATTGACGATCAGAAATCTGCAAGGTTCGGGCACGGTGGACAGTTCAGGTAAGCCCTACCAGATCAACGCGGGGAACTTCAGCGGCATGCTCATCGGTACGGGCGGGCTGACAAAGGGAGGCGCAACCACTGATACGCTCATTCTCAGTGGCGCGAACACATATACCGGTGGCACCACCATCACGGCGGGTACGGTGCAGGTGGGCAATGGAGGTGCCAGCGGTACCTTGGGCACGGGCGCCGTGATCGACGATGCGATCCTGGCCTTCGACCGAAGCGATTTGGTGACGGTCGCCAATGCCATCAGCGGCACAGGCTCCGTGACGCAAGCCGGCAGCGGCACCACAGTGTTGACGGGCACCAATAATTACACCGGAGGCACCACCGTCAACGCAGGAGCCTTGGTGGCAGGCAGTGCCGACGCCTTTACGCAGAATTCCGCCTATACCGTCAACGGCGGCTCATTGGGCCTGGGCAACTGGAACCTCACGGCTTCCAGCCTTTCGGGCGCGGGCGGAACCATCGCCCTCAATGCCCAGACCCTCGGCGTCGACCAGAACAGCGACACCAGCTACGCCGGGAGCATCTCTGGCAGCGGCAGCCTGATCAAGAGCGGTATTGGCATGCTCACCCTCATCGGCACCAACACCTACAGCGGCGGTACGACCATCAGCGCCGGCACATTGCAAGTGGGCAATGGCGGCACCGCCGGTACGCTAGGCGCCGGCGCCGTGGTCGACAACGCCGCACTGGCCTTCAACCGAAGCGACTTCATGACTGTTGCCAACGCCATCAGCGGCTCCGGGAATCTGACGCAGGCCGGCAGCGGCACCACGGTGCTGACAGGAACAAACACGTACACCGGCGGCACCATCGTCGGCGCCGGCACGCTGCGAGCGGGCAGTTCCGGCGCGTTTGTCCAAAGCAGCGCTTACACCGTCAACGGCGGCTCGCTCGATCTCGGCAGTTGGGATCTCACCGCGTCCAGTCTTTCAGGTACCGGTGGCGCTGTGCAACTCGACGCGCAAAGCCTCGTCGTCAATCAAGCAAGTAACACCGGTTATGCGGGCACGATCACTGGCAGTGGCAGCCTTGTCAAAGGAGGCGCTGGCTCTCTCAGTCTGACAGGCCCGAATACCTACTCAGGCACCACCACGATCAATGCGGGAACGCTGCAGGTGGGGGATGGCGGTACCACTGGTACGCTGGGCACCGGCGCCGTGGTCGACAACGCCGCGCTGGTCTTCAACCGCAGCGACTTGATGACGGTCGCCAACGCCATCAGCGGCTCTGGGGATCTGATGCAGGCCGGCAGCGGCACGCTGAACCTCACGGGCGCCAATACTTACACAGGCGGCACGTCGATCAACGCCGGCACGCTCAAGGTCAACAACACTTCGGGCAGTGCCACGGGCACCGGCGCG
>JAZKDL010000436.1:23377-24688 GCA_040387575.1 Pseudomonadota bacterium
ACTGTCCACGGTGCGGTCAGCATCAACGCGGGCGGCACGCTGGCAGCGGGCAACAGCCCCGGCACGCTGACCACCGGCGCGCTCACGCTGGCCACTGGCTCGACGCTTGCCTATGAACTCGGCCAGGCGGGCGTGCCCGGCGGCGCGTTCAACGACCTTGTGGTGGTCAACGGCGACCTCACGCTGGGCGGCACGGTCAACGTGACCGAATCGGCGGGCGGCAGCTTCGGCGCCGGCGTCTACCGCCTCATCAGCTACACCGGCGGCCTGACCGACAACGGCTTGGCCATCGGCAGCGCGCCCGCGGCGGCGTCGGACCTGCAGGTGCAGACTTCTGTGGCGCAGCAGATCAACCTGATCAACCGTGCCGGTGTCAGTTTGAACTTCTGGGACGGTAGCAACGGCGCGCAGTACAACAACAACAGCGTCACAGGCGGCTCGGGCAGCTGGCGCGTGGGCGTGCCCGGCGACGCGTGGACAGACTCCGACGGCCACATCAACGCCGCCTGGGTGCAAAACCAGTACGCGGTGTTCGGAGGTGCGGCCGGCACCGTCGCCGTGGACGACACCGGCGGCACCGTCGGCATCGGCGGCGCGCAGTTCATGGTCGATGGCTACCGCGTGACGGGCGATGCGCTGCACATCGACACGGTCGGCACCGTGATCCGCGTGGGCGACGGCACGGCAGGCGGCGCGGCCATGACGGCCACCATCGACTCGGCCATCACCGGCACCGGCGGCATCGTCAAGGACGACCTGGGTATGCTGGTGCTCAACGGGGCCAACACCTACAGCGGCGGCACCGTCGTGAGCTCGGGCGTACTGCAGGGCAATTCGACCAGCCTGCAGGGCAGCATCGTCAACAACGCGAACGTCACTTTCGAGCAGACGGTCAACGGCACTTACTCAGGCGTGATGGGCGGCAGCGGCCTGCTGCGCAAGACCGGTGGCGGCGAACTGACATTGAGTTCGGCCAACACCTATCAAGGCGGCACGAGGATCGACGCGGGCACCATCAAGGCGAATGTGTCGGGTGCACTGGGAACCGGCCCCGTGAATATCGCGGGCAACGCCTCGTTGTACTTCAGCGGTGGGGCCGACGCAGGCGCGTTGAACATTGCCATGGCCGCGGGCAACGGCGCTATCAATGGCGGCTTCACGCAGTTCAGCGACAACAGCTCAGCCGGCAGCGCAACGCTCGTTACGCAGGCGAACGCGAACGTCAGCTTCGCGGATACGTCGACGGCAGCCGATGCCACCATCGAAAACCATGGCGGCCAGATCACCTTCTGGAACAACGCCACGGGCGGA
>JAZKDL010000437.1:0-10041 GCA_040387575.1 Pseudomonadota bacterium
ATCAGCATCCCGCTGGTGATCTTCGGCAGCACGCTGATGATCAAGCTGATGGAGCGCTTCCCGATCATCGTCATGCTGGGCGCTGCGCTGATCGGCTGGGTCGGCGGCGAGACCATCGCAGGCGACACGGTGCTGCACGACCTCGTGACGGCCAAGCCGTGGCTGCACTATGCCGCCGCCGCTGCCGGCGCCGCGTTCGTGGTGCTGTTCGGCCGCTGGCTGCAGTCTCGCGCCAAGCACGCGAACTGAAGCGCTGGCGACCCGGCCGACAGGCAGCAGACGGCATCCTGCCAATCCGACGCCGATGTTGCGATTTGGTCGCCGATCACCGCCGACGTCGGCTGTCGGGGCATGGGACTTCGCGGCGCTCACCGACGCTGGCCGCGTGCGTGGCAACAACGAAGATGCAATCGCTTTCGATGCCGAACTCGGCATCGCGCTGCTGGCCGATGGAATGGGCGGCTACAACGGTGGCGAGGTGGCCAGCGACATGGCAATCACGCTGCTGCGTGCCAGCTTCGCGCGCTGGGCGGCACACGCTGGATTGCCAGCGCCGGCGCGAGCGGTACGGCGTGCGCTCCAGGCCGGTGTCGACGAGGCGAACAGCGCGATCCTGAAAGTCGGCATGGGCAGCCAGCTGCTGTATGGCATGGGGACGACACTCGTATTGGCGGCATTCGGGGTCCGGTCGGTGGTCGTGGGCCACATCGGCGATTCGCGTTGCTACCGCTTGCGCAACGGCCGGCTCGAGCAGCTCACACACGACCATTCGCTGCTGCAGGAGCAGCTCGATGCGGGGCTGGTGACGCAGGAGCAGGCCGCGCGGTCCAACCAGCGCAACCTCGTCACGCGCGCGCTCGGCGTCGAACACACCGTCGATGTGGAGCTGCACGAGCACGCGGCACAGCCTGGCGACCTCTATCTCCTGTGCTCCGACGGGCTGACCGAAATGGTGTCGGATGTGGAGCTTTTCACACTTTTGATGAGAGATATTGACCTCCCGTCACTTGCGACACTTTTGGTTGCAAACGCAAATGAAAATGGCGGCCGGGACAACATCTCCGTTGTCCTTGCAAGGGCGGTCGAGCGCAAGTGACGCGGCGGAGTTACCGCAAATGCGTCGTGGCTTCTTCGAAGGCGCCGTCGATTCCGACGCACCCTGCCAAACCAACAGATGCTGGACCCAGGAGTCGGCCGTGCTGATATTGATCATTTCGTTGAATGGAGCCGTCGTCGGCGAGGTGCCGCTCCTGAAGGCGCGCACCACGCTTGGCCGGCGGCCGTACAACGATATCGTGATGGACAGCCTGACCATCAGCGGTGAGCATGCCGTCTTCCAGCGCGCCGGCAATGACGTTCATCTCGAAGACCTCAACAGCACGAACGGTACCTACGTCAATGCACGTGCCATCCAAAAGTGTGTGCTCCAGCCCGGCGACCTCATCGAGGTTGGCGACTACCGAGTGCGTTGCATTGCTCGCGACGATCCTCCGCTCGACGATGTACCTGCGCAACCACTCGTTGCCGCGTTGTCGTCGCCGCCCGTTCGCCCCGACGAAACCGTCGCGCAGACCGTGGCTTCGCAACGGGGCGGACTGTCCGGGGTGTCGGCGCGCCCGCGCCTGCGCGATTGACCTCACGATGCGCGCTGCACGAATTGCCAAGACGGCCGCATCGCCATGAGTATCTGGCGCCGGCACCGGGTACGGATCGCCTTGACGTTGTTGCCGGTCGCGATCGCGTTGCTTCATGCCTCCGGTGTCTGGCGGCTCGGCGTCATCGACCGTCTCGACTACTTCATCTATGACGTGCGGCTGCGCGCGACGATGCCGCGCACGCTGGATCCGCGCGTCGTGATCGTCGACATCGACGACGCCAGCCTGCGACAGTTCGGCCAGTGGCCATGGAGCCGTGACAAGCTGGCCCGGCTCAGCACGGAACTTCTGAAGCGCCAGCAGGTTGCGGTGCTGGGGTACGACGTGATGTTCGCCGAGCCCGACGACAGCGCCGGCCTGGCGAGCCTGCGCCAGCTCGCGACCGGTTCACTGCGCAACCTGCCGACTTTTGCCGCCGAAGTCGAGCGGCTGGCGCCCGCGCTGGACCACGACGCCGCCTTTGCGCGTGCGCTTGACGGCCAGCCGGTGGTGCTCGGCTACTACTTCACCCAGGACGCGTCGCCGACCGTCAAGGGCAGCTTGCCAGAGCCGGTGCTCGCGGCTTCGGCGTTTCCGCAAGGCCGCCGTTATGCGCCACGCTGGAATGGCTTCGGCGCCGTCATCGCACCGCTGGCGCAGGCGGTGCCAGCAGCAGGATTCCTGAATTACCTGGTCGAGGACAACGAGGACGGCGTCGTGCGTTCGTCACCGCTGCTCGGCCGCTACGAAGGCGAAGCTGCGCGACCGGGCTACTACGAATCGCTGGCTTTGTCGGTGTTCCGGCTGTCGGTCGGCTCGCCGCCGATCACGCCCCTGCTGGTCGAAGACGCCTGGGCGCTCGGGCCGCCCGTGCTCGAAGCATTGCTGCTGGGGCGTGGCAGCGCGCAGCGGCGACTGGCGGTCGATTCGCAGGCCGGCGCACTGGTGCCATTTCGCGGACCGGGCGGCGCCAAGGGCGGGTCGTTTCGCTACGTCGCGGCGGCCGACGTCCTCAACGGCGGGCTGGCACCCGGCGAACTCAAGGGGCGGATCGTGCTGGTCGGTGCCACCGCACCCGGCCTGCAGGACTTGCGTGCCACGCCTGCAGGGCCGGCCTTTCCCGGCGTCGAAGTGCACGCCAACATTCTCTCGGGCCTGCTCGACGGGCGGCTGCCGGCCATCCCCGATTACGCGAAGGGCTATGACGTCGTCGTCTTGCTGGTGGCGGGGTTGCTGCTGGCATTCGGCCTGTCGCTGCTGTCGGCCTCGCGCGCCGTGATGTTCGGCCTGGGCGTCGGTGCGGCGCTGATCGGGCTCAACAGCTGGCTCTACCTGAGCGCCGGCCTGGTCATGCCGCTCGCCGCCGGATTGCTGATGACGGCGACGGCGTTCGTGCTGAACACGAGCTGGAGCTATCTCGTCGAGGCGCGTGGTCGACGCGGTCTTGCCCGGTTGTTCGGCACCTACGTGCCGCCGCAGCTCGTCGCGGAAATGCTCGAGCAGCCCGAGCGCTACAGCATGCGCGCCGAGAGCAAGGAACTGACCGTGATGTTCTGCGACATGCGCGGTTTCACCAGGCTGTCGGAGCACATGGCGCCGGTCGAATTGCAGACGCTGCTGAACGGCGTCTTCAGCCGATTGACCGAGATCATCACGCGCCACCGCGGCACGGTCGACAAGTACATGGGCGATTGCGTGATGGCTTTCTGGGGAGCGCCGGTCGACACCCCGGAACATGCCACGCTCGCGGTACAGGCCGCGATCGAGATGGCCGCTGCGGTGCGCGAGATCGACCAGGTGCATCGCATGACGGGGCGGCCCGGTATCGGCGTCGGTATCGGCCTGAACACCGGCACCATGAGCGTCGGGGACATGGGCTCGGCGTTGCGCCGCAGCTACACGGTGGTCGGCGACGCGGTGAATCTGGCGTCGCGGCTCGAGGGACTGAGCAGCCAGTACGGCGTGCAGATCCTCGCGACCGATTCGACCCAGCGTGCCGCGCCAAGCCATGTCTGGCAGGAGCTTGATTCCGTTTACGTGCGCGGGCGCGAGGCGCCGGTCGCGATCTTCACACCCGTGGGCGTCGTCGGTCTACTCGGCGCCGAACGCCTTGCCGAACTGGATCTATGGGCCCAGGTGTTGGCGGCATACCGTGTGCAACGCGCGGACGAGGCGCGTGAACTGCTCGCACCTTTGCTGACGCAGGATCAGGACAAAATCTTGTACCGGGTCTACGCCACGCGGCTAGCCTCGATGGCTGCCCGACCCGAAGATCCCGCTTGGGACGGCAGCACCCGTTTCGAGACCAAATGACAGAAAGGTGTCGGCAATGCAGGTCCGCGTGTTGGGTTGCTCCGGCGCCATCGCCAAGGATTGCCGGACGACCTCCTTCCTGGTCGACGGCGATCTGCTGGTGGACGCCGGCACGGGCGTAGGCGACCTCACGCTCGACGAAATGGCCGACATCGACGACGTGCTGCTCACACATTCGCATTTCGATCACATTGCCGCGCTGCCGTTGATGATCGATGCGGTTGGTAGCCGCCGCGGCCGACCATTGCGGGTGCATGCCCAGCGTGCCACCATCGACGCATTGCGGCGGCACGTCTTCAACGACGTGATCTGGCCGAACTTCGAGCGGATTCCGAGCCCGGCCGCGCCTTTCCTGAGCTTCCATGACATCGCCATCGACGGCACGTTGGCGCTCGGTAGCCGCGTCGCCAAGCAGGTCGAGGTTTTGCCGGCCGTGCACACCGTGCCGGCTTGCGGCTTCGCAGTACGCTGCGCGACCGGCGGGCCGCATTGGGTCTTCAGCGGCGACACGGGGCGCAATCCGGCGTTCTGGGCGCGCGTGAATGCGCTCGACGTGGCCATGCTAGTGATCGAGACGGCCTTCAGCGATCGTGAGCGGGCATTGGCCGACCGCAGCCAGCACCTGGTGCCGGCGAGCCTGTCCGAAGAACTTGCGCGAATTGCATCGGACCCGCCGTACCCGATCTACATCACCCATACCAAGCCGGCGGAGACCGAGGAAATCATGAATGAGATCGGTGTTCTTGCTGCAGCGCAACAGAGATCGAACGCGGCCCGGCACGATATCCGGATGCTGTATGCGGGGCATGTGCTGGCGATCTGAATCGCAGTGCTACCTATGGCGGGAGGGCGGACCTTTTTGTCAGAACGGTTCGTTTTGACGGGTTTTGTCAGTGCGAAGGTCGAGCGAAGCGACACACTTCGTCACGTCGAGTAACCTCACGCTGCTTTCGTTTGCCGTGGTCGCGAAAAATCGTTGCTGCTTCAGGTTGGCACGGTTGCTGCGGCGAGTGCGAGCCCCAGGCATCCCCTGGGCTGTCAATTTTTTGGAGTTATAAATGAACAGTCGTTCCATTGCACGCAACGTGCAAAAGGGTTTTACCTTGATTGAATTGATGATCGTCGTGGCGATCATTGGTATTTTGGCCGCAGTCGCGTTGCCGGCTTATCAGGATTATGTGGTGAAGGCGAAGATTGGAAATGCGCTTTCTTCCGTGAATAGCTTGAAAACGGCGATTGGCGTCGCCGCGCAGGAAACGGGGACATTAACCGGTGTCGGTAACGTGACCGGATCGACCACAACAATTCCTGCATTTACACCAACCAAAGAAGTCTCGGCCGCTACCGTGACGAACGGTGTTATCACGGCGTCTTTGCAGGGTTTCGGAAATACTGATATCGATGGGAAGACGATTACGTGGACGCCGACACTAGGAAGTAGCAATCTTACGTGGAAAATAGAAAGCGGTATTACCGCTACGTCCAGTACGGCGACGCAGGCCAACGCCGCAATTGTCAAGAATAGCGTGACGCCGGCAAGCGCAGCAAGTCAGTAAATAATTGCGCCAGGGTCACTCTGTTTTCGGACAGCGGCGCTTTGAGGCGCCGTTGTCTATTCGGATGACACTTCCGTTCGATCGACTCCGTGATTCCTGCTTCCCTGGTTTTCTTCCCATTCATTTCCCCGATAGTCGCCGGCCCGTCCTCAGCCGCCTGGCAGCTTCTCGGCGCATGGAGTTGCATCGCGCTGCTATTACTGCAAGGCGGCATTGCCCCATCTCGCGCCCTGATCTGCTGGCTCGCATCGACCGCAGCACTGATCGCCATCGCCGCTGGCGATCACCACGCGCTCCAACTGACGGCCGTCGCCGCCGTCCTCATGGTCGGCTTCGCCGCCTGCGTCGGCGCGGCAGCCGTTGGCGACTCCCGCAAATCTTCTTCGCTCGCCTGGGGCGTTCTTGCCGCAGGCTGCCTGAGCGCCGTGTTCGGCCTTTTCCAGTACTACGGCGCGGCCAAGGCGCTGTTCCCCTGGACCTCCGCGCCGGAGATCGGCCAGGCCTACGGCAACCTTCGGCAACGCAATCAGTTCGCCACGCTGATCAGCATGGCACTCGTCGCGGCGTTCTGGCTGCACGGCCACTTGTCGGGTCGGGCACGCGCAGCTTTGCTGCCGGCCGCCGTGTTGCTGACGCTGGCCGCGGCGGCGTCCACCTCGCGCACCGGGCTGCTCCAGTGGCTGTCGATCAGCGCTGTCGCTGCCTTCATCGCATGGCGTGAGCGGCGTCCGGCAGCGCCAGCGCGTGCGCGTGCGTATCGATTGCCCCATCCGCTGCTGTCGCTCGCGCTCATCCCCGCCTATTTCATTGCCGCCTGGGCGCTGCCGCAACTGGCCGGCGCTACCGTCGAAGGCATGCTGCTGCGGCTGCGCGACGGCGCGCCAGAAGGCCACAGCCGGCTGCTGCTCTGGCGCAACGTGCTCGACCTGATTGCTGCGCATCCGTGGCGCGGCTGGGGTTGGGGTGAGCTGAGCTTCGCGCACTACAGTTTTCCCTACCAGGGCGCTCGCTTCGTCGAGCTGCTAGACAACGCGCACAACCTGCCGCTGCAACTGGCTGTGGAGCTCGGCGTTCCGGCTGCGCTGTTGATCTGCGGCGGCTTCGCCTGGTTGGTGCTTGCCGCCGGTCCCTGGCGCGAGCGCGATCCGCTGCGGCTGATGGCCTGGGGCATGCTGGGCGCGATCGTGCTGCACAGCCTCCTCGAATATCCGCTCTGGTATGGGCCGTTTCAGCTGGTCTTCGGCGTCTGCCTGGGCATTCTCTGGCCGGTCCGCCGGCTCGCCAGAATCTCCGCGCCGGTGACCGACGTGGCCCCGCGTGGCGCTGCGTGGTACCAGATCGTGGCGCTGCTGCTGGTCGTCGCGATCGGTTATGCCGGCTGGGACTACACGCGCATCAGCCGCCTCTACATGGCGCCGGAGGAAAGGGCTCCCGCAGGCACACAGCCCGAGCCGACGCTGGACGATGCGCGCACCTCCTGGCTCTACATGCGCTACGTGCGCTTTGCCGAACTCGTGCTGACGCCCGTCGATCGAGCCAATGCCGCGTACGTCCACGAACTGGCGCAGCGCTTGCTGCACTTCTCGCCCGAGCCGCGCGTGATCGGCAAGCTGATCGAGAGCGCGACCTTGCTCGGTGAAGACCGCGAGGCATCCGAGCAGTCCGCGCTGTTCCGACGGGCCTATCCCGACGAGTACGCCGCTTGGTTGGCGGCCAGGTCAAGGCCATCCGGTGCGCCATTGGACTGAAGCACGAAGGGTCGGCGGACCGGCGCGGTGGTCTGCATCGGCGCGCTCCAGCGCGTCAACGCGTCACTCCGCGATGTAGCTGCCCGACTTGCCGCCATGCTTTTCCAGCACGCGGACATCGTTGATCGTCATGCCGCGGTCGACCGCTTTGCACATGTCGTAGATGGTCAGCAGTGCGACCTGAACTGCCGTCAGCGCTTCCATCTCGACGCCGGTCGGGCCGACCGTTTCGACCGTCGCGGTGCAGGCCACCTGCGGCACGACGCCGTCGGCGAGCGCAAACGCCAACGCGACGCGGGTGAGCGCCAGCGGATGGCACAGCGGGATCAGGTCGCTCGTCTTCTTGGCCGCCTGGATGCCGGCGATGCGCGCGATGCCCAGCACGTCGCCCTTCTTGGCGGTGCCGGACTCGATCAGCGCGAGCGTTGCGGCCTGCATCTCGATTCGGCCGGTGGCGATCGCCACGCGATGGGTCGCGGGCTTGGCGGCCACGTCGACCATATGGGCCTGGCCCTGGGCATCAAAATGGGTAAGGTTGCTCATGGTGAACGTTCGGCGAGGGTGTGCATCATAAGAGGCCGAGCCACCATGAGGAATGCAACGCACGATGCCTCTGATGCCTGAAATTCATCCCGACCGAGTCCAGTCCCGCGCCGACATCCGGCCTGTGAGGTCGCGCCTGCGTGGCCCACGTGCGTTGCGCTCGCTGTGCGTCGCAGTGGTGATCGGTTGCCAGTTGTTGCTGCCGCCGACCGCGCAAGCGCAGCTGTTGCCTGGCCTGGGCGATGGCGGCGAGATGACCGCCGCCGCCGAGCGCCGCCTCGGCGACCAGATCGCGCGCGAGCTGTACCGTGACCCGGACTTCATCGCCGACCCGGTGCTCGAAGCCTACGTCCACGACATATGGCAGCGGTTGCTGTCGGCCGCAAGGCTTCGCGGCGAGCTCACGCCCGAACTCGACGAGCGCTTTGCGTGGACCGTGCTGCTGGGCCGTGATCGCAGCATCAACGCCTTCGCGTTGCCGGGTGGCTATCTGGGCCTTCACCTGGGCCTCATCGCCGCGACCGACAGTCCCGACGAGCTCGCCACCGTGCTCGGCCACGAGCTGTCGCACGTCACGCAGCGCCACATCTCGCGCATCATGACCAAGCAGAGCCGGCAGATGCCGTTGCTGCTGGCCGCGATGGTGCTGGGGATGATTGCCGCCGGCAAGAGCCGCAATGGTGACGCCGGACAGGCCGTGCTGATGGGCAGCCAGGCGATGGCGATGCAGAACCAGCTCAGCTTCTCGCGCGACATGGAGCGCGAGGCCGACCGCATCGGCTTCGGCGTGATGACGCAAGCCGGCTTCGCGCCGCAGGGCGCTGCCTCGATGTTCGAAAAGCTGCAGTACGCATCGCGGCTCAATGACAACGGCTCGTACCCGTACCTGCGCAGCCATCCGCTCAACAGCGAGCGGATCTCCGACATGCAGGGGCGCTTCCAGTTTCGCGCGACCGAAGGCCCGACCGCCGATGCGCCGCCGGCGACCGAAGGAGCGCTTGCCACGACGCAGATGCCGATGCCGACAGCGCCGCGTGCACCTTCGGCGCGGGCGCTGCGGATGGACCACGCGATGATCGCCGCGCGTGCGCGCGTGCTGTCGCGCCCGGGTGTCGATGTGCTGCGCCTCGGCATCCAGGCGGCTTCGGGCCCGGACTTCGCGCGGGCCGCGCCGGCTCAGCAGGCCGGCATCCTGTATGCCGCGGCGCTGGCGGCCAGCACGCAACGTGACTTTCCGCAGGCGCAGGCACTGGTGGAGCGTCTGGGCGCACGCGTCGCTGGTGATGGGGCTTCGGCACGATTGGCCCGCTTGCTGGCGGCCGAGATCGATCTGGCCGCTGGCGCGCCGGCCAAGGCGGCCGCCCGGCTCGACCCGAAGTCACGGGACGAGCCCGAGATGCTGCTGGCAGCACAAGTGGCGGTGGCGATGCGCGACCCGGCACCGATGGTCCCGCCGTTGCGAGACTGGGTCGCGGTCCACCCGAAAGACGCCAATGCCTGGCATGCGCTCGGTGCGCTCTACGCCGCGCAGAACGACACCTTGCGCGCAGTGCGGGCAGACGCAGAAGCGAATGTCGCGACGCTCGATTACGCCGCGGCGCGCGATCGTTTTCGCGCTGCGCAGGAACTGGTGCGTCAGGGCGGCGGCCCGGCGGGCGTCGACCACTACGAGGCGTCGATCATCGACACCCGTGCCCGGGCCATCGATGCATTGCTCAAGGACCAACAGGCCGACCCGCCGCTCTAGTCCGCAGCAAAGCCCGCTTCAACGTACCGGACACAGCGGTGGCCGGCACCACTGGCCTCACTTGCGCTGGAACAGCCCGCCCAGCGCCGCTTCGATGATCAGGCCGAGCAGTGAATAGATCAGCGAGCCGATCAGCGCCGCCCCGAAACCCGTCACGTTGAAGCCGCCGAGCAGCCCCGACGCCGACCAGAACATCAGCGCGTTGATGACGAAGAGGAAGAGCCCGAGCGTGACGACCGTCACCGGCAGCGTCAGCACCACCAGAACCGGCCGCACGACCATATTCAGCAGCCCGATCACCGCGGCGGCGATCAACGCGGAGCCGAAGCTCGCGACCTGCACGCCGCTGTAAAGATAGGTCACCGCCAGCAGAGCCAGCGCGCTGAGAAGCCATTTGAGGATGAGTCGCATGGCCGCAGGATATCAGCGCGCGTGAAGCCGGGCTGGCGATGCAGCCGCCGCCGGGCCGCCCCAAGGCGGCTGCGCCTCCCCCTCGGGGG
>JAZKDL010000438.1:0-8976 GCA_040387575.1 Pseudomonadota bacterium
GCAGCCGGCCATCTCGGTGAATGCGGGCTACACGTCGGACGGTCTGCCGATCGGGCTGCAGATCGCCGGACGCCGCTTCGACGACCTGGGCGTGCTGCAGATGGCGCGCGCGTGGGAAGAGATGCGGCCGGCGGAGCGGCCCTTCCCCGTGACGTTCTAAACGGCGCAGGCCGCCGCCGGGTTGGCCTGCAGCGCCGACACGCGGCGGGCGATGGCGTCGGCGGCTTTGGCCGTCAGGCGCTGTGCGCCCTGGGCCAGCGCCTCGATGCCGCTGCCCACCGGCTCGCTGCCCGACCACTCGCAGGCCGGCACCCGATCGCCATCGGTGCGGCGCACGCTCCAGCTGAAGGCCGCATCGACGCGCGTGTCGCGCACCGCGTCGAACTGGCGCACCTGCACCGCAATGCGCCAGACCGGCTGCGCCGGCACCGGGCCACCGCGTGTCAGGTCGACGGCACCCAGCCTGCTCGCGACGCCCGCTGCGAGCGCATCGCGCAACTCGTTTTCGAACGAGGACGCCCAGCGGCTCTGCTCCAGCAACTCGACCTCCGCGCTGTCGGCGCCGGCCTTGCGGACGACCATCTGCGGCCGTGCGAGCCGCTCGGGCACGGCCAGCGGCGCGAATTCGATGAACAGCGGCGATGCCCCGCGTGGCGCAGCAGCCGCTTTGGCTGCGTTGGCAGTTTCGGCCGGCGACGCCAGCGTGTAGTAGCGGTCGGGCGTGCTCGCGCAACCGGCGAGGACCATGGCGGCGGCCACGGCCAGCATTTGCATCGTTGGCTTCATTTCTTGTCGTCCGGTTTGCCGCGCAGCAGCGATTCAGGATGGCGCTCCAGGTAGTCGGTCAGCACGCGGATGGAGCCCGCGGCACGCGTGAGTTCCTGCAGCGTCTGGCGCATGTCGGTCTGCAACGGTGAGTCCTGCGCCAGCGTGCGCTCGGCGCTGTTGATGGTTTTGCGCGCGTCCTTCATGGCGGCCGTGATTTCGGGCGACACGTCGTTGTTGAGCGTACCCGCCAGCTTCTCGGCGCTGGCCAGCGTGCGGTTGAGCGTGGCGAGCGACGTGCGCAGGTCGTTGCCGATCTCCTCGAACGGCACCTTGTTGAGCTTGCTCGCGATCTCCTGCACCTGCGACTGCAGCTCGTCCAGGCTGTTGGGCATGGTCGGCAGTTCGATCGGCTCGCGGTTCGCGTCGATCTGCACCTTCGGCGCCTTCGGGAAGAAGTCGAGCGCCACGTAGATCTGCCCGGTCAGCAGGTTGCCGGTGCGCAGCTGGGCCCGCAGGCCGCGACCCACCATGAAGCGCATCTGTTCTTCCTGCGTGCGCTTGGACTCCGGCGCTTCCTGGCCAACACGACGGCGCACGCGATCTGGGTAGATCTGCACCAGCACCGGCATGCGGAACTCGCGCTCGCTGCGGTCGAACTCGACACCGATCGACTTGACCTCGCCGATCACGACGCCGCGGAAGTCGACCGGCGCGCCTGGCGACAGGCCGCGCAGCGACTGGTTGAAGTACAGCAGCATGGTCTGCGCCGGACCGTCGGGCACCTTCATCGCCGCGGCTTCGTCGCCGGCCAGCGTGAAGGACGCGTTCTCCTGCGCGACCGGGCCGTTGGCATCTTCCGGCGCGCGGAAGGCGATGCCGCCGAGCAGGATGGTCGCGAGCGACTGCGTGCGCAGCGTCACGCCGCTGGCGTTGAGCTGCATGTCGAGCCCGCTGGCATGCCAGAAGCGCGTGTTGGCGCCGACGAACTTCTCGTAGGGCGAATTCACGAACACGCGCAACGTGACGCCGCGGCCGTCGGCGTCGAGTTCATAGGCCGCCACCTGGCCGACCTTGATGCGCCGGAAGTAGACCGGCGAGCCGACATCGAGCGAGCCGATGTCCGTGGAACGCAGCATGAACTGGCGCCCCGAGGTGTCGCGCGTCACGATCGGCGGGGTTTCGAGGCCGGCGAACTCGCTGGAACTCTCCTTGTCGACACCCGCGTCGGCACCAATGTAGGCACCCGACAGCAGCGTGCCCAGGCCGGAAATGCCGGAGGTGTCGAGCCGCGGCCGCACCACCCAGAAACGCGTGTCCTTGGCGGTGAAGGCGTCGGCGTCCTTGTTGAGCTGCAGCACCACGCGCACATGCGAGCGGTCGCGCGCCAGGCGCAGGCTCTGCACCACGCCGATCTGCACGTCCTTGTATTTCACGGCGGTCTTGCCGGCCTCCAGGCCTTCGGCGGTCTTGAAGGTCAGCACGACCTCGGGTCCGCGGTCGAGCAGGATCTTCGCGACCAGCGTGATCCCGACCAGCGCCGCGATCAGCGGAATCAACCAGATCAGCGAAGGCATCCAGTCGCGCCGGCGCGCCACCCGTGGTGCCGGCAGGCCGGGCGCCGGACCGGCTCCCGGTGGACCCGCACGCTGCGGTGTGTTGTCGTCACTCATGTCGTTTCCTTTTTACTCACCCTGGCTTCTTGCCCAGGTTCACCCTGATGTTTCGACGGCCGGTCGTCCCAGCTGAGCTTCGGGTCGAAGCTCAGCGAGGCCAGCATGGTCAGCACCACCACCGACCCGAAGGCCGCGATGCCGACGCCGGCCGTGATTTCCGCGAAGCCGTGGATGCGCACCAATCCGGCCAGCAGCGCGACCACGAACACGTCCAGCATCGACCAGCGGCCGATCACCTCGATCACGTGATAAAGCTTGGCGCGCTCGGCGCGTCGCCAGTCGCTGCGCCGCTGGGCCGACACCACCAGCACGAACAATGCCGCGAGCTTGAACAACGGGACCAGGAAGCTGGCGACGAAGACGACCGCCGCGAGCCCGTAGGAGCCGGTGACCCAGAAATAGATCACGCCGCTCATGATCGTGTCCTGCTGCGTGCCGAACAGCGAGCGCGTGATCATCACCGGCAACAGGTTGGCCGGCAGGTACATCACGCAGGCCGCGATCAGCAAGGCCCAGGTGCGGTTCAGGCTGTCGGGCTTGCGCACGTGCAGCCTGGTGCCGCAGCGCGCGCAGGCCTCGCCATCGTGCGCGTCCTTCCAGACGGTGCCGCAGTAGCGGCAGGGCATCAGGCCGGAGGCTGCGGCCGTCGGGACCGGCGCGTCCTCGTCGGTCGGGGCGCCGAGCGTCGGATCGACCGAGGCCAGCGGCCCGAGCAGGCGGCGGAAACCAGTGAAGCGGCCGAAGCGGCTGGAACGTTCAGGGCTGCCGGCCGAGCTGCTCATGCGCGCTCCTCTGCGGCTGGCGCATCCGGGTGTGGGGGGTCCGCAGCAGCCGTTGTCGTTGGCACTGCCGTTCCTGTTGCCGTCGCCGTCGCCGTCGCCGTCGCCATCTCCCAGAAGCCGCGCGGATCGAAGGCCAGCACCGCCGTCAGCAGCACCGTGAGCGCCACGAAGGCCCACAACGCCGGGCCGGGCAGCACGGTCGCCATGCTCGACAGCTTGACCAGCGCGACCAGCACGCCGAGCAGGAACACCTCGATCATTCCCCACGGCCGCAGCGACTGCATCGTGCGCACCAGCCAGGCAAAACCGCGCGGCCTTTCCTGGCGCGTGAGCGGCACCAGCAGCCACAACAGGATCAGCAGCTGCATCAGCGGGAACAGGATCGTGGTGGCCAGCACCAGCATCGCGACCAGCGACATGCCTTCGTTGCTGAGCGCCACGACCGCACCCGCCAGCGTGGTCTGGCTGCGCAGGCCGCGCAACTCGATCTCGACGATCGGAAACAGGTTGGCAATCGCAAACATGATCAGGCTCGCGACCGTGAGCGGCAGGATGCGCTTGTGCTGGTCGCCCGGATGCCGCTCCAGTTCGGTACCGCAGCGGGCACAGCGCGCCACTTCGCGTGGCCGCAGAACCGTGCGCAGGTAGACCGCATCGCAACCCTCGCAGACGATCGCTTCCGGGACTTCGTTCATGAGGGTGTGGATGGGCGCATGACCATCAGTGCTGTACCGCCGGCGCGCGCACGCGCAGGGTGCTGAAGATGCCGGCGACCGCGGCGCAGCCAGCAGCCAACATCAGCGCGATGAGCGGGCCGCGGCCTTCGTGCGGGCTCCAGACGCTGAACACGCCGGCCAGCACCACCGCGCCCAGCGTCTGTCCGGTGAGCCGGGCAGTGCCGAGCATGCCGCTGGCCGCGCCGCTGCGATGCGGCGGCGGCGAGGTCACGATGGTGTGGTTGTTCGGCGACTGGAACAACCCGAAGCCGGCGCCGCACAGCGCCATGCGCCAGACGATGTCGATGTCGGACGGATGCGCCGGCAACAACGCGAGCGACGCCAGTCCGGCCGCCAACAACCCGAGGCCGACGCCACCCAGCAGGCCGTCCGGATAGCGCCCGATCAAGCGCCCCGCGATCGGCGCGAACACCACGATCGCCAGCGGCCACGCGGTGATCAACAGGCCGGCCTCGAGATGGCTGCGGCCGTACACGTCGAGCAGCAGAAACGGCAGCGCGATGTACGACAGCATCTGCGCGCAGAAGGCCGCGACCGAGGTACCCATCGACAGTGCGAAGACCGGGATGCGCAGCAGGTCGACCGGGAACAGCGGCAATGCCAGCGTGCGCTGGCGGCGCAGGTAGAACACGCCGATGCCCACGCCGGCCAGCAACAGCAGCCAGGCGGCCGGATCGGCGCCCTGCCCCGCATCGCCGCGCACGCCGAGCCGGTCGGTGCCGATGAAGACCAGCGAGAACATCAGCACATTGAGCACGACGTCGAACAGCGTGAAGCGCCGCCCGACGGCCGCCGACGGCGGATTGCCCGGCAGCGCCTGGTAGCCGAGCGCCAGCACCAGCGCGCCCAGCGGCACGTTGAGCGCGAACAGCCAGGGCCACGATGCGATCGACAGGATGCCTGCCGCCACCGACGGACCGGCGACCGACGAGGTCGCGACCACCAGCGAATTGAGCGCCATGCCGCGCCCCAGCTGGGCCGCCGGATAGATGCGCCGCACCAGCGCGGCGTTGACGCTCATGATCCCGGCCGCGCCCAGCCCCTGGAAGGCACGCGCCGCGATCAGCGTGCCCAGCGAATTGGCGAAGGTGGCGGCCAGCGAGGCGAGCGCGAACAGCGCCATGCCCGTGAGGTAGACGCGCCGGAAGCCGATGCGGTCGCCCAGCGACGCCAGCGGCAGCAGCATCACCAGCGTGGCGATCTGGTACGCGTTGACGACCCAGATCGAATGCGCCGCGCTTGCATTGAGTTCGCGCGCGATGCCAGGCAGCGCGAGGTTGACGATCGTGCCGTCGAGCACCGCGACCGAGATGCCCAGCAGGATGACCAGCATCGCCCGCAGGCGCTGGGGTTGGGGCAGGCCGTCCTGCGGCGATGTGGCTTGCATGTGTTTCAGTGGGCTCCGTGGGCTCAGTGCGCGGCGACGGGGTTGTCGATGTGCGCCCGGCGGCCGCCGAGCGTCATCCAGGTGAGCACGAACGCCACCAGCGCGCCGCCGGCCATGCCGCAGACCATCGGCAGCGGCGTGCCGTCGGTGAACAGGCCGACCACGCCCATCGTCACCGCGCCGGCCAGCATCTGCAGCGTCCCCATCAGCGCCGAGGCGGTACCGGCGATGGCGCCATGCCGCTCCAGCGCGAGCACCGCCGTCGTCGGAATGACCAGGCCCATGAAGGCACTGGCGATGAAGTACAGCACCAGGAGCACCCACATGCTGTCGTGGCCGGTCGCGAAGAAGGCGAACATGGCCAGCATCGCGATCGCGCAACCGATGACGCCGGCCTTGACCACGCGCACCAGGCCGAAGCGGCGGCCGAGCGGCGCGGTGAACTGCGACATGCCGATGAAGGAAGCCGCGTTCACGCCGAAGGCCACGCTGTACATCGTCGGGGACAGGCCGTAGTGATCGATCATCACGAAGGACGAATTGGCGAGGTAGGTGAAGAAGCCGGCCATGGCGAAGGCGCCGATGAACACGAGCCCGAGATAGTGCCAGTCGCGCAGCAGCCGCGCGTAGGCGCGGAACGCGCTGCCCAGGCTGCTTTCGACGCGCTGCGACGCCGGCCGTGTCTCGGTGAGCGAGGTGGCGATCAACACCATGCCAGCCACCGCCGCGATGGCGACCGCCCAGAACACGCCGCGCCAGCCGGTGATGGCGATCACCAGGCTGCCGGCCAGCGGCGCCAGGATCGGCGACACGCTGAAGACCAGCATCAGCAGCGACATCAGACGCGCGGCTTCGGTGCCGGTATGCAGGTCGCGCACCACCGCGCGCGGGATCGCCATGCCAGCCGCCGCGCCCAGGCCCTGGATGAAACGCAGCACGATCAGCGTGTGGACGTCGGTCGCGAGGGCACAGCCCACGCTCGCCACGGCGAACAGCACCAGCCCGAAGTACAGCGGCGGACGGCGGCCGACCATGTCCGACACCGGTCCATAGAGCAGCTGGCCGATGCCGATCGACAGGAAGAATGCCGTGAGGCTCATCTGGACCGCGCCGATGTCGGCCCGCAGGCTGGTGCCGATGGCCGGCAATGCCGGCAGGTACATGTCGATGGCGAAGGGGCCGATGGCGGAAAGCAGGCCCAGCACGAGGGCCATCTTGAGGAAGCGCGAGGAAGAAGTCATTGTCTCGATTGTCGCCAAGGCGAGTAAAGCTTTCGTAGGACGCCCGCGTTGCTGCTGTGCTAGTTTTTTCAAAGTCATCATGATGTATCGAATACGGTCATTTATCTGAATAGTATCGAATACGCAACTTATCTTCTTTCAATAAGTCTCGAATTCGATAAACTAATCAAAACGCACCGAATACGCAACGCATGAGCACATCCCTGGATCTCGCACAACGACTCGAAGCGGCACGACGGGCCCGTGGCCTGACACGCAAGGCACTGACCGAGCAGGCCGGTGTGAGCCGGCAAGCCGTGTACCGCCTGTTCAAGGGCGACGACGTGCAGGTGTCGACCCTGCTGGCGGTGATGGACGTGCTCGAACTCGATCTCGCCACCGTGCCGCGAACCTTGCAACGCGGTCTGCCGGAGCTCGGCACCGCGGACACCTCGGTCTATGCACGCGGTCGGCCGGTCTCGGCGCTCATCGCCTCGGAGCCGGACCGCCCCGCCACGCATGTGCTGTCGGCGGTGCAGCAGCGGCTGGCAGGCCTCCAGCAGCGCGCCGTCGCACCGAAGGTGCCGAAGGGCCGCAAATGAACGTCCCGGTTCTGGTGATCAAGCTGCACGGCCAGCGCATCGGCTTCCTGTTCAAGTACGCGCAGCCCGGCTTGCCGCCGATCCAGCGCTTCGTGGTCGACGAGGCCTATGCCCGAACGCCCTGGGCCGGCGCCGACGTGCTGTCCGAATCCATGCGCTCGGCCGACCCGGCGCAGCAACAGTCGTTCTGGCTCGACGTGACCCGGCCCGAATTCAACACGGTCACCGGCACCCGGGGCGACGCCCAGTTGCCGCCCTTCTTCCAGAACCTGCTGCCGGAAGGCGTGTTCCGCCGCTTCGTCGCCGAAGAGGCCGCGATCGATCCGCTCGACCACATGGGGATGATCGCGGCCTGCGGCAAGAACCTGCCCGGCGCCGTGACCGCGGAATGGGAAGACATCGCCCGCGCCTCGCTCCAACGCCTGGTCACGCAGGACCAGGACGCGCTGGAAGCCTCGGTGTGGGCCGAGCCGTTCCAGGACAGCCTGTCGATCTCCGGCGTGCAACCCAAGATCGGCGTGAACCGCGACGGCGAAGGCCGCTTCATCGGGCGCACGTCCCGAGGCGACGCGGCGATCATCGCCAAGCTGCCCTCCGCCGAATACGCGCGCATGCCGCAGGTCGAAGGCCTGAGCATGCATTTGGCGCAACTCGCCGGCGTCGATGTCTGCGCGTTCGAGTTGATGCCGATGTCGGCCCTGGCCGCGCCGCACCGCTACGACCTCGGCGACGAGCTGCAAGGCCAGTTTCTCGCGGTGACCCGATTCGATCGCGCCGATGGCGCCAAGGTGCACTTCGAGGATTTCGCGCAGGTCCTGAGCAGGCCGCCGGAGCACAAGTACGAAGAGTCGTACCTCGCGATCGCCGGCACCCTGCTGAGCCTGCCGCACTGCGGCGAGGCCGCCGTGCACGAGCTGCTGCGCCGCATCGAGGTCAACGAGCTGCTCGGCAATGCCGATATGCACCTGAAGAACATCGGGCTGATCTACCGCGATCGGCGGCAGGCCGAACTGGCGCCGGCCTACGACATCACCGCGACCGTGCTCTACAACGTGGCGCGCGGGCACGCGCTGAAGCTCATGCCGGACGCCGAGAAGCAGCATGCGGAGCCGATCTTCAATCCGGCGCGGTTGCGGGCCTTCTGCAATGCGCTCGGCCTGCAGACGCCGACGGCGTCCAAGGTCATCCGCGACGTGGCGGCGCAGGCCGCCCAGCAATGGTTGCAGCCGATTCTGCTGAGCGGCCTCACGCCCCGGCAGAAGCTGCAGTTGCTGACGCAGGTGGCGACCCATCCGCATCTGGAACAGGCCACGCGACGGCTGCGCCGGCCCGACCTGCTGGCTGCCTGGCAAGACGCGCTGCAGCAAGCGAAAGCGCTGGCCGCGCCCGCCTTTGCCTGAGCGTCAATCGTCGAACAGCGACGCCATGCCGTTCGGCCGCGCGCCTTCGATCGCCAGCATCCGCAGCTTGACCAGCGCCCCGCCGTGCGCCGAGAAGCCGCCGGGCCGTCCGTTGGCGGCCAGCACCCGGTGGCACGGCACGACCGGCGCGAACGGATTCGCACCCATCGCCTGCCCGACCGCGCGCGCCAGGCCCTTGTCGCCGAGCGCGGTCGCGACTTCGCCGTAGGTCAGCGTTTGCCCAGGCGGAATGCGGCGTGCCAGCGCATAGACGCGCCGGTGGAAGTCGGGCACGCCGGTCTCGTCGAGCACGACGTCGAGCAGGTCGGGCTGCTCGCCGGCCAGCAAGGCGCGCACGCCGTCCGCGACGCGCTCCTCAACCCGCGGCGCGAGCGGCTCCGCCTCGT
>JAZKDL010000439.1:0-12897 GCA_040387575.1 Pseudomonadota bacterium
TCGAGCGGGTCGCGCCAGGTGTGAAAGGCCAGATCGAAGGTGCTGTTGTGCACCACGTAGAGCAGCTTGCCGCGCAGGTCTTCGAAGGCCTTGACGCTCTCCTCGGGCTGCATGTGAACCGATGGCCAGTAGGTGTCGTAGGCGCCGTTTTCCATCAGCGCGATGTCGAATCCGCCGAAGCGTTCGCCGATCTGCCGAAAGCCGGGGAAATAACCCGAATCGCCGCTGTAGAAGATGCGCTCGGTGCCGCTCTGAATCACCCATGAAGCCCACAGCGTGCGGTCGCGGTCGAACAATCCGCGTCCGGAGAAATGCTGGGCCGGCGTGGCAGTGAGTTCGACCTCGCCATGACGGGCCTTCTGCCACCAGTCGAACTCCTCGATCCGCTCGGCTGGCACCTCCATCTCCCGCAACCGCTGGCCGACGCCCAGCGGCACGAAGTAGCGTTGGACGCGTGCGCGCAGGTAGGTGATCGTCGCGACGTCGAGGTGATCGTAGTGGTCGTGCGAGAGGATCAACCCTTCGATCGGTGGCAGCTCGGTGAGCGGCAGCGGTGTCGGGTGAAAGCGCTTCGGCCCCGCGAATTGCACGGGCGACGCACGCTCGCTGAACACCGGATCGATCAACCAGTACTTGCCCCGCAACTTGAGCAGGTGCGACGAGTGGCCAAGGCGGATCACATGGTTGGCCGATGCGTCCAGCGCATCGAGTGCCTTGCGATCAAGGACGCGCACCGGAATCGGGTCGATGGGGACCGTGCCTTCCTTGGTGCCGAGGATGAAGCGGCTCCAGATCTTGAATCCGTTTTCGGAGGGCTTTGCGTCCGGGTTGGACATGTTGCGGAACCGGCAGTCCGACGCCGAAAAATCGGCGCCGGCCGCGGGCGCGCCCACGGGGGCGTGGGGGCTGCAGGTCTCGCTGGTAGCGCAGCCGGCCGCACCGAGGAGCGCGAGCAGGCCGAACAGCCGGGCCAGGCGTTTTCGCAAAAATGTCATGGACGTTGGTGGTGAAGGTGGATCGGAATGACGCGGAGCGTAAGCGTTCACGATGCAAACAGGGCAACTGACTGGCACCGCACGAGGGCATCGTTGGTGCAGCGGCATCGCCGCACGCCCAATAACCGGGCATGGTTACAAAATGCCACATCAGGGTAATCCCTAATGTGTACATGAAACCGGTTTCATACACTGCCAGCCGTCTCATCGATGCCCGCTTCAGGTGCGCCAGGTCGTGAATTACCAATTTCAATTCGATGCCGTTTTTGCCGCCTGGCCGCTGTTGCTCAAGGGCGCCTGGATCACGGTCCAGCTGTCGCTCGTGTCGACCGCGCTGGGTCTCGTGGTCGCTGTCTTCTGTGCCTGGGGCAAGACCTCGGGGCCACGGGTGCTGCGTTTCCTGATCAACGCCTACATCGAGGTGATCCGCAACACGCCGTTCCTGGTGCAGTTGTTCTTCTTCTTCTTCGCGCTGCCGGCCATCGGCCTGCGCTGGTCGCCCTACACCGCGGCGCTGACGGCGATGGTCGTCAACCTGGGCGCCTACGCGGCTGAAATCGTGCGCGCCGGCATCGAGTCGGTTCCCAAGGGCCAGATCGAAGCAGGCCGGGCGCTCAATCTGAAGGGCTGGGAAATCTTCCGCTTCGTGATCATCAAGCCGGCGCTCAAGGCCATCTACCCGGCGCTGACGAGCCAGTTCATCCTGCTGATGCTGAGTTCGGCCGTGGTGTCGGTGATCTCGGCCGACGACCTGACCTCGGTCGCCGCCAACCTGCAATCGCAAACCTTCCGCAGCTTCGAGATCTACATCGTGGTCGCCGCCATCTACCTGGTGCTGGCGCTCGCGTTCTCGGGGCTTTTCAAGCTGATCTACCAGCGCACGCTCAACTACCCGGATCGGCGCTAACACCATGCGTACCTTCGGCTATCCAGAATTCCTGTTCATCCTCGAGGCGGCCAAGTGGACGCTCGCGCTGTCGCTGATCGCCTTCATCGGCGGCGCGATCCTCGGGCTGGTCATCGCGCTGGCACGCACGTCCGAGAGCAAGACGGCGCGTGGCGTTGCCGTGCTGTTCATCCAGATCTTCCAGGGCACGCCGCTGCTGCTGCAGCTGTTCCTGATCTTCTTCGGCGCGCCGGTGCTGGGGCTCGACATCAATCCGTGGGTGGCCGCGGGCGTGGCGCTGATCCTCAACAGCGCGGCTTTCCTGGGCGAGATCTGGCGCGGCTGCATCGAGGCGATCCCGCGTGGCCAGATCGAGGCGGCGCAGGCGCTCAACCTGCGCTACGGCCCGCGCATGCGTGACGTGGTCCTGCCGCAGGCCTTCAAGATCGCGCTGCCGCCGACCGTCGGCTACGTGGTGCAGATCATCAAGGGCACGTCGCTCGCGGCCATCATCGGCTTCACCGAAATCACCCGCGCCGGCCAGATCATCAACAACGCGACCTTCCAGCCGCTGGAAGTGTTCACCACGGTGGCCGTGATCTATTTCGTGATCTGCTGGCCGCTGTCGCTGCTCGCCGCGCGCATGGAGCGCAAGCAGGCGCGAGCCTTGGCGCGTTGATGCGCCGGGACGCATCGACCTTTTCGCTTTTTCAGTTTTCCGTTTTTCATTTCCCCCGTTCCCGTTCCCACCTCAGGAGACTTCGAATGATCCGTTTCACCACCCGCCGCACCGCCACCACCGCGCTGGCCGCACTCGGCCTTGGCGCCGCACTGACCGTGTTCGCTCCCTTCGCTTCGGCCCAATCGGTCGCCGATATCAAGAAGAAGGGCGAGATCACCATCGGCATGCTGGTCGACTTCCCGCCGTACGGCACGACCAACGCCAAGAACGAGCCCGATGGCTATGACGCCGACGTCGCCAAGCTGCTGGCCAAGGACCTGGGCGTGAAGGCCAACATCGTGCCGGTGACCGGCCCGAACCGCATTCCGTTCCTGCTGACCAACAAGGTCGACGTGCTGGTCGCGTCGCTGGCCATCACGCCCGAGCGCGCCAAGCAAGTGCAGTTCTCGCAGCCCTACGCCGCCGCCACGATCGTGCTGTACGGCAAGACCGGCAGCGCCATCAAGGGCCCGGCCGACATGAAGGGCCTGCGCGTTGGCGTGGCTCGCGCGAGCACGCAGGATGTGGCCGTGACCAAGGCCGCACCGGAAGGCACCGAGATCCGCCGCTTCGACGACGACGCTTCGGCCATGCAGGCGCTGATCTCCGGCCAGGTCGATGCGATCGGCTGCTCGGTCACCGTTGCGGCGCAGATCGCCAAGCGCGTGCCGGCCAACACCTTCGAGAACAAGTTCAATCTGGTCCAGCAAGCCATGGGCATCGCACTGCGCCCGGGCCAGGACGAGTTGACCAAGACGCTGAACGATTTCGTCGCCAAGAACACCGCCAATGGCGAGCTGAACAAGCTCTACCAGAAGTGGCTCGGCGCCGATCTGCCGAAGCTGAACTAACCCCCAGTCTCCGCGCACTTCGTGTCGCTTCGCCAACCCCCTTGCAGGGGGCGACACCGGCGGCCTGGCAAAGCCAGAAGACATCGCGTGCGTTTGATGATGAATTTTTGGAACTGAACAGCATGACCGACGCAGTCACGACGCCCGCCGGCTCCGAGCCGATCATCCGCATGGAAGCGGTGAACAAGTGGTACGGCGAATTCCAGGTGCTGACCGGCATCGACCTGAGCGTTCGCGCGGGCGAGCGGATCGTGATCTGCGGCCCGTCGGGCTCGGGCAAGTCGACGCTGATCCGCTGCATCAACCGGCTCGAGACCGTGCAGAAAGGCCGCATCGTGGTCGACGGCATCGACCTCACGGCTGGCGGCAAGAACGTCGACGCGGTGCGCGCCGAGGTCGGCATGGTGTTTCAGCAGTTCAACCTGTTTCCGCATCTCACGATCCTCGAGAACTGCACGCTCGCGCCGATGCGCTCGCGCGGCATGAACAAGGCGCAGGCCGAAGAGATCGCGATGAAGTACCTGACGCGGGTGCGCATCCCCGAGCAGGCGAAGAAATATCCGAGCCAGCTGTCCGGCGGCCAGCAGCAGCGTGTGGCGATCGCGCGCGCGCTGTGCATGACGCCGAAGATCATGCTGTTCGACGAGCCCACCTCCGCGCTCGACCCCGAGATGGTCAAGGAAGTGCTCGACACCATGATCGGCCTCGCCGAGGACGGCATGACGATGCTCTGCGTCACGCACGAGATGGGCTTTGCGCGCAGCGTGGCCGATCGCGTGATCTTCATGGCGGCCGGCAAGATCGTCGAGCAGGCGCCGCCCACCGAATTCTTCAGCAACCCGAAGGACGAGCGCACCCGCCAGTTCCTCGGCCAGATCCTGAACAACCACTGATGACCGCCGGGCCTGCCCGCGCCGTCCTTTCCAGACAAGACACAGCATGCAGGTATTGATTTCTCTTTCCTCCTTCGGCGCGGCCGAGGTGGGGCGCCATGGGCAGCTCTGGTGTTCGCAGCTTGGCCGCGCGGCCGGTGCGGACTCGGTCGAGGTGCGTGGCGAACTGTTGCGCGACCCAGCCTCCGAGTTGCCGGCACTGGCCGGCCACGCGTCGGTCTATTCGAGCCCCGAGGGCCTGTGGGCCGAGGGCGGCTGGCTCGACAGCGCAGCGCTGTCGCGCGGCATCGCCGCCGCCAAGACGCTCGGCGCGAGTCGCCTGAAGATGGCGATCGGCGGCTTCGGCCCCGCATCGCACGGCTCGCTCTGGGGCCTGAAGGTGCAATTGGCCGAGACGCACATCGAGCTGCTGATCGAGAACGACCAGACCGTGCGCGCCGGCACCTTGCCCGCGATGGTCGACTTCTTCAACGCGGCCGACCAGGCCGGGCTCAGCCTCGGCATGACCTTCGACATGGGCAACTGGCACTGGGTCGGCGAATGCCCGCTCGAAGCCGCCAAGGCGCTCGGCCACCGCGTGCGCTACGTGCATTGCAAGGGCGTGCAGCGCCTGCCCGCCAAGTGGGTCGCCGTGCCGCTGGCCGAATCGTCGGCACCCTGGCGCGCCGTGCTGCGCGCGCTGCCGGCCGACGTGCCGCACGCCATCGAATACCCGCTGATCGGCGACGACCTGCTGGCCGTCACCCGCGATCAGATCGCGCTGATCCGCGCCGCACGCGCCCTTTGACGAGCCCTGTGATGACCGACACCACTTTCGACGTTGCGCTGTTCGGCGAGGCCATGCTGCTGATGGTGGCCGACCGCCCGGGTCCGATCGAGGACGCGCAAGCCTTCTACAAGCGCACCGCCGGCGCCGAGACCAACGTGGCGATCGGCCTGTCGCGCCTCGGCCTGAAGGTCGGTTGGGCCAGCCGCCTCGGCACCGACTCGATGGGGCGCTACCTGATCGCCACGATGAAGGGCGAGGGCATCGATTGCTCGCACGTGATCTGCGACCCGACGCAGCGCACCGGCTTCCAGTTCAAGGGCCGCGTGACCGACGGCAGCGATCCGCCGGTCGAATACCACCGCAAGGGCTCCGCTGCGAGCCAGATGACGCCCGACGACGTCGACGTGCCGTGGCTCACCGCGGCGCGCCATCTGCACGCGACCGGCGTGTTCGCCGCGATCTCCGCGACCACGCTGCCGGCCGCTGCCAAGACGATGGACGCGATGCGCGCCGCGGGCCGCACGATCTCCTTCGACCCGAACCTGCGGCCGACGCTGTGGGCGTCGACCGACGCGATGCGTACCGCCATCAACGACCTCGCATCGCGCGCCGACTGGGTGCTGCCCGGCATCGAGGAAGGCCTGCTGCTGACCGGCGAAAGCACGCCCGAAGGCATCGCCGCGTTCTATCGCCGGCTCGGCGCGAAGCTGGTCGTCGTGAAGCTCGGCGCCGATGGCGCGTATTACGACAGCGACGTGGCCGGAACCGGCCGTGTGCCGGGCTTCCCGGTGAAGGAAGTGGTCGACACGGTCGGCGCTGGCGACGGCTTCGCGGCCGGTGTGATCAGCGCGTTGCTCGAAGGCCGCTCCGTGCCCGACGCGGTGCGCCGCGGCGCATGGATCGGCGCCCGCGCGGTGCAGGTGCTCGGTGACACTGAAGGGCTGCCTACGCGCGCCCAACTCGAGGAGGCCGGCCTGTGAGCGTGCGCAAGAACGTTTTGGTTTTCCGTGAGCTGCCTGACGATCAGCTTGCGCGGCTGGAGGCCGTGCACGACGTGACTGTCGCGAACCCCAAGCTGCCGGAGCAACGCGCGGCGTTCGATTCGGCGTTGCGCGTCGCGCAGGGCCTGATCGGTTCGAGCTATCCGGTCGACCGCGCGCTGCTCGATGCAGCGCCGCGGCTCGAGGCCGTTTCGAGCGTTTCGGTCGGCGTCGACAACTACGACCTGGCTGCGCTGCATGCGCGCCGCATCGTGCTGTGCCACACGCCGGGCGTGCTCGACGAAACCGTCGCCGACACCGTGTTCGCGCTGCTGATGGCGACCAGCCGCCGTGTGGTCGAGCTGTCGAATCTCGTGCGCAACGGCGAATGGAACAAGAACATCGGCGAGGACCTGTTCGGCTTCGACGTGCACGGCAAGACGATCGGCCTGCTCGGCTTCGGTCGCATCGGCCAGGCGATCGCGCGGCGTGCGGCGCTGGGCTTCGGCATGCCGGTGCTGTACCACGCGCGCCGGCCGGTCGATCTGGCTGCGCAGGCGCCGGAGCTGCGGGCTCGCGCGATCCACACGCCGCTCGACGAACTGTTGGCGCGCGCCGACTTCGTCGTGGCGATGCTGCCGCTGTCGGACAGCACGCGCGGGATGATCGATGAAGGCCTGTTCGCGCGCATGAAGCCCGGCGCGATCTTCATCAATGGCGGTCGTGGAGCGACGGTCGACGAGGCCGCGCTGCTGGCCGCGCTCGACGGCGGCCGTTTGCGTGCCGCAGGGCTCGACGTGTTCGCCAAGGAGCCGCTGCCGCTGGCGTCGGCGCTGCGCACGCATCCGCGCGTGACGCCACTGCCGCACATCGGTTCGGCCACGCACGAGACGCGTCACGCGATGGCCGAGCTCGCCACGACCAACCTGCTGCAGGCGCTGGCTGGCGAACGGCCTACGGCGGTGTACGACACCGCAAGTGCCTGAGGGCAGCGCGAAAGCGCGCCCACCGATGAAGCCGAGCGGTCGCGCCACCATCGCCGACGTCGCCGAGGCGGCCGGTGTGTCGAAGGCCACCGTCTCGCGCTTCCTGAACCATCGCGAACGGCTGCTGAGCCCCGACATCGCCACGCGCGTCGAGACGGCGATCGCGGCGCTCGGCTTCACGCCGAATCCGATGGCGCAGGCGCTGAGCCTGGGTCGCTCGCGCCTGATCGGGCTGATCGTGGCCGACATCACCAATCCCTATTCGGTCGCCGTGTTGCGCGGCGCCGAGAAGGCCTGCCAGGACGCCGGCTACCTGGTCGTGCTGTTCAACCTCGGCAACGAGTTCGGCCGCGAGCGCGAGGCGATCGACGCGCTGGCGGGCTACAAGGTCGACGGCTTCATCCTCAACACGCTGGGCCGCGGTGCAGGTGTGGTCGATGCCGTCACGATGTACGGAAAGCCGGCGGTGCTGGTCGATCGTCGCCATGCCGGCATGGAGGCCGACTTCGTCTCGCTGGACAACGCAGGCGCGATGGCGCAGGCCTGCGAGCACCTGGTGGCCGGCGGCTGGCGTGAGCTGCTCTACATCACCGAGCCGCAGCAGGGTGTGAGCACGCGGCGCGAGCGATCATCCGCGTTCCGCGATTGCGTCGCGACGCATGCGGCCGACGGCGTGGCCGGAGAGATCTTCGAGAGCGAGGAAGGAGATCAGGAGGCCCTCGACGCTGCGTTGCGTGCGCTGGGCGAGCGTGCCGTGACTGGACGTCCGCGCCGCCGACCGGCCGTCGTGGCGGGCAATGCGGTGGTCACGCTGCGCGTGGCGGCTGCGATGACGCGGCTGGGCTGGCGCTTCGGGGAGCAACTGGGCTTCGTGGGCTTCGACGACACCGAATGGGCGCCGCTGGTCGGGCCCGGGCTGAGCACCATCGAGCAACCGACCGATGCCATCGGCCGGGCCGCCGCGGCGAGCCTGATCGATCGGCTGCGTGGCCTTGAAGGCCCGGCGCGTCAGCAATTGCTGCCGGGCCGGCTCGTGGTACGCGGATCGTCGCTCGCCTGAGCGGCGAGGGGAAGTACGCCCGGCGCAGCCAATGCCACGCCGGCAGGATCAGCCGATCTCGGCGATCAGTTCGATCTCGACGCAGCAACCCATCGGGATCTGCGCGACGCCGAAGGCGCTGCGCGCATGCGCACCCTTTTCCGCGCCGAAGACTTCGGCGAAGAGTTCGCTGGCGCCGTTGGTCACCAGATGCTGTTCGGTGAAGGTCGGCACCGAATTCACCAGGCTCATGACTTTCACGATGCGCTTGATCTTGTTCAGGTCGCCCACGGCCGCGTGCAGCGTGCCCATCAGGTCGATCGCGATCGCGCGGGCGGCGAGCCGGCCTTCGGCCGTGTCGATCGCGCCGCCGAGCTGGCCGACCCAGGGCTTGCCGTCCTTCTTGGCCACGTGGCCGGACAGGAAGACCAGATTGCCGGTCTGCACGAAGGGAACATAGGCCGCGGCGGGGATGGCGACGGGCGGCAGCGTGATGCCGAGGGCGGTGAGTTTGTCGTAGACGCTCATGGAAAGACTCCTTGGATGAAAGGGAAAAAGGAGGGCGCGATGGCCGGCCTGCGGCTCAGCGCCGCACCGCCTTCGCCGCCCTCAGGACTGGGATTGCAGCGGGACTGGCGGCAGCATGCCGGACTGGCCCTGGGACTGTGATTGACCTTGGCCGCGAGACTGGCCCTGACCCTGGCCCTGCGACTGGCTCTGCGATTGCGAAGCCATTCCGGGCGCGAGCGCCATGCCTGGCAGGTAGGCCTGCATTTCCTCGAGCGGCTGCACCGTCACGCCGACGTCCAGCGTGTGGCGCGCGCCACCGTGCAGCACGCCGCGCATCGGTGACACGTCGGAATAATCACGGCCGATCGCCAGCGTCACGTAGTCCTGCCCAGGCTGGCGTCCGTTCGTCGGATCGAAGTCGACCCAGTCGCCGGGGCCGTCGGCAGCCGGCAGATAGACCGACACCCAGGCATGCGACGCATCGGCACCGATCAGCCGCTTCTGGCCCGGCGGCGGCTGGGTCAGCAGGTAGCCGCTGACGTAGCGCGCGGGCAGGCCCATGGTGCGAAAGCACGCGATCATGATGTGAGCGAAGTCCTGGCAGACGCCCTGGCGCTGCGCGAGCGCCTCGACCGCCGGCGTGTTGATCTCGGTGCTGCCGGCGTCGTATTCGAAATCTCGATAGATGCGTTGCGTGAGATCCATCGCCACGTCGAAGGTCGGTCGACCGGGCGCAAAACTCAGCCGCGCGTAGGCGGTGAAGTCGTCGTGGCGCGGCACGTAGGGCGACGGAAACACGAAGTCCGACGCGGGATCGAAGCGCGACCCTTTGCTGTAGCGGAAGCGCTCGCGCACCTCTTCCCAGGGCAGCATGCGCGCAATGCAGCTCGCCAGCACCGGGTCGGACGTCTCGACCACGCTTTCGGCCGTGACCACCAGTTCGTGGTGCGTGGAATCGAGCGCGAAGAAGGCGCGCGTGTTGCCATACAGGTCGAGCTGTTCGTGGCACTGCGCGGGCGTCGGCACGATGGCCAGCGTGTGGCTCACCAGCCGCTGCGACGCAGTGGTGCGCGGCTTCAGGTGGGCGAGATGCTGCGCCGTCTCCACCGGCGGGGTGTAGTCGTAGCGGGTTTCGTGGGTGACGTGGAGAAGCATGCGTGGGAGCCGAAGCTGGGCGCTAGGCGCCCACCGACCGAAGCGATTCGGACGTGAGCGTGAAGTAGCGGGTGCCGATCGAATCGGACACGTGATAGGCCGCGGTTTCGCAGGTCTTGAACAGTTCGACCAGCGCGGGGTATTTGGCGTCCGGCCCCGGATCGCAGAGGCGTTCGAGCGTCCATGTGGCCGGGTCGGGCAGTTCGTACGACAGCGCGGTCAGCTTGCCCGGCGCACTGCCGGCCAGCTTCGCGATGCGACCACGCAGCGTCTGCGTGACCCAGGCGAGCGAGCGCGGGTTGTCGCCGTCGAGCACGAGCAGGTCGACCATCGTCGCGACGTCGCGCCGCTGCTGGTAGCGGCCATGGAAGGTGATCGTGCTGTCGAACAGCGCAATGATGGCTTCGAAGCCGGCGACTTCGTGCACGGAACCGTTGGCGAAACCGGCGGCCAGCGCGTTCGACAGGAAGGCGAGCCGCTCGATGTGGCGGCCGATCGAGAGCAGGCGCCAGGCGTCGTCGCGCGTCATGCGGTCGGTCTGCGCGCCGGTCATGGCGGCGAGCGCCGCACTCGCGGCCTCGAGCGAGCGCACGGCGGCGCTGGCGGCGTAGCTGCCTTCGCGCTTCTCGCCGGCCTGTTCGGCGGTACGGCGCAGAAATTCTTCTTCGGCGCGCACGATCTGCTTCCAGTGGTCCTGCGACAGCCGCTCGCGCACAGCTGCGGCCGCCTGCCGCACGCTGCGCAGGTTGTAGCCCACGCTGCCGCCGTCGGCGTCGCCGAGTTCGGCGATCAGCGCGCGTTCGAAGACGCGCAGCGACTTGGTGCCGATCGGCACTTCGGGCGGAATCAGCGCATTGCGCTGCGCCAGCTGATGCATCCAGGTCAGCAACGCGCGCGACGACTGGCCCTCGCCGCCAAGCACGTCGAGGATCAGGCGCGCCAGGCGCACCGCGTTCTCGGCGCGTTCGGTGTAGCGGCCCAGCCAGAACATGTTCTCGGCTGCGCGGCTCGTCACCGGTGCGCGGTGGCGCGCGAGCGACGCGGGCGTGGCGTGCGGCTGCAGGAGCGTGGTGCGGTCGACCTCGCCGTGCGTCTGCACCCAGACGTCGGCGCTGCTGCCGCCGCGCTGCATCGATGCGATCTGCGCATTGGCACCGGCCAGCCGGGCCAGGCCGCCCGGCAGCACCCGCCAGGACTGCGCGCCGTTGCTGACCGCGAAGACCCGCAACAGCACCGCGCGCGGCGCAATGCGGCCGGTGCTGGCGCCGCGGTCTTGGGCCCAGGTGGGCATCTGCGACAGCGGCAGGTAGCTCTGCACTGTGTGCTCGTCGCCCCGGCGGACGATCCGGCCCGCCCATTCGTCGAGTTCGCGGCGGCCCATCTGGCTGCCGAGCACCGCTTCGAAGCTGGTGCGCGAGTCGTAGCCAGGATAGGTCGACTTGATGGCCGCGTCGGCCAACTGGGGAAGCGCGGATTCGAGCGCGGCGCGTTCGCCACACCACCAGGTCGGCAGCGCGGGCAATTGCAACTTCTCGCCGATCAGGCGGCGTGCCAGCGCCGGCAGAAAGCCCAGCAGCGCTGGCGATTCGAGGAAGGCCGAACCCGGCATGTTGGCCACGAGCACGTTGCCTGCGCGAATGGCTTGCAGCAACCCGGGCACGCCCAGCGTGGAGTCGGGGCGGAGTTCGAGCGGGTCGAGGAACTGGTCGTCGAGCCGCTTGATGAGGCCGTGCACCGGGCGCAGGCCCTGCAGCGTCTTCAGATAGAGCCGCTGGTCGCGCACCGTGAGGTCGCTGCCCTCGACCAGCGTGATACCGAGGTAACGCGCCAGGTACGCATGCTCGAAATAGGTTTCGTTGTACGGGCCGGGCGTCAGCAGCGCGATGTGCGGTGGCGCGCCGGCCGGGCACATCTCCTGCAGCCCTTCCATCATGGCGCTGTAGGTGGCGGCCAGGCGCTGCACCTGCAGTGCCTCGAAGGCCTGCGGGAACTGGCGCGAGATGGCCAGCCGGTTCTCGAGCAGATAGCCCAGGCCGGACGGCGCCTGCGTGCGTTGCGAGACCACCCACCAGTTGCCGTCGGGGCCGCGTGCCAGGTCGAAGGCGGCGATGTGCAGCCAGGTGTCGCCCGGCGGCTTCACGCCATGCATGGCGCGCAGATAGCCCGGATGGCCGCGCACCAGCGCCGCTGGCAGCAGGCCTTCGGCGAGCAACTGCTGCGGGCCGTAGACATCGGCCATCACGCGGTCGAGAACGCGCACACGCTGCAGCACGCCGGCCTCGATCTGCGCCCAGCCTTCGGGCGAAATGATCAGCGGGAACAGGTCGAGCGACCACGGCCGTTGCGGGCCATCAGCGTCGGCGTAGACGTTGTAGGTGACGCCGTTGTCGCGGATCTGCCGTTCGAGGTTGAGGGCTCGTCGCGGCAGGTCGGTGAAGCCACCGCTACCGAGGTGTTCGAAGAAGCGGCTCCAGACCGCCGTCAGCGGCGGCTTGTCGTCGGCATCGGGCTCGGTGGCGGGCGTCGCCACGGCTGGCGGTGGCGTGGCGGCCGCGTCATACAGAACCGCGCCGGCCGCAGCTGGCGGCGGTTTGGGTGTGCTCGCGGGTTGGGCAACGCCGCGCAGCTCGTCGAAATGCCCCGGCGTGGCGTCCGGAGCGAGCGCAGACGCAAGCGCCGCAGGCGTTTCCATCGCTTGCGCGCCAAAGAGAGATTCGTTCAACGGTTCCACAGTGCAGGCATTTTCGCACTGCACATGTGGATCCCGGTATCAAGCGCCACCTGTATTCAGCGCCGAAGGTCGAGCGTGAACGGAAACTCGCGGCTGCCCGCCAGCTCGATCGTCGCCGGCGGCGTGCGCATCAGGCCGGGCGTGTGGCCCATGCGCGTGAAGCGCGACATGCGCCGGCTTTCGGCTTCGTAGGCGTTCACCGGGAAGGTGTCGTAGTTGCGGCCGCCCGGATGCGCCACGAAGTACTGGCAGCCGCCCAGCGAGCGCTTCATCCAGGTGTCGACGATGTCGAAGGTCAGCGGCGCGTGGGCGTCGATGCTCGGATGCAGCGCCGACGGCGGGTTCCAGGCCTTGTAGCGCACGCCGGCCACGAACTCGCCG
>JAZKDL010000440.1:0-9859 GCA_040387575.1 Pseudomonadota bacterium
AGGTTCACCACCACCAGGCCGCGGCGGCGGTCGATGAACATGCGCTGCCCCGAATGGCCCATGGCCAGCACCGCGCCGTCATCGCGCAGCCACCAGCCGAAGCCATAGCCCGTGATCCCCAATGCCTGGCGGTGCGTGGCGTTGAAGGTCGCGGGAATGTCGAACGCGCGCGCCGTCGCCAGGTCGACCCAGCCGGACGGCAGCACCTGCGCATCGCCCACCCTGCCGTCGTCGAGCACCAGCTGCGCGAAGCGGCCCATGTCGCGCAGCGTCATGCCGGCCCGGCTGCCACCGATCTCCTGGCCGCCGTCGGATTCGAGCGTGTAGTAGGCGTCGAATTCCATGCCGCAGGGTTGCCAGATGCGCTCGGACATGTAGTCGGCGAGCGTGCGCCCGGTGGCCGCGCAGATCACCGCGCCGAGCAGGTAGGTGTCGCCGGTGTTGTAGTGCCACGCCGTTCCAGGCGGGTGGGCCGAGGGCCGCTCGCGCAGCATGGCGAGCACGCCGCCGGGCACCTTGTCCGCGAGCGACTTGCTGTAGCGGTTCACGTCGGAGTTCTTGTCGGTGTAGACCTCCGACCAGGCCACGCCGGACGACATCGTCATCAGGTGCCGCACGGTGGCCTGCGCATAGCCCGAGCCGGCCAGCTGCGGCAGGTAGCGGGTCAGCGGGTCGTCGATGCTGCCGATGGCGCCGTCCCGCACGGCCGCGCCGACCAGCATCGAGGTCATCGACTTGACGGTCGACATGGTGCTCCAGCGGTCCTGCGGCTGCAGGCCGAGGCCGTAGCGCTCCAGCACGATCTGCCCATGGCGCATCACCAGCAGTCCGGCGACGCTGTTGCGGTCCATGAAGGTCTCGACATCGCGCGCTTCGCCATCGACCGACCAGCGCGGTTCGCAGGCCGGCCCGCGCACCGGCGGGCGCGCGACCGGACCGCGGTGGATCGTCCGGGTGGCGAACAGCCGGTCGACGATGCGGTAGCCATAGGCCTGCAAGCAGGGCGACCACAGCAGGAAGTCTTCGCCACGCGGAAGGTGCTCCCGCGGCTCGGCCAGCGTGGAGGCGGGTGCGTCAGCGCGCAGCAGCGGTTCAGTCATTCTGGATACCCAGGCGGCCGATGATCGGGCCCCAGACCGCGGCTTCGCGCTGCATCGTCTGGCGCACCGCGTCCGGTCCGAAGGCCGTCGGCGGGTCCATGTACAGCGCGTCCATCTGTGCCTTGATGGCAGGGTCGGCCCAGAACTTCCGGGTCTCGGCGTTGAGCAGGTCGATCACGTTGCGCGGCGTGCCCTTGGGCACCATCAGCCCATACCACCCGCCGGCCGGAAAGTCCGCGAGGCCGGCCTCGTACACCGTCGGCACTTGCGGCAGCGCCGGCGAACGCTGCGCGCCGAAGACCACGATCGGCACCACCTTGCCCGCCTTGACCTGCGGCACGACGCTGGTGATGGCGTCGGCCGTCACCTGGACCTCGCCGGCAACGAGGCCCATCATGGCCGGCGCCGCACCCTTGTAGGGCACGTGCGTCATCTGGATGCCGTAGTGCTGCGCGAGGAACTCGACGTTGAGATGGGTGGAGTTGCCCTTGCCCGCCGAGCCATAGTTGAGCTCGCCCGGCCTGGCCTTCGCCAGCTTGACCAGATCGTCGACCGAGTGGATGCCCGCGGCCGGGTTGGCGATCAGCACCTGGCTGGTGCCGGCCAGCATCAGCACCGGGTCGAAGTCCTTCACCGGGTCGTAGGAAAGCGTTTTGTACGAGAACGGGTTGAGCGACATGTTCGAGGTGCTTCCGAACAGGATCGTGTAGCCGTTGGCAGGTTGCTTGGCGACGTAGCTCGCGGCAATGCTGCCGTTGGCGCCCGGGCGGTTGTCGACCACCACTGGAGCTCCTATCGACTTGCCGACCTGATTGCCCCAGGCCCGCGCCAATGCGTCGGCCGCACCGCCTGCGGCCACCGGCACCACGACGGTGATCGGGCGGCTCGGGTACGCCGGCTGTGCGCTGGCGGGAGCGACCGCGAGGCCGCTGGCCAAGGCAAGTGTGAACACCGCAAGGCGGTTCGTCGTGAGGCTTGGCTGGTGCATGGCGTCAGGAGTTCGATGAGGAGGAAGGGGAAGGCCGGTTCGTCGGCCAATGGATGGAATGCAATGTACGAACGCCGTCATCGAGCGTCCAATGCATTGTTTTTTCATTTCCCATTACTCAGAATCATGAGATCGCCGCCCGCATGCGGCGTTCCACACGCCATGAACCTCCAGCAACTCGACCATCTGCTCGCGCTGATCGACACCGGCTCCTTCAGCCGAGCCGCCGAGCGGGTACATCTCACGCAACCCGCGCTGAGCCGCAGCATCCAGTCGCTGGAAGAAGAACTGGGTGCGCCGCTGATCGATCGGGTCGGCAAGCGCAAGGAGCTGACGCCGGTCGGCCGGTTGGTCGCATTGCGCGCGCGCCGGATCAGGCTGGAGGTTTCCGAACTCAAGCGCAGTGCCGTGTTGCTGGCGGCGCTGGAAACCGGCTCGGTCCGGCTCGGGCTGGGCCCCGCGCCGGCGGCGATGCTGTCCGTGCCCTTGCTGCGGCACATGGTCGAAAGCTATCCGCGCATCCGGCTGCAACTCTTCGGCGGGCCGCCCGATCTGCAACTGCAGGCGCTGCGTGCGCGTTCGGCCGACGCATTGGTCATGCACCGGCGTTCCATCCCGCCCCACGACGACCTCGACATCGAGTTCTTTCCGGAGATGCGCTTGGGCTTCGTCTGCCGCCAGGGCCATCCGTTGCTGGCTGCGAAGAAGATCGGCTTGTCGCAATTGCAGGAGTTCCCGCTGGCAGCCAGCGGCCTGGGCCTGAGCGGCGAAGTCGTCCAGCAGCTCGATGCGCATTTCGGACGGCCCACGCACCTCACCGATGCGATCCAGTTCCAGTCCGAGGAGCCGGCGTGGCTGATCGAGACGGTGCGCAACAGCGACGTCATCTTCCTTGGTGTGCTCGAGGTGGCGCGCACGCAACTGGACGACGGCTCGGTGGTCGAACTGCCGCTCGTGCCCGCGCTGAAGCTCCGCTCGCAATTCGCCTTCGTGACACTGGAAGGCGTGAGCGAGTCGGCTGCCCTGAAAGTCGTGCGCGGCTTCTGCGCGGGCGCAATGCACGATCGCTGATCGGCTCGACCTGTGGCAAGATTTTCCGATGAGTGACATTCAAAAGCGAGTCGCGGACAGTTTCAACGCACAAGGACTGATGGCGACCATCGGTGCCCGACTTGTGCTGGTCGAAGATGGCGAAGTTCACATCGAGCTTCCGTTCTCGATGGCGCTTTCCCAACAGCACGGCTATCTCCATGCGGGCGCGACGACCAGCATCGTCGACAGCGCATGCGGCTACGCGGGATTGACGAAGGCGCCGCCCGGCTACGAGGTGGTGACGGCCGAATTCAAGATCAATCTGCTGCGCCCCGCGCTCGGGGAACGCTTCCTGGCGGTCGGCCGCGTGCTGAACGCCGGAAAGCTCTTGACGGTCTGCACCGGAGAAGTGCGGGCATTTGCCGGAGCAGGCGATAAATACAAGGTGGTCGCGCTGATGCAGGCCACCATCGTCAACGTCCAGCGCTGACGCCGATTCCGGTGCGATGAGCCAGTCTGACATGGCACGTGCTCCGCATCCGAATCCGAATCCGTCGCCCGGACTGTCCGATGGTTGCAACTTGTGGCTTTGTCGGGCGGACTGTCGTGAATTGCAAAGATAGAATTATTCATGATCGGATGGGTGTCGATTGCCGTCGACCCACGATCGAATTTCGGCCGGACTGCTATTGCGCGTTGGCTGGCCGTGTCTGTCCGCAGGAGAATCGATGATGCGCACCGTCAACCGTCGGGACTTCCTCGTACGGTCATCCGGCGCCCTGGCTGGCGCCATGGCGCTACCCGCCTTTGCGTCGACACCTGTCCTCACCGTGCGAGGCGCCATCGAAGGGGTCGATGCAAGTGGAAATCGGCGCTTCGACCTGGCCGCGCTCCAGGCCATGCCGCAAAGCTCGTTCAAAACGGCGACACCCTGGCAGAAGCAGCCGGCTGTCTACAGCGGCGTGGCCGTGGGTACTTTTCTTTCAGCATTGAAAGCAAAAGGCACGAAGCTTCGGCTGATCGCCCTCAACGATTACGCCGTGGTCGCCGACATCAAGGAATTGACCGGCAATGGCGCAATTCTGGCAATTGCGAGGGACGGCGTCGCATTGCCGATCTCCGACAAGGGTCCCATCTTCGTCGTGTTCCCTTTCGACAGCGACGCGAAACTGCGCACCGACAGCTTCTATCTCCATTCGGTCTGGCAGTTGTGCCAGATCGATGTGCTGTAGCCCGCCCGCCACTGGCCGATGCGACGTTTTCGTACGGTATTCGTCCTGACCGCGGCGGTTCTGGTCGTTCTGGTCATTGCGATGACGGTCACATTGGCCAATTACCTGATGTGGAATTCGCAGTCGACGCGCTTCAACAGCACGCTGGAGATCGGTCAACTGTCGGCGGAGCTGTTCCGCTTTGAAGTCGCCGTCTCGGACCGGTTTCTGCAGGAGTCGGTGACCAGCCAGGCTGAAGTCGACCTGCGCTACCAGATACTTCTCAATCGCCTGTCTGTCATCGACAGCAGCGAAACCTTCACAGCGCTTGCCTATGTCCCTGGCGGCGCCGAGGAGTATGCGTCGATCGGGGCAGCCATCGCCCGTGTCGGCCCGCAGCTGCCGAGTCTGGCCGACCCGGTGGTCGCACGCCGCGTCATGAACGAGTTGCTGCCACTCAATGGCCGGATGCTGCGGCTGGCGTCGAGCATCCAGAACGTGCTGACCGACCGCATTGCGCAGAACCAGGGCAACCTCGGCCACGTCGTCGGCGTGGTGTCGGTCATGGTCGTGGTTCTTCTCCTGATTGGCCTGGCGCTCATCGGATTCGTGTTGCGGCTGAGTCGCCGCTCGGACCACGATGCGCGCCACGATGCATTGACCGGCGTATTGAATCGACATGGCTTCAATGCCGCGCTGGCGAATCGTCAGGCTGTCGGCGCCTGTGCCATCGTCCTGCTCGATGTCGATCACTTCAAGGACATCAACGACCGCCTGGGGCACGACACCGGTGATCGCTTTCTGGTCCAGTTCGCGGCCCGGACCGCGACCTCCGTGCAAGGGGCGCAACTCTTCGCACGATTGGGCGGTGACGAGTTCGCCATCGTCTTCTTCGGAAAGGATGTCGAGCGCCGGGCGCAATCCTGCTGCGATGCGATCGCCCAGGCGCTGGCTGTTCCGTTCGATGTCGGCGACATCCGCCTGAACGCGGGTGCCAGCATGGGCATCGCGGTGAAGAACTGCGACGACCTCGGCGATCCAGCAGCATTGCTGAAAGGCGCGGACATCGCCCTGTATGCAGCCAAGGCTGCCGGACGCGCCTGTTACCGCACCTTCGACCCGGTGATGCGTGACCTCGCATTGCGCGAACAGAGCCTGCGACGCGGGCTGACCGGCGCATTGCGGAGAGCGGAGTTCACGCTGCGCTTCCAGCCGATCGTCGAGATCAGCGACGGCAGGACCGTCGGCTTCGAGGCATTGCTTCGCTGGATGCATGCGGACCTCGGCCAGGTATCACCGGTCGAATTCATTCCCGTGGCCGAGAGCAGCGAGCAGATCATTTCCATCGGCCGCTGGGTCATCGAAGAAGCCCTGTGCGTTGCGGCAGACTGGCCGGATGACGTCTTCATCTCGATCAACCTGTCCGCGCGCCAGTTCACGGACGCGACGCTGGGTGAATTCGTCGAGCGGTCGATCGTGCGTTTCGGCATTGCGCCGCAGCGCATCGTCTTCGAGATCACCGAAAGCGTGCTGGTCCGCAACGATGCGGCCCTGATCATTGCGGGCCTTCGCCGATTGGGCGTCCAGATTGCGCTCGACGACTTCGGTACGGGCTTTGCGTCCCTGAGCTATCTGCGTCGCTTCGAATTCGACAAGATCAAGATCGACCAGTCGTTCATTCGTGCCGAGAGTGGCGACTCACGCAATGCCGTGATCGTGCGCGCCATCTGCGACCTGGCGAATGAACTCGAACTGGAGGTGATTGCCGAAGGCGTCGAAACGGTGGCGCAGCTGGCGTTCTCGAAATCGGTCGGTTGCCGCTATGCGCAGGGCTTTCTGTTCAGCCGCCCCTTGCTGGCGGCGTACTGTCCCGGTCGATGGCAAGCCGCCGCCGCTGTCCCGCGGCTCAGATCTCCTTGAGCAGCGTTTCGGCGATCCGCACGCTCAGTGCGGCGCCGGTCAACGTCGGGTTCATGCATGAGGCCGATGGCATGACACCCGTGCCTGCGATGAACAGGTTCGGATGGTCGTGCGTGCGGCAGTCGCGGTCGACCACCGAGTTCTTCGGATCGTCGCCCATGATGGTCGTGCCCATGATGTGCTGGCGGTCCTGGTGCTTGGTGTCCACGTTCAGCACGTCGGCGTTCATCAGCTGCGCCATGCGCGCCAGGTCCTTCAGCGCGAAGTCGCGACCGGCGTTCCAGTAGTCGTTCACGCTGTAGTAGATCTCGGGCACGGGCAGGCCGATGCCGTCGGTCTTCGTCTTGCTGGGGACGATGCGGTTCTGCGGCTGCGCTTCGGTCTCGAAGTCGACGGCCACGTTGAGCGAGCGCGCCGACTGACGGCGGATTTCCGCGTCGAGCTTGCTGCCCAGCACGCCCTTGGCCAGCAGCGAAGACGCGATCTGCGAGCTCGGCACCGTGTTGCGGAACTTGGTCTTGTAGCTCGGGATGTCCTTGCGGAATTCGCCGTCGCGGTAGTTCAGGTACACCAGCAGTTCGGTCGGACCCTGGCCCGGCCAGACGTCCTCGTTCATCATGATGTTCATGCTGATGCCGGTGTGGCCCATCAGGTTGCGGCCGACCTGGTCCGACGAGTTGGCGATGCCGTTCGGATACTTCTCCGAAGTCGACATCAGCAGCAGCTTCGGCCCTTCGATCGCATACGCGGCCAGCACGAAGTGGCGCGCCGTGAGGCGATGCGACGTGCCGTCGGGCTTCTTGTAGAGCACCGCCGTGATCTTGCCGTCGTCGCCGGCCTCGATCTTGTAGACGACCGCGTTGTCCAGCAGCTTGGCGCCGGCGCGTTCGGCTTCGTCGATATGCATCGAGCCGTCGTACTTGGCGCCGATCGGGCAGACCGGGTTGCAGTTGTTGTTGCCGGCGCAGACCGGGCGGTTGCCGTACGGGCGCGTGGCGCGGCCATGCGGTTCGATCACCGGGTTGTAGCCGCCGGGCGCGAGCATCTCGGCGGCGCGCTTCATGAAGTACGGCTCGTTCAGGCCCTTCATCGGGAAGGGCCTGGAGCGCGGCGGCCAGGCTTGGCCGCCATGGCCGCTCTCGTCCTGGCCATCGACGCCCGACACGCCCAGCTCGGCTTCGGCCTCGCAGTAATACGGCTCGAGCTCCTCGTAGCTGATCGGCCAGTCGCGGCCGCGGCCGTAGAGCGTCTTCAGCTTGAAGTCGTTCGGAATCATCCGCCACAGCGCCGAGCCGAAATGCCAGGTGGTGCCGCCGACCACCCGCAGGTACTTGGTCGGATACGACACCGGGCCGGTCTGCTGCAGGTAGTTGCCGTAGGTCGACGGGATGTGCGGCGGGTTGGGGAAGGGCGAGCCGGAGCCTTGCGCCTTCATGTTCGCCAGCGACAGCTTGACCGGCGAATTGCGGTAGGTCTCGACGATGTCGGCGCGCTTCACCCGCGGGCCGGCTTCCAGGATGATCACCGACTTGCCCGCCTTGGCGAGCCGGTTGGCGATCACGCCGCCCATCACGCCCGACCCGATCACGATCAGGTCCGCATCAAATTCCTTGCCGCTCATCGTTGCATCTCTTTGTTCGGTGTCGTCGACAGGTTGGCCGGTTTGTCGCCCCATGAATCGGGGCCGCCGCCATAGCTGGGAACGACCAGGACATCGGCCGTCGGCCGGTACATCAGCGCGTCGGCGTAGCTGACCAGCTCGACGTCGGTGTCGTTGTTGACGATGCCGAGGTACCAGGCCGAGACGATCTGCGTGATGGTCTTGCGCAGTGGATCGCTCAGGTCCGGGCGGGCCAGAAGGTCGTCGATGTGCGACGCCTTGGCATCGCTCACGTAGCGTTGCAGCTCGGCTGCGGCGGCCGCGAACTTCGGATCGAGGCGCGCCAGCGTCGCCTGGTAGCGCGTGGCGAGGCCGGCCGCGAGCGGCTGGCCGCCGGTGAGGAACTCGGACAGGCGCAGGAAGCCGGCCGACGCGGTGTTCGCTGCGTCCGCCGCAAAGGCGTTGGTGGTTCCGAGGACGGTGCCGCCGCCGATGGCGAGCACCGCGCCCGCCGCCACCGCCGTGCCGAGCAGGGCGCGGCGCGAGATCGGGAACGCGACAGGAAAGACGTTGGCGGCGCGGTCCGCGGTCGTTGGGTTCGACATGGTCGGTGCTCCTAGTGGGCGCGGCGGCGGCTGCGCGAACGCAGGGCCACGATGAGGATGAGTGCCACGATCAGCACGACGATGCCCGGCACGATCAACGGCCGCATCTGCGCGATGAGAGGCTGCTTGCCGCCGGCCCGCAGCGTCTGCACGTCGCCGACGCTGACCTTCACGGCCGGATTGCCGTAGTGGCCGAGCACGTAGTTGCTCACGTCGGCGATCTCCTGGTCGCTCAGGCGATCGGTGAAAGAGGCCTTGTCGCCGAAGGCGGGCATGAAATGCGCCTGGCCGTCCACCGTGCGGTCGACGCCGTGCAGGATGGTCGCGATCAGGTTGTCGGGACGGTCGGCGCCGGTGGCGGTGTTGTGGAACAGGGAGGGGTAAGCGCCGTTCGCGGTGCCCGCACCGCCTTCCTGGTGGCAATGGGCGCAGCTGCCGCTGTACACGCGCCAGCCCGGGTCGACGCCGTCCTTGAGGCCGCGCATGTCGACTTCCGTCTTCGAGGCCTCACCGTAGGCGAAGCGTGGCTTGGCTTCGGCGCTCGGGATGCCCGGCACCTGCTTCAGGTACACCGCGATGGCCTTCAGGTCGGCCTCGGGCAGATGCTGCAGGCTGTGCTCGATCGCCTCGGCCATCGGGCCGGCGGCCTGGGCCTTGCCGTGCACCCGGCCGGTTTTGAGGTACTGCACCAGCTCGGCTTCGCTCCATGCACCGATGCCGCTGGTGGCGTCCGAGGTGATGTTCGGCGCATACCAGGGGCCGATCGAGCCGCCCGAGAGAAAGGCCTTGCCGTCCTGCTCGGCCATCAGCGCGTTGCGCGGCGTGTGGCAGGTGCTGCAATGGGCGAGCGCGCCTGCGAGATAGGCGCCACGGTTCCACTCGGCCGACTGCGAGGCATCGGCCGCGAAGCGCTGGTCCTTCAGGAACAGCGCGTTCCACACCGCCATCGAGAAACGCAGGTTGAACGGGAAGGGCAGGGCCGTTTCAGGTGCCCGCTGGTCGACCGGCGCGACGCCATGCATGAAGTACGCATAGAGCGACGCCGTGTCGTCGTCGCTCAGCTGCGTGTACGACGTGTAGGGCATCGCGGGGTACAGGTGCGCACCATCCTTGCGGATGCCCTGGCGCAGCGAGCGGCGGAAGTCGTCCAGTGTGTACGCGCCGATGCCGTCGGACTTCGACGGCGTGATGTTGGAAGCGTAGATCGCGCCCAACGGCGAGTCGATCGGATAGCCGCCAGCGAATGGCGCACCGCCCTTCGGGGTCGTATGACAAGCCGCGCAGTCGGCGGCCACCGCCAGCAGGCGGCCCTTCTCGATCTGCATGGCGTCCGGCCGTGCGTCCTGCGCGTGCGCCGATCCCATGAAAGCGGCCAGACCCAACCCGAGCGCCCCCCAAAAAAC
>JAZKDL010000441.1:0-2215 GCA_040387575.1 Pseudomonadota bacterium
TCTCGCAAAGCATGGTCGTGGTCCTGACCTACTGGCTCAGCTACGAGTACGTGAGAAACCCACGCGAAGCACTCGAACCCGCGCATGCGCAGGCGGCGCTGCTGCGTGGCGCGCAGCACACGTTGCAGCTGCTGGCGCCCTATCTCGAGCCCGCCCAGCGTCGGCATCTGCTGACGCTGACCCATGCCTACGGCCGCGAAGATATCGCCGCCACCCTGCCTGCGTGACGCCATGACGCCTACCGAACCCGCGCCCCGGACACTGGCACCGCCGGTTTCTTCCGCCGCCGGCCGGCCTGCGCTGCCGACCACGCCCTGGGTCGCATTGCCCTATGCGGACGTGGCCCGGCTCGACGCCGACAGCCTGCGGCCGCTCTGGCCGCGGCTGCATGCAGGCCAGGCGCGGCCCGCACCCGCCAATGACGCGCTGATCGAGGGATGGGCGCTGTACCACAGCGGCGAATTCGAACAGGCCGCGGCCGTCGGCCTGCGAAACGGCGCCGAAGGCCACGCGCTGACCCACCAGGCGACGGCCATCTACGCCAACTACCTCGAACCGCGGGAAGCGGTCCGGCTCGCGCTGTTCCGCCAGGTTGCGGAGCGCGCGACACGACAGGCCGAATCCGAACCCGACGACTGCCAGGCGCTCTACTGGCAGGCGTACGCGCTGGGCCGCTACAGCCAGGCCATCAGCGTGGCGCGGGCTTTGGCCCAGGGGCTCGGCAGCCGGGTGAAGGAAGCACTCGAACGCGTGATTGCGCTGCAACCGCAGCACGCGGACGCGCACATCGCGCTGGCGGCGTTCCATGCGGAGGTGATCGACAAGGTGGGGCCGCTGGTCGGCCGCATGACGTACGGCGTGCGCGCCGACAGCGCGGTGGCGTTGTTCGAGCGCGGGCTCGAACTCAATCCGAACTCGGCCAGCGCGCTGATGGAATATGCGCGCGGTCTGGTGATGCTGCACGGCGAAGACTGCATGAGCCGGGCCACGGCGCTGTACGAACAGGCCGCTGCGCTGACGCCGGGCGATGCACGCGAACGGCTCGACCAGGAACTGGCGCGGCAGGGATTGACCGAATAGCCTGCGGAACCGAGGCGCAGCACACGGTCCATGGCCGACGAAAGACGCGCGCCGACACTAAGATCGACGGCTCGATTTCCAAGTTCTTCCCCATCGCCATGTCCGACCTCAACGCCCTCTTCGAAGCCGCCCAGGCCAACTCCAAACTGCTCGCCACGCGTCCCGACAACCCGACGCTGCTCAAGATCTACGGGCTGTTCAAGCAGGCCACCGAAGGCGACAACACGGCCAAGCGGCCCAGCTTCAGCGATGTCGTCGGCCGCGCCAAGTGGGACGCCTGGACCGCGCAGAAAGGCGCGAGCGCCGACGAGGCCAAGCAGAAGTACATCGACCTGATCGAGGCGCTGCGCGCGGCCTGAACCCGGTCATCCGGGCCGCCGCAACGCACGGCAGGCCCTGGCCCGGCAGGCTCAGGCGACCGCGCCGCCCGGCGCCTGGCTCGCGATCATCTCGTCGAGGTTGCGCGTGACCTTCTCCTCGATCCGGTCGCTGAACACGTCGAGCAGAAAGCCCAACTTGATGTCGATCCTGAAGAGGCTGGCCGTCACCCGGACGGTGCCGTCGACACCGGGTCGCTTGAAATAGGCGATGTCGCCGTCCGCGCCCGCTTCCGCCTTCTCGTAACGGCAACTCATGCCGTAGTCCCGCTCGGCTTCCGCGGTCCATTGCAGCGCGATCTCGCGGGCGCGCTCGATGCCCAGCGCATGGTTTCGTTCGATGTGAATATCAGGCACCAGGTGTTCCGTTCGTGGTGGTAGTGGTCGTGATGGTGGAGGTGGCGCCGTCACGGGCAGTGTGCGTGGGTGGCGCAACACCGCGCAGGACGCGGTAACGCTCGTCCTTCGGAAGCGCCGCGATCCGGCGGACCTCGGCATAGAAACGCGGCCAGTCCCCGCCCTCTTTCTCGAAGACTGCCTGGAACGCAGGCACCAGATCGTCATAGGCCGCCTGCGCGCCGAAGCTCGCGTTGTTGGCCCGCGCGACGAAGTTGTCGTAGGCGTTGCGGCGGTTGGCCGGCCAGCCTGTCTTCAGGCTCTCGTATCGCGACCTGAATTCGGCCATCACAGCTGCCTTCATCGGCTCGACGGCGGCCCAGGCCTCGGGCGCGGGCATCAGCCACAGCCCCATCTTCGTG
>JAZKDL010000441.1:2225-4550 GCA_040387575.1 Pseudomonadota bacterium
TCTGCTTGGCCTTGGCCACCGCCTGCATGTCGGGCACCGGACGCCGCCCTTCCAGCCGCGTCTTCACCGCCTCGCGGTACAGGTGCTCCAAGCTGGTGCCAGGAGGCATCCGCACCGGCAGCGGCGGCGTGCGCTTCGCGGGAGTCGTAGACCGCCTGCAGGCGCCGGCGGGTGTCGAAGGTCAGCGCGCGAAACTGCTGGCGCCGCGCGTCGAAGTCCGCATATTCGGTGCGCGCCGCCTCGCCGGCCTGCGTGGCCAGCCAGCGCGCGCCGCCGATGCGCTCGACCGCGGTCGCGAAGGACTCGTTGAACAGCGTGTCGCCGGACACGTAAAGCAGCTGGTGCGACAGCTCGTGGAAGATCAGCCGCGCCAGCTCGCCTTCCGGATAGCCGATGAAGGTGCTCAGCAGCGGATCGCCGCCGGCCCAGTTGAGCCAGCCGAGCGTCGAATACGCGGGCACCGGATACACCGATGTTTCCATGCCTGCCTCGCGCTGCGCCGCTGCCTCGACCGTGGCGGCCGACTCGTCGTAGTAGCCGCGATAACCGACACAGCCCGCGACCGGAAAGCACCAGGTCTTGAGCGTGAGCGAGTACTTCGGCGCCGCCACCACGTTCCAGAGCGCGGCGCTGCGGTGCAGGTCGGCGTAAGCGGTGTAGCTCGGGTTGTCGGGCAGGCCGAGCTCGGTCACCGCATAGCGGCGGATGCGCTGGGTGAGCTCGAGCTTGGCCCGCAGCGCCTCGGACGTGGTCGGGTCCTGCAGCCATTCCGGCACCGGCCGGGCGGCGCGCATCACGCCGATGTGGCCGCTGGCCGACTGCCAGTAGTAGCCGAGATCGGCACAGCCGGTCAGCGCGAACGACACGCCGAACAGCACGCCGAGCGAGAGAAGCTTCAGCGCGCGCGGTCTCAAGGTGGGACTCATACGGGCTCGACCTGCACCAGGCAGTCATAGAAGGTCGGGCCGCGGCCGATGTCGGTCAGGCGTTGGCTGGTGAGCTCGTTGACGTTGGTGCCGTCGAAGCCCAGCTTGCGCCACCAGATGCCCATGCCGTGGACGACGCCGGGCCGCGCGCGGCGCGACACCTCGGCGCGGCAGCGATGCACGCCGCGCGCGTTGAAGACACGCACCATCGCGCCGTTCTCGATGCCGCGCGATGCGGCATCGGCGACGCTGATCTCCAGCAGCGGCTCGCCTTCGATCGCGCGCAGGCTGGTGACGTTGGCGAAGGTCGAATTCAGGAAGTTGCGCGCCGGCGGCGAGATCATCGCCAGTGGAAATTCCGCCGAACTGCCGGCCGGCTCGTGGTTCGGCACATGGTCGGGCACACCGTCCATGCCCTGCGCGGCGAGCCGTGCGCTGAAGAACTCGCACTTGCCCGAAGGCGTCGGGAAATTGCCCTGCGCGAAGGGCACATCCGGCAGCCGCACGCTGGTGAAACCCTGCGCTTCCAGCTGCGCGAAGTCGATCGCGCCAGGCGCGAAGGCGCTGCGGCACAGCGCCTCGTCGCTGTCGGAGAAGCAGGGCTCGTCGAAGCCCATGCGGCGCGCCAGCTCACGGAACACCCAGGCGTTGCTGCGCGCCTCGCCGCGCGGCGCGATGGCCGGGCGGTTCAGCAGCACGTCGGTGTGGCCGTAGCTGGTGTGGATGTCCCAGTGCTCGAGCTGCGTGGTCGCGGGCAGCAGGTAGTCCGCGTAATCGGCGGTGTCGGTCGGAAACTGCTCCAGCACCACGGTGAACAGGTCGTCGCGCGCGAAGCCGGCCGCGACCTTGGCCGACTCGGGCGCCACCGCGACCGGGTTGCTGTTGTAGACCACGACCGCCTCGACCGGGTTCGCCGCGTCCAGCAGCGCGTCGCCGATCGTGCTCATGTTGATGGTGCGCGGCCGCCGGCCCGCCAGCAGATCGGGCCGCTGCAACGCCGCGCGGTCGATCGGGAACACGCCCGAACTGCTCAGCAGCACGCCACCCGAACGATGCCGCCAGGCGCCGACCAGCGCGGGCAGACAGGCCACCGCGCGCGCCGCATTGCCGCCGCCGCGCACACGTTGCATGCCGTAGTTCAGACGGATCGCGGCCGGCGTGGTCGTGCCGTAGTCGCGCGCCAGTGCCACGATCTGCGCTTCCGGCACGCCGCACACCGCCGCTGCGCGCGAAGGCGGCCACTGCAGCGCGCGCTCGCGCAGCGCGTCCCAGCCCAGCGTGTACTGCGCGATGTAGTCGTGGTCGAGCCAGTCGTGCACGATCAGTTCGTGCATCAGCGCCAGGGCCAGCGCGGCGTCGGTGCCGGGCAGCAGCGCGATGTGCTCGTCGCACTTGTCGG
>JAZKDL010000442.1:0-3598 GCA_040387575.1 Pseudomonadota bacterium
GAGGAAGAGATCCGTGCGCAGGCGATCCAGAACGCCGAGCAGAACGGCATCGTCTTCATCGACGAGATCGACAAGGTGGCGACCCGCAGCGACGCGCAGGGCTCCGACATCTCGCGCCAGGGCGTGCAGCGCGATCTGCTGCCGCTGGTCGAGGGCACGGCCGTCACGACCAAGTACGGTGTGGTGCGTACCGATCACATCCTGTTCATCGCGAGCGGGGCGTTCCACCTGAGCAAGCCGAGCGACCTGATCCCCGAGTTGCAGGGCCGCTTCCCGATCCGCGTCGAACTGCAGTCGCTGTCGGTGGCCGACTTCGAAAGCATCCTGACGCAGACCCGTGCCTCGCTGGTCAAGCAATACCAGGCGCTGCTCGCGACCGAAGGCGTCACGCTCGACTTCGCGCCCGAGGGCATCACGCGGCTCGCCACCATCGCCTTCGAAGTCAACGAGCGCACCGAGAACATCGGGGCGCGGCGGCTGTCGACCGTGATGGAGCGCCTGCTCGACGAAGTGAGCTTCGATGCCGCGAAGCTCGAAGGGCAGTCGATCCGGATCGACGCGGCCTATGTCGATTCACGCCTGGCTGCACTCAGCCACGACGAAGATCTGTCGCGCTTCATTCTTTGAACGGTCGGTTACAAAAGTGCTTCACGCAACACATTCATTGCGTGAGCTAAGTGCTTCATTTGCAACGATATTCGTCATTTTTGAAGTTGCAGAAGCCGCGCTAAGTCATTGATTCCATTACAAAAAATACCAGAACCCCACTCTTGCACCCCAAAGTTTTGCTGATACAGTGACCTCGGTGCAAAAAAGTGCAGTTTCGTGGGAAAAAGGTGTTTAGAGACGGCTAGCCGGGCCGTCCCACCGCTCCCACCACAGGGGTCTGGTAGTCGTGTTCATAGGCGCTTCATCGCTCAATCTCGATGGAAAGGGGAGGCTTTCAGTGCCGACCCGGCATCGTGACGTGCTGAACGCCATCGCGTCCGGACAACTCACCATCACCAAGCACCCGCACGGGTGCCTGATGATCTTCCCCCGTCCCGAATGGGAGAAGTTTCGCGAGCGCGTTGCCGTGATGCCGATGTCGGCGCAATGGTGGAAGCGCATCTTCCTGGGCAACGCGATGGAAGTCGAAATGGACGCGACCGGCCGTGTCCTGGTGTCGCCCGAATTGCGCAAGTCCGTCGGCATCGAGAAGGACACCCTGCTGCTCGGCATGGGCAACCATTTCGAGCTCTGGGACAAAGCCACCTACGACGCCAAGGAAGCCGAGGCCGCCAAGGGCGAAGTGCCTGAAGCGTTGCAGGATTTCGCTTTCTGAGGCCGGCCGTGGACACCACCTTCACTCACACGACCGTGCTGCTGCAGGAAGCCGTCGACGCGTTGCTCGACGGCCGCGGCGATGCGCCCGCTGGCTGCTATGTGGATGCCACCTTCGGGCGTGGCGGCCACTCGCGCGCGATCCTTGCGCGGCTCGCGCCGGAGGGACGCCTGATCGCCTTCGACAAGGATGCAGAAGCGGTGGCCGAAGCAGCGCGCATCACCGATGCGCGTTTTTCCATTCGGCATCAGGGCTTTCGCGACATCGGGGAGCTGGCGCCGTCCAGCGTCGCCGGGCTGCTGATGGACCTCGGCATCAGCTCTCCCCAGATCGACAACCCCGCACGGGGTTTTTCTTTTCGTTTCGACGGCCCGCTCGACATGCGCATGGACACCACGCGCGGCGAAAGCGTGGCCGACTGGCTGGCAACGGCCGAAACCCAACAGATTGCAGAGGTGATCCGTGACTATGGCGAAGAACGGTTTGCTGTTCAGGTTGCAAAGGCGATTGTTGCTCGCCGACAAGAACGGGGCCCTGTTTCAACCACCACCGAGCTGGCCGAGCTCGTGGCTGGCACGGTCAAAACCCGCGAGCAGGGCCAGAACCCTGCAACGCGCACATTTCAGGCTCTTCGGATTTTCATCAATGCCGAGCTTGAAGAGCTGCAACAGGCGCTAGAAGCCAGCCTCGATGTGCTCGAGCCAGGCGGACGGCTGGCTGTGATCGCCTTCCATTCGCTGGAAGACCGGATCGTGAAGCAGTTCATCGCCAAGCACTCGAAGGAGGTGTACGACCGCCGTGCGCCCTTCGCTGAGCCGAAGGCCATGAAGCTGCGTGCACTCGACCGCATTCGCCCGTCGGACGCCGAGGTGTCGGGCAATCCGCGTGCGCGCAGCGCGATCCTGCGCATCGCGGAACGGACGGATGCATGAGCGCGATGCGCAGCGCCATGGCCGCTCGCGACGCCGTCGTCCGGAAGGCGCGTTGACATGGCACGCCTGAACGTCCTCCTGCTGCTGGCCGTCCTCGCGACGGCGCTGTACCTGGTCCACACCCAGTACCGGTCGCGCCTGCTGTTCACCGAGCTCGATCGCGCGACCACCGAGGCGCGTCGTCTCGAGGTCGACGGCGAGCGGCTGCAGGTCGAAAAGCGCGCGCAGGCGACGCCGTTGCGCGTCGAGAAGCTGGCCCAGGAGCAGCTGAAGATGCGCACCACCACGCCGGCCATCACGCAGTACGTGCGTCCGGACGGCACGGTGATCCCGGCCATCGCGGCGGCGGCGCCCGCTGCGCCTGCCGCGGCGCGCAGCACGGGAGCGCGTCAATGAGCAACGGCAACCGCAGCGTCCGCTACACGACGAGTCCGCTGCTCGCCAGCAAGACGCCGGTCTGGCGCAGCAAGTTCATCGTGGCCGCGATCGCGGCCGGCTTCATGATCCTGGCCGGCCGCGCGGTCTTCGTGCAGGTCATCGGCAACGACTTCTTCCAGCGCCAGGGCGAGGTGCGCTTCGCACGCACGCTCGAGCTGCCGGCCAACCGCGGCCGCATCCTGGACCGCAACGGCCTGCTGCTCGCATCGAGCGTGGTGGCGCCGAGCATCTGGGCGATCCCCGAAGATGTCGAGCGCGACGATGCCGACGTCAAGGTCAAGCTGCGGCAGGTCGCCAAGCTCCTCGAGATGCCGCAGAAGGAGTTCGACAAGAAGCTGGAGGACGAGGACAAGAGCTTCGTCTGGATCAAGCGCCAGGTCGATGCACCGATCGCCAAGCAGATCGCCGAGCTCAACATCAAGGGCATCTACCAGCGCAAGGAATACAAGCGCCAGTACCCGGAAGGCGAGGCCGCCGCACACGTGGTGGGTTTCACCAACGTCGAAGACCATGGCCAGGAAGGCATCGAGCTGCAGTTCGACAAGGACCTGGCGGGCAAGGCCGGCTCGCGCCGCGTGATCAAGGACCGGCTCGGCCGCGTGGTCGAGGGCGTGGGCGAAACCGTGCCGCCGCTTGATGGCCGCGACATCCAGCTCAGCGTCGACAGCAAGGTGCAGTTCTTCGCGTATCAGAAGCTGCGCGACGCGGTCACCGCACGCCGCGCCAAGGCCGGCAGCGTGGTGGTGCTCGATGCGGTCACCGGCGAAGTGCTCGCGCTGGCCAACTATCCGAGCTACGTGCCGGACAAGCGCCAGAACCTGACCGGCGAGCAACTGCGCAACCGCGCCTTGACCGACACCTTCGAGCCCGGTTCGACGATGAAGCCGATCACGGTCGGCATGGC
>JAZKDL010000443.1:0-3007 GCA_040387575.1 Pseudomonadota bacterium
AGGACCGTCAAGCCCGCACGCCAACTGCCGCTCGTTCATATCGCGAGTTGATCGGGAGCTGATCGCGAGCGGACGCGGCGGGCGCCGGCAACCGGCGCGACACGTCATTCGGGAACGAACAGAACTTGTCCCTTCGTACCAGGTCGATAGGCGAAATGCCCCGTCAATACGACCTTGTCACCGATACGCGCTGCCCAGGTGTAGTCGCCCACCCGTGTTCCCGCATTGCCGAAATCGCCGGGATAGTGGACCGTGCCTGCCCGCTCGCCACCCATCTGCGGCTCGGCGACCGCAGAGGTCGATCGACCGTCCGGCATGGTGACGGTGAACGTCACGCGGGGCTGTTTGAGCGCCATCTTGTCGCTCACACTCAGCGCGACGGCGGGTCGGGCCGAATACAACACGGTCTGAGCAAAAGCCGGGCCAAGCACGGCGAGCAGTGCCGCCACAAGCGCGGCGCGTTGTACATGGGCCATGACGGGACTCCTCTTCATCAGATAGAAATTGGGCGGACCAGCGCTGCACGAAAGATCCACAGGCGCTGCGTCCGTGTTCATTTGCCGCAGTTGACCGTCCGAAGCGCAGGTACCGAGACTGGCTCCCACGGCGCCCGTCCGATGGTGGTGCCACCGCCCCAACCGTACTCGAAGCGCGGGCTGTCCGACACGGTGCCAAAGGCGCTAATACGCCCTTTGCCGACATCGAAGCCCCAGGCCTGACGCAGACTGTGGATGGTCAGCCGGGTGCCGGACGGAAGCGTCCGGATCAACTTCGTCGCATGGAAGGCGTCATTCGCAGTGCTCCGGGGATGCGCGATGAGTACTGGATCCTTGGCATCGCGCACCGTATAGAGTCCCGCCTCCTGAAGCAGAACCACCTCAGCCGGCGCGCGAAGTGGCAGGCATCCGCTGGTGTCGAGGTTGTCGCTGCCCTCGCAAGCGACGAGTGCTGAAAGGCTCACGAGTGATGCGACGCGCAACGCGCGTTGGCGGTAGCCGCCCGGACGGCATGCAGCAAGAGTTGGACCGTTCACCATCGCACGAGCCTGTCGCAAACCGCGTCACGCGTGAGTAGGACAAGTACGCCGCACCCGCGCTTGAAGAGGAGTCTGCGGCGCGCGCCACGGCGTCGACGAGCCATCGTGTCCAGACCCTCAGCGGGCGGACTGCAGCCGCAGAATCTCTTGCTGAAGCAGTGCGAGAAAGGGCCCCTTGAGCGAGGCGCTTGCGTACGCGGGCAGCGTCAGCGTCGCATCGAGGTTGTTCCGGACCTCGTCGCCCTTCTCTGACAACTGCAGCGAGCGGGCATCGATCCGATCCAGGGCAATGCGCACCGGCGTCTCCATCAAGTCCTTGCTGTACAGCGCCTGCGTACTCAGTGCGAGTCCGTAAGGGCCGCCGAACAACGGGAAGTCCACCAGTGCGAAGTGCAGTGGCTCCGCGCTCGGAATCTGAAACTTGTCGATCACCTTGCCGATCTTCTTCGCGAGCTTGGTGTTGCCGGGGTCCAGCAGCGTGTCGGCCGCGCCGTGGTCTGCAATGACGCCGCTCAAGGTCCAGGTGCGCTGCGGAGCGTGCTGTTGGCTTGCATGTTCGGCGTGATAGTCCAGCACCCTTCTGACAGCCGACTCCAACAGCACGTTGAGGCGACTCGACAGCGCCGCCTCCGGCCGGTCCGCCAGCGCGCTCCAGTCCTTCCAGGCCTTGTAGCGCACGAGCAGCATGGCGACGAAAGCGCCCGCATCGTCGGCCCGCTCGGGCAGGGCAGCAGCTTCGGCCAACGGCGGTGCGGCGGACAGCACCGTGAAATCGTCCTGGACGTAGATGGCCTGGTCCGTCAGCAGCAGACCCTGCGAGGTTCTGCGGCCGCTCAGTCGGTTCATTGCGTGATAGCCGACGAATAGCAGCGGGATCTCGTCGCCGATCCAGGGTCTCGGTCCATACATCTGCTCAACCGCCTGGGCGAATACCTGCGCCGCATCGTCATGGTCGGGATGGTCGGTCTGGTCTGGCAGGAACAGGAAGGCTGACAGGTCGGCGTTGGACGGCCTGCGAACCTCCTGTTCGACCGCGGCACGCAGAGCGGTGCCGTGCCGCGCGCGATCGGCGGGCAGTGCCGCCAGATGCTCGGTGAAGGATGAATAGACAAATGCCATGTACTGCAGTCTCCGTGAAGCAATGGATGTGTGACCTTGGAAAGGTCGGAGGCGACGGCGCTCGTGAGCTTCAGGCTCTGGCCGCTAAAGGTCGTCGCGCAGCTTCGACAGGGCGACATAGGCCAGGCCGCAAAGAACGACTGGCCACATGAAGATCACCACCCCATGCCGAATCCAGGCCCTGCCGGGCTGCTCGCCCTGACTCAGCGAGCCGTTGTTCCGCAAGAGGATCGCGAGGACGATGCCCACCGACCAGTACACAAGGTAGTAAGTCAGGTCGTCCATGCTATCGGCCCAGGCTGCGCATGGTGCATACGACATTGAGCGCAATGACCCGATCCGCACAGCGGGCAGTGTGTGCCGAAGCCTTCGACGTCAAAGATGTCTTCATGCAAATCCCTTTGTCCGGACCACGCGCCGGATTGCTGGCCGACCATTCCTGGCAAGAAGCTTCAGCGGCTTTCGTGATCTGAATCCCAACGCTGAATCCCGATGACGCAACCTAGCTTACTCCCGGGAATTGCGACGCGAAACATTGCGAGCTGACACGTACGGCAACGCGGTCAGCTTGATGACAAGCCGCCGGTACCTTTTCTTACCATGACCCTACCGTGTCGAGCCGGACGTGCCACCGGATGACGGCACACTACAAGATCTCATACGCAATCACCGAGTCGGAGTCCAAAGATGAAGAAGCTGCTGCTATTTGCAGGAGTGGTGATCCCGCTTTTCTTCCAGGCGCATGGCGCACCGCGTTCTCCGTATTCAGCAGAAGAAGCGCGGACATTGCTCGCACACCTTGGTGCGCATGTGATGGTCATCAATTCCGACCTCACACTGAGAAAGGGGAAG
>JAZKDL010000444.1:0-7770 GCA_040387575.1 Pseudomonadota bacterium
GTGCGGGCGAAGGCGGCGAAAGGCTGCAGCGCGGCATCCACATCTCGATCAACGGTGTGGCGGCGGGCCTGCGAAACACGGGCTGATGCGTTCCAGGGTCTTCATCCACACGATGAGCCCCCTCTCCTACAGGAAGACGGCGCGGTGACGATCCGCGTGCGGAGCAACGGCAGGCGCACCCTGCCGTTCACGTACGCAGCTCTCGCAAATTCTCGCGGTGGTCAAACGTCTTTCTCAGGAATCGTTGTCATGTCTCATCCGCCTTCCTTCACCCGTCCCGCGGTCGACCTCGTGAGCGGGGACCTCGATGCACTCGCCTCGCACATGCGCCATTGCGCGATGGCCCAGGGCCGATGGTTTTCGATGCGCAGCAATCTCCATGACATCCGCGCTCTCGCTGCGGGCCGCATCGTGACGATGGCCTGCCTCGCGGTGGTCGTCGGCGCCGGATTCCTCGCCGTCGCCTGACGGTGAGCACCGCCGCACTGGTTGAACGCCTCCCTTCGCTCAGCGACTACGCACGCCAACTGCTGCTGACGCCGCGCGAGCCGGTCGATGCACCGATCCGAGCAGATCTGTTCGGCGCCCAGCGATTCGAGGAACACGGGCGCAGCCTCGCGCGCGCCCAGGTGGTGCAGGAACGCGGCGCCGATCACAAGACAGCGCCGTTTTTTCCGCGCGTCGACACCAACCTGGCGTCGCTGCGCGCAGCCTTCGACTACATCGCGCTGATCTCGCAGAGCGGGCGTTACGTGTCGCCAGCCGCGGAGTGGCTGCTCGACAACTTCCACCTCGTGGAGGCCCAGCTGCAGCAGATCCGCGAAGGCGTGCCGCGCAGTTACTACGCGCGTCTGCCAAAGCTGGCCGCCGCACCGCTGGCCGGCCTGCCACGCGTCTACGGCATCGCCTGGGCCTACGTGGCCCACACCGACAGCGTACTGAACAAGGAACTGCTGACGGCCTTTCTCGACGCCTACCAGGAGATCGACGAGCTCACGCTGGGCGAACTGTGGGCGCTGCCCACGACGCTGCGCGTGGTGCTGCTCGAAAACCTGCGGCGCGTGGCTGAAAGCATCGCGATGAACAAGGCCGCGCACGAGATCGCGCACGCGGTATGGGACGCCGCCGAGACCGCCGACGCGCTCGGCCCGCAAGAGCTCGATCTGCTGCACCAGACCTTGGCGAAGTGCGGGCTGGACGGCAGCTATCGCACCCAGCTCTGGCAACGCCTGCCGGTGGAACGCGGCGCCCGGCCGCCAGCGCTCGTCCAGTGGACCGAAGCCCACTGCCCCGACGGCCCGACGCTGATCGAGGAGGCCCAGTCCACCCAGGCCCGTTCCAACTTGACGGTCGGCAACATCATCACGACGCTGCGGCTGATCGGGCAGGTCGAATGGCCCGCCTGGATCGAGCCCGTGAGCCGTTCACTGCGCGTGTTGCGCGAACTGCCCAGCTTCGCGCAAGAGAGCGAGCTCACGCGCCAGCAGATCACGCATGCGATGGAACAGGTCGCACGGGCCAGCCGTCGGTCCGAACGCGCCGTGGCCGAGGCGGTGCTGAAGATCGCGAGCGAAGCGCCTGCCGAGCCGCCAGCCGCACATACTGCCGGGTACTACCTTTTCGGCGAAGGCCGTCCGCAGCTGATCGCTGCCTTGCATCCCGTCAACATCGGCGGACCGGTGTATGCAGACGCGCGCCTCCTGCCGGCGTCGCCACGCGACTGGCGGCTGCCGCTCTACATGGGATCGATCATCGGCGGCACCTTGCTGCTGATGGCGATCGCGCTGCAGGCCTGGCTGCGGCTCGGCCAGCCGTTGACCTGGCCCGCCGTCTTGGCGCTGCTGCTGCTCGCCTGGCCGCTGTCGGAAGCCGTCATCGCGCTGGTCCACCGCATCCTGGCCGAATCGGCGCGGGTGCAGCCACTGCCCCGGCTCGATTTCGCGGATGGCATTCCCTCGACCGATCGCGTGTGCGTGGTCATCCCGACGCTGCTGACATCGCCGCAGGCCAACGCGCAACTCGTCCGGCAACTCGAACTCCACTGGCTCGCCAATCGGGAGGCGTACGCGCAGTTCGCACTGGCTACCGACTGGGCCGATGCGCCCGAATCGGTTCAGCATGCCGATGCCGCCCTTCTGGACGACGCGCTGGAGCGCATCGCGGCATTGAACGCGCGCTATCCCACCGACGCCGCAGCGCCGCGCTTCCTGCTGCTGCACCGGCCACGCAGCTGGAGCGAAAGCGAGCAGCGCTGGATGGGCTGGGAACGCAAGCGCGGCAAGCTCGAGATGCTGCTGCGCCTGCTGGCCGAAGGCGACGCTTCCGGCTTCCTGCCCTTGGCACCGGGACTTTCGATCGCCGGCCCGACGCGCCATCTGGTCACGCTGGACAGCGACACCGGCCTGCCGCCGGGCGGCCTGCGCGAACTTGTGGCGATCGCCGCCCATCCATTGAACGCGCCGCAGATCGACGCCCAAAGCCGCCGCGTGGTCGCCGGCTTCGGCATCCTGCAGCCGCGCGTGGTCACGCCGTTTCCGGAACGCCACGAGCGCTCGTTCTTCCACTGGCTGTTTGCCGGCCAGTGCGGCCTCGACCCGTACAGCAGCGGCGCATCCGACATCTACCAGGACGTGTTCGGCACCGGCTCCTTCGTCGGCAAGGGCCTGCTGAATGTGGAGGCCGTGCACGCCACGCTCGACCGCCGCCTGCCCGAAGGCGCGGTGCTGAGCCACGACCTGCTCGAAGGCGCGGTGGCGCGTTGCGCCGTGGTCAGCGACCTGTCGCTGATCGAGGACCATCCACACCATGCGGGCGTTGCCGCCTCGCGTGTGCATCGCTGGACACGCGGCGACTGGCAACTGCTGCCGCTGATGCGGCATGCCCGTCGCTTCGGCATCGACGCGCTCGGGCTGTGGAAGATGGGCGACAACCTGCGCCGTTCGCTCGTCGTGCCAGCCTCCACGCTGCTGCTGGCCTGGACGATCTTTGCGCCTGCGTTGCCGCTGCACTGGGTGGCGGCTGCGGTCGCCGCGGCGTTGGTGTTGGGACCACTGCTGGGCGCGCTCGCCGGTCTGGTGCCGACGCGACGCGCGATCGAACTGCGCCACTTCTTCGACGTCGGTTCGACCGAGCTGCTGCGCGCGCTGGCCAGTGCCGCCTGGCTGTTCATCCAGATGGCTGCGCAGACCCGACTGCTGCTCGACGCGACCTTCCGCGCCGGCTGGCGGCTGCTGGTGAGCCGGCGCCATCTGCTGCAGTGGACCACCGCCGCACAGGCGCAGGCGCAGGCGCGATACGACCTGCCCGCCTTCCTGGGTGCAGGCGCGTCGACCAGCGCTGTCTGCGTGCTGCTCGCCTTCGCGTCGCTAGCGAGCCCGCATCCGTGGCAGGGCTTCATCCTGTTCATGCTCTGGGCATCGGCACCAGTGGCGGCGTGGTGGGGCAGCCGCGTGCCGGCCACGACACAAGGCGCGCTAGACGCCGACCAGACGGCATATCTCGACACACTGGCGCACGACACCTGGCGCTTCTTCGAGCACGCGGTCGGTGCGGCCGACAACCATCTGCCGCCAGACAACCTGCAACTCGAGCCCGAGCCGACCATCGCGCACCGTACCTCGCCGACCAACATCGGCATGTACCTGCTGGCCTGCTGCTGCGCCCACGAATTCGGCTGGATCGATGCGCGCACGCTGGCCGCACGGCTGACGGCGACGCTCGACACGGTCGATCGGCTCGACAAGCACCAGGGCCATCTCTACAACTGGTACGACACGCAGACGCTGAGACTGCTGCCGCCGGCTTACGTTTCCAGCGTCGACAGCGGCAACCTGGCCGGTCACCTGATCGCGGTGGCGCAGGCCTGCCGTGCATTCGCGGAGAACGGGAACGACATCGCACCGGACGCGCTGCGCGCGCTCGCCGGCCGCTGCGAAGCGCTGTGCGCGACCATGAGCTTCGGCGGCCTCTACGACCCGAAGCGCCGCCTCTTCCACATCGGCCTGCGCGTCGACGAGAACCTGCTCGACGCGAGCTACTACGACCTGCTCGCCTCCGAGTCACGGCTGCTCAGCTTCCTCGCGATCGCCAAGGGCGATGTGCCGCGCCGTCACTGGACAGCGCTCGGGCGGCCCTTCCTGTCGGTCGGCATCCGGCCGGGGCTCAAGTCATGGTCGGGCTCGATGTTCGAGTACCTGATGCCGGCGCTGGTGATGGACGAGCCCGACAGCGGGCTGCTGCAGGTCGCCAACCTGGCCGCCATCCATGAGCAGCAGGCCTTCGGCGAGGCGCAATCATTGCCGTGGGGCGTGTCCGAGTCCGCGTACTTCGCGCAGGACCATTCGCTCGCCTACCAGTACTCGCCCTTCGGCGTGCCGCGGCTGGCGCTGCGCCGCACGCCGCCGACCGATCGGGTCGTCGCGCCCTACGCCAGCATGATGGCGGCGCTGTTGACGCCGCACGACGCGGTGCGCAACCTGCGCTGGCTCGAAGCAATGGGCGCACGCGGTGAGTTCGGCTTCTTCGATGCGGTCGACTTCACCGTGGCGCGCCAGCCGGCGGGCCAGCCTTTCACCGTGGTACGCAACTTCATGGCACATCACCAGGGCATGGCGCTGGTCTCGCTGTGCAACGTGCTGCGCACGAGTGCACCACGGCGCTGGTTCAGCGCTGCGCCGCTGGTGCAGGCGCATGCGGTACTGCTGCACGAACGCACGCCACGCCAGATCATCGGCAGCGCCGACCCGCGGCCACCGCCGGAGCCCGCGAGCGGCGAACTGCCGCCGGTGTTCCAGCCTCGGCTGGTCGACGGCGCGGCGCCGGGCTTCCAGCCGACGCATCTGCTGTCGAACGGGCGCTACACGGTCGCGCTGCGCGCCAACGGCGCGGGCGTGAGCCGCTGGCGCTCGTTCAACGTGAGCCGATGGCGCGACGATCCGCTGCGCGACGGTTACGGCACCTTCTTCTTTGTGCGCGACATCGAGGGCGATGCGCCCGGTACCACCTCACCGGCGACACCACTGAAGCCGCTCACTTCGCTCACGTCCCTCACGGCCCTGCCCGCGCCGGGCGAAGGCTGGACGTACCGCAGCCGCTTCCTGGCCGACCAGGTGCAGTTCGAGGCGGACGGCCCCGACCTGCAGACGCGCATGACGGTGCTGATCAGCCCCGAGGACGACACCGAGCTGCGCACCATCGCGCTGCACAACAGCAGCCCGGTGCGCCGCACGATCGAACTGGTGTCCTACTTCGAACCCGTGCTGTCGAACCCGAAGGCCGACGAGGCGCATCCGGCTTTCGCCAACCTGTTCGTCGAGACGCGCTGGGAACCCCAATGGCGCGCCCTGCTGATGGCGCGCAAGCCGCGGCTGCATGGCGATCCGGTGATCGCTGCCGCGCATTTCCTGGCGTCGGCCGACGCGGCCATCCTGTCCGTCGACTGCATGGCCGACCGCCGCGCTTTCATCGGGCGCAACGGCTCGCTGGCCGCGCCGGCGCTTCATGCCCAGCCGGTGGACGCGAACGGCGCGCCGATCAACGGCCTCGATCCGATCGCCTGCCTGCGGGTGCGGCTGGAGATCGCGCCCGGCGCGACCGCAAGGCTGACCTTTGCCACGGCCGCCGACGAACACATCGACGGACTGATCCCGCGCATCGACCGCTACATGCAGCCGATGCACGTCGACCGTGCGATGCGCATGGCAGCGACGCTGGCGCAGGTGCGGCTGCGCGATCTCAGCATCGACCCGGCCAAGACGCAGGCGCTGCAAGACCTGACGACGATCCTCACCTACACCACGCCACGCGTGATGAGCGACCGCGGCCCGATCGACCTGAGGCAGATCTGGCGCTTCGGCATCTCGGGCGACAAGCCGATCGTGCTGGTCCACATCCACTCGACCAGCGGCATGGGGTTGCTCAACACGCTGCTGCGTGCGCAGCCTTGGTGGGGCTTCGGCGGCGTGGCCTGCGACCTGGTCGTGCTCAACGGCGAAGCGGGCTCGTACCTGATGCCTTTGCAACGCGAGATCGAGGCACTGCGCACGCGTGTCGGCCACGAGACGCGCAACAGCTTCCCGCGCAACGACGCCGCCGGCTTCTACCTTCTGCGCGATCAGGAAGTGTCGCCTTCGGAAAGAGCGGCGCTCTCCAGCCTGGCGCGGGCGGTGTTCAGCGCCGACGGGCGCGCACTCGACGTGCAGGTGGCCGCATTGCGCGACGCGGCGACCACAGCGGCGGCGCTGCCGGCGTTGCAGCGCACGCCGCTGCTCCCGACACCGCATGCGGAAAGCCGCCCACCGACACCGGTCGCGCTGTCAGCGCCGCAAGGTCACTTCGACGCAGCCAGCGGCGAGTTCCGCTTCGAGGTGAGCGCCGACCGGCGCACCGCGAAACCCTGGGTCAACGTGATCGCCAACGCGTCCTTCGGCTTCCAGGTCTCGGAAGCCGGTACCGGCTACACCTGGGCGGTCAACAGCCGGATGCACCAGGTCACGCCGTGGTCGAACGACCCGGTGCAGGACCCGGCCTTCGAGCACTACCTGCTGCAGGACCTGGACACCCGCGAGCTGTTGCCGCTGACGCCCGCCAGCCGCGGCGCAAGCGCGGTGCGCCACCGCGTGCACCACGGCCAGGGCTACACCCGCTTCGAATGCGTGCAGGGCGGCCTGCTGCTCGAAACCACCTTCTTTGCCGACAGGAATGAGCGGCTGAAGCTCGTGCGGGTGACCGTGCGCAACGACGGCGCAGGTGCGCGACGGCTGCGCGCAGCCGCAATGATCGAGTGGCAACTGGGCGCGGCACGCGGCGAACGCCGCACCGTCAACACCTGGAAAGTCCCCGACCTGCCCGCTGTGTTCGGCCAGCAGCGCGAATCGAGTGCCGGCTTTGGCGGCAGCACCGGCTTCGTGCAGCTCGTCGGCATCGACGGACCGATGCAATGGACCTGCGACCGCAGCGAATTCTTCGCAGGTCGCGGCGCCGTCGAATTGCCCGACACGCTGGGCGAGCGCGCAGGCAATGGACTCGATGCCTGTGCCGCTGTGGCTGGCGAGCTCCGTCTGGCTGCAGGCCAGCAGGCCAGCTTCACGTTCATGCTGGGCCACGCGGACGACGCCGACGCTGCGGCGCAGCTCGCACGCCGATGGACGCAGCGCGACACCGCCGAGGCGTTGGCAAGTGCTCGCGCGTTCTGGGACGAACTCCTCGGCCGGGTGCAGGTGCGCACGCCCGATCCGCTGTTCGACGCGATGGTCAACCGCTGGCTCGTCTACCAGACGCTGGTCTGCCGGCTCTGGTCGAAGGCCGGCTTCTATCAGGCGGGTGGCGCCTTCGGTTTCCGCGACCAGTTGCAGGACGCGATGGCCTTCGCGCTGACCGATCCGATGCGGCTGCGCGACCAGATCCTGGTCAACGCGGCGCGCCAGTTCCCCGAAGGCGACGTCCAGCACTGGTGGCACATGCCTGGCGGCGCAGGCGTGCGCACGCATTTCTCCGACGATCTCCTGTGGCTGCCCTATGCCGCCGCGCACTACGTCGAGGTGACGGGCGACGCGTCGGTGCTGGACCACGATGTGCCCTTCATCGACGGCCCGCAGATCCCCGCAGGCGCGGAAGACGCCTACTACCCGCCGCAGACCAGCACGCAACAAGCAAGCCTTTACGAACACGCTGCACGCGCCATCGACCACAGCCTGACGCACGGCGCGCACGGCCTTCCGCTGATGGGCACCGGCGACTGGAACGACGGCATGAACCGCGTCGGCCACGAAG
>JAZKDL010000445.1:0-2135 GCA_040387575.1 Pseudomonadota bacterium
GCCTCCCAGGAGAGGCGGCCGAAGATGAGCTTCGTAAGGTCGAGGTGATCGAACATCATGGGTCCGGGTAGCAAAAATGGGTCGGCGCCGATGACGGCGCCGTGGCAGCGGGTGCGTGGCTGGTATCGCTGAAGCGCGCGCTGGAGCTTGTTCTTTTGTTCTTACATCGCCCGTTCGATGGGCTGGTCCAGCGCTTCCGGCGGGTCGTTGACGCTGCACATCGCGCCGACGTAATTGCGTTGCGGCCGGCCGTCCGGACCAATGCGTTCGCGCGTGGCCTTGTCGAGCGTGGCGATGTTGTGCGCGCCCGGCATGCCGAGGCCGCCGGTCGCATCGATCGCCATCATGTCCTTCATGCACATCTTGTTGCTCTCGACGCAGCGGTTCAGGATCGCGTCGTAGAGCCCGGCGGACACGCTGGCATAGCGGCGCACCGGCTCACGTTCGCTGGGTTTCTCGAGCTTCAGGTAGCCGTCGCGATTGAGCGGGCTGCCCTGCGTCTTGATGTTGGCGACCCACTTGTCGAAGTCGCCATCGCTCAGTCCATGGAACTTGAAGCGCATGCCGGAGAAGCCGGCGCCGCTGTAGTTGGCCGAGAAGCCTTCGAACTCGCCCGGCTTGTTGATCACCGCGTGGAGCTTGGTTTCCATGCCGGGCATCGCGTAGATCTGGCCAGCCAGCGCCGGAATGAAGAAGGAGTTCATGACCGTCGAGGCCGTGATCTTGAAGGTGATCGGGCGGTCGACCGGCGCAGCCAGTTCGTTCACCGTCGCAATGCCCTGTTCCGGATAGAAGAACAGCCACTTCCAGTCGAGCGCCACCACTTCGACCACCAGCGGCTTGGCGTCGGCCGGCATTTCGCGTTCGGCGTCCAGGCGGTCGAGTGTGCGGTACGGGTCGAGCGTGTGGGTGCTGATCCAGGTCAGCGCGCCCAGCGCGATGATGATCAGCAGCGGTGCGGCCCAGATCACCAGTTCGAGCTGGGTCGAGTGGTCCCAGTCGGGTGCGTAGTCGGGGTTGTTGGCGGCCTTGCGGTAGCGCCAGGCGAACACGAAAGTCAGCACGATCACCGGGATGATGATCAGCAGCATCAGCACGGTGGAGATCAGGATCAGATCGCGCTGCTGCATCGCGATGTCGCCGGAGGGATTCATGACCACGCCGCTGCAGCCTGCGAGCAACGCGGCAGCGGGAATCATAAGCAGACCGCGGAGGGACTTGAGGGAGGGCATGCCAGGATGGAAAGCGTAGACGGAAACGTGCAGAATTTACGTTCACTTGCCGCGAAAGGCGATTGGACGTTTTGTCCTACAGCAAGGTCTCGACACGGATGAGACGCTTGCGAGGTACCAAACGAAGAGCGACACGATAGTCACGGGAGAAACCGATGTCCAGCACAACGTTCAGCGAGTCCTACGCCGAACCCTCCACAACCCAGATGGAACGCGACGTCCGCCTGACCACCGCAGACCATTCCGGTGTTGCACCCAGTGAAATCGCCGTCGGCGTGATCATCGGCCGGGCTTCCGAGTATTTCGACTTCTTCGTCTACGGCATTGCGTCGGTGCTGGTGTTTCCGGCGGTGTTCTTCCCATTCACCAACCGGCTCGAAGGCACGCTCTGGGCCTTCCTGATCTTTTCCTTTGCATTCATTGCCCGGCCGATCGGCACGATTTCTTTCATGGCGATCCAGAATCGCTGGGGCCGTGGCGCAAAGCTGACGATCTCGCTTTTCCTGCTGGGCTTCTCGACGGCCGGCATCGCCTTCCTGCCCGGCTACGCGAACATCGGCTTCGCATCGATCGTGCTCCTGTCGGTGCTGCGCTTCATGCAGGGTATCGCGCTCGGCGGTTCGTGGGACGGCCTGCCGTCGCTGCTGGCGCTGAACGCGCCAGAAAAGCGCCGCGGCTGGTACGCGATGATTCCGCAGCTCGGCGCTCCCATCGGTTTCATCATCGCCGCCGGCCTGTTCCTGTTCCTGCACGCCAATCTGTCGGTCGCCGATTTCCTCGACTGGGGCTGGCGTTACACCTTCTACGTCGCGTTTGCAATCAACGTCGTGGCGCTTTTCGCCCGTCTCCGGCTGGTCGTGACCAACGAATACGAGGCGATGCTCAAGGAGCGCGAGCTCGAAC